>NZ_JAQOZV010000030.1:0-90669 GCF_030348125.1 Massilia sp. DJPM01
ACGGGGGCATGGCACGTCAGATCAGTTCGTTGCCGGGTGTAAATTAATGTGTCCCAATTTAGTGGCGCTTTGTAAAAGTCTGTTATATTCAGAGTAACTATTCATCTGCACTGGTAGGACTCCACCTACAACACGTTTTTACGTTCGACACGCCACCATGAGAATTGCCGTCCTAGACAATGACCGCAGCCAGGCAGACCTGATATGTCAGGTCCTTACCTCCGCTGGACACGTCTGCCAGTCGTTTGACAGTGGGAAGGATTTGCTGGGACAGCTACGTAAAGACAGCGTCGACATGCTCATTCTCGACTGGCAGGTGGCCGACATGAGCGGCACCGAAGTGCTGCGCCGGGCCAAGGAAAAGCTGCCAGCCAGCACGCCGATGATGTTCCTCACCAGCAGCTCGGCCGAGGATGACATCGTGGCCGGCATCAGCGCCGGGGCCGACGATTACATGGTCAAGCCGCTGCGCCGCGGCGAACTGGTGGCGCGCGTGCAGGCGCTGCTGCGGCGCGCCTATCCGGCCCAGAACGGGGCCGAACAACTGCAGTTCGGACCGTATATTTTCGAGACCCGGCCGGGGCGCCTGCTCATGGACGGCACCGTGATCGAGGTCACGCACAAGGAATTTTACCTGGCACTGTTGTTTTTTCGGAATATCGGCCGGCCGCTGTCGCGCGCGTATATTCATGAAGCGGTGTGGATCCGGGAAACAGCGGTGCCCTCGCGCACCATGGATACCCATGTGTCGCGCGTAAGAAACAAATTGCAGTTGCGGCCGGAGAATGGCTTCCGGCTGGTGCCGGTGTACAGCTATGGGTACCGGCTGGAAAAACTGGGGGCGTGAAAAAATAGCCCTCAAGCGCGCGCCGGTGTATGTTGACAGCTGCTTGATTTTTGGGCACATGGTGCGATGATTTGATGGCTAGGAATGTCCTCTCCCAGCCACCCTTACTGGTGATGACACTAGGATTTAGGCCCCAGTTCCCTGGGGCCACCCCAATTCCCGACAAACCCGCCCTCCGGCGGGTTTGTTATTTTTAGACCAATATCGTCGCGAATAGTTCAGTTAGCGCCCTCATGAACACCCGGCAACAAGCCCCCGGGGTCCCGCTTCGGCGCCCGCCATCGTTGCCGCCCTGCACCAAAAAACCCTCCTTTCGGTAGGCCATTGACACATCACGGTATAATGACGGCATAAACCGTACCCTATAAAGCCATGCAACTGCTCGCCGTCGGCCTCAATCACACCACCGCACCGGTCTCGCTTCGCGAGCAGCTGGCGCTTGCGCCTGACCAGCTCGGCCAGGCGGTGCAGGCGGCGCGTGGCTGGTTTGCCCGCATCGATGCGCGTGGCGGCGACGAAGCGGCGATCCTCTCGACCTGCAACCGCACCGAGATGTACGCCGCCAGCGACATCGCCAATCCGCTCGACGCCAGCGCCCACTTCCTGGCCGATTACCACAAGCTCAACTTCGCCGAACTGCGCCCGCACCTGTACATGCTGCCGCACGATGCCGCCGTGCGCCATGCATTCCGGGTCGCGTCAGGGCTCGACTCCATGGTGCTGGGCGAACCGCAGATTCTCGGCCAGATGAAAGACGCGATGCGCCTGGCCGACGAAGCCGGCGGCCTGGGCACCTATCTGCACCAGCTGTTCCAGCGCAGCTTTTCGGTGGCCAAGGAAGTGCGCAGCACCACCGAAATCGGCGCCCACAGCGTATCGATGGCGGCCGCCGCGGTGCGCCTGTCGCAGCGCATCTTCGACAAGATCTCCGACCAGAACGTGCTGTTCATCGGCGCCGGCGAAATGATCGAGTTGTGCGCCACCCACTTCGCGGCCCAGAACCCGAAAAACATCACCATCGCCAACCGCACCATGGAGCGCGGCGAAACGCTGGCGCACCGCTTCAACGGCAAGGCGATCCGCCTGGCCGCGCTGCCCGAGCAGCTGGCGCAGTTCGATATCGTCATCTCGTGCACCGCCTCCTCGCTGCCGCTGATCGGCCTGGGCCTGGTCGAGCGCGCGATCAAGGCACGCCGCCACAAGCCCATGTTCATGGTCGACCTGGCCGTGCCGCGCGATATCGAGCCCGAAGTCGGCCGCCTCGACGACGTGTTCCTGTACACCGTCGACGACCTTGGCCAGGTGGTCCAGACCGGGTTGGAGAGCCGCCAGGCCGCCGTGGCCCAGGCCGAGGCCATCATCGAAACGCGCGTGCAGTCGTTCATGCACTGGATCGATGACCGCGCCATGGTGCCGGTGATCCAGGACCTGCAGGAAAACAGCGAAGCGATGCGCCTGTTCGAACTCGAACGCGCCAGGAAAATGCTGGCGCGCGGCGACGATGTCGAGGCCGTGCTCGACGCCCTGTCCAAGGGCCTGACCGCCAAGTTCCTGCACGGCCCGCAGCAGGCGCTGCACCGCGCCCAGGGCGACGAGCGCGCCCGCCTCGCGACCTTGCTGCCGCAATTGTTCCGCGGCCGCCGTTAGCGCCCCAGCCATCGCCGTGTGTGCCGCGCCGCAGCCGCGCGGCCGTTCTTTTTACCCTACCCGAGCACCCTATGAAACCATCGATGCTGGCCAAGCTGGATCAACTGGCCAACCGTCTTGTCGAACTTGACGAATTGCTCATGAGCGAAGGCGCGACCTCGAACATGGACGCCTACCGCAAGATGACGCGCGAGCACGCCGAAATCGGTCCGCTGGTGGCGCTGTTCAAGCAGTACCAGCAGGCCCAGAACGATATCGCCGAAGCGCAGGACATGCTGGCCGACCCGGACATGAAGGACTTCGCGCAGGAAGAAATCGAAGGCGCCAAGGGGCGCGTGGCGCAGCTCGAGCAGGACCTGCAAAAGATGCTGCTGCCGAAAGACGTCAACGACGAGCGCAACATCTTCCTCGAAATCCGCGCCGGCACCGGCGGCGACGAGTCGGCCCTGTTCGCGGGCGACCTGCTGCGCATGTACGTGCGCTTCGCCGAGCGCAATCGCTGGCAGGTCGAGACGGTATCGGAATCGGTCTCCGACCTGGGCGGCTACCGCGAAGTGATCGTGCGCCTGATCGGCAACGGCGCCTACTCCAAGCTCAAGTTCGAGTCGGGCGGCCACCGCGTGCAGCGCGTGCCGGCCACCGAAACCCAGGGCCGCATCCACACTTCCGCCTGCACCGTGGCGGTGATGCCGGAAGCGGACGAAGTCGAAGACGTCAACATCAACCCGGCCGACCTGCGCATCGATACCTACCGCGCCTCGGGCGCCGGCGGGCAGCACATCAACAAGACCGATTCGGCGGTGCGCATCACCCACCTGCCGACCGGGATCGTGGTCGAATGCCAGGACGACCGCAGCCAGCACAAGAACAAGGCGTCGGCGCTGAAGGTGCTGGCCGCGCGCATCAAGGACGTGCAGCTGCGCGAGCAGCAATCGAAGGAAGCGGCCACCCGCAAAAGCCTGATCGGCTCGGGCGACCGCAGCGAGCGGATTCGCACCTATAATTTCCCGCAGGGCCGCATGACCGACCACCGCATCAACCTGACCTTGTATAAACTCGACTTCATCATGGATGGAGAATTGACCGAACTGACCAACGCGCTGGCCGCCGAACACCAGGCCGAATTGCTGGCGGCGCTGGGCGATTAAGCAGTTGGTAAGCTGTCCGTTGTAGACTGCGCATGCGGCGTACCCACGCCGCATGTCAAGAGACGCCAATAAAAACACTTCTAGGACTTATCCGATGCCAAATAACCGCACGATCCTGATGTCACTCTCCGCCATCTGCTTCGCCCTGCTTGGCGCGGCGCTGTACCTGCAACACTACAAGAACATGCTGCCATGCCCGCTGTGCGTGATCCAGCGCTACGCCTTCTTCTTCTGTGGACTGATCTGCCTGGCGGCGGCATCGGCCAGGCAGTTCAAGCTGTGGAGCTTCTTCGGGCTGGCCGGTTCGCTGACCGGCCTGTTCTACGCCGGCAAGCAGCTGTGGGTGCTGGCCCATCCGGGCAGCTCGTGCGGCATCGATCCGCTGCAGACCATGCTCAATAAAGTCCCGACCGCGATTTACCTGCCATGGATCTTCGAGGCCGACGGCTTGTGCGAAGATGCGGTCGACACCCTGCTTGGCCTGACCATCCCGCAATGGTCGGCGCTGTGGCTGGCCATCATCAGCGCCTCGCTGCTGTTCGTACTGGCACGCCGCAGCAACCGCTGATGGCGCTGACGATCAGCGCCGGCACCCGGGTCGGCGCGCTGCAGGCACTGCTGCCGCTCGACCCGCTGGAAAACCGCATCCTGGCCTGCCATGCGCTGGGCATCACGCGCATCGGCCTGATCACCCAGTCCGAACGCGTGCTCACCGCACCCGAGGCGGCCACCTTGGGCGCGCTGGTCGAACGGCGCCTGCAAGGCGAGCCGATTGCCTACATCGTCGGCCGGCGCGAATTCTACGGCCTTGATTTTGCGGTCAGCGAGGCGGTGCTGATTCCCCGTCCCGACACGGAACTGCTGGTCGAACTGGCGCTCGAACGCCTGCCCGTGCGCGGCCGCATGCTCGACATGGGCACCGGCAGCGGCGCCATCGCGGTGGCCGTGGCCCACACCCGGCCCGATGCCGGCGTCACCGCGCTCGACGTCAGCGCCGCCGCGCTCGAGGTGGCGCGCGCCAATGCTGGCGCCAACCGCGCCGCCGTGCGCTTCGTGCACAGCGACTGGTTCGCCGCCATCGAGGGCGAATCGTTCGACCTGATCGTCTCCAATCCTCCCTACATCGCCGACGGCGACGTCCACCTGGGCCAGGGCGATTTGCGCTTCGAGCCGGTGGGCGCGCTGACCGACCATGCCGATGGCCTGTCGGCCCTGCGCACCATCGTGGCCGGCGCGCCGCGCCATCTGGCGCCGCAAGGCTGGCTGCTGATGGAGCACGGCTACGACCAGGCGGCCCAGGTGCGCGCCCTGCTGGCCGGCGGCGGCTACACCGGGGTCCAGAGCTGGCGCGACCTGAGCGGCATCGAAAGAGTCAGCGGTGGCAAGGCGGCAGGACAAGGGCACGCCGCCTGAATTCTGCCGTGCCGCGTGCGTACCAGCGCCTTTGCTAAAATGACCCGATGCGCAAACTGATCGCCATCTGTGTCCTGATGCTTGCCCCGCTGGCCGCCGCTGCCGGCCCCGCCGTCACGCCCGAGCGCCTCACGCCGGACCAGCAGGCGCGCGCCCTGTTCGACAGCGACTGGCAGTGGCGCCTGCAAAACCAGCCCGAATACGCCACCACCGTGGGCGACTACCGCTACGACGCCACCCTGAGCGACACCACCCTGGCCGCCAGCCGGGCCGCCAATGCGCACCAGCGCAAGATGCTCGAACAGGCCAGGCAGATCGAACGCGACAAACTCACCGCCCAGCAGCAGCTGTCCTACGACCTGTTCGTGTGGGAGAAGGAGCAGGCGGTCAAGGCGGCCGCGCTGTACCCGTTCCAGGCGCAGCCAATCAGTTCCTGGGCCGGCATCCACCTCACGCTGGCGCAACTGGCCGCGCAGATGCCGTTCGCCACCGAGACCGACTACCGCAACTACCTGGCGCGCCTGGACGCGGTGCCGGCTCACGTGTCCGGCCTGATCGAACAATTGCGCGAAGGGATGCGCACCGGCTGGGTCGCGCCGAAGGTGGCGGTGCGCGGCGTGCCGTCCATCCTCAGGCAACTGCGCGAGAACGCGGCCGAGGGCGCGCTGGGCCTGCCGTTCCGCCAGATCCCGGCCAGCATTGACAAGCCGGTGCGCGACGCCCTGGCGCTGGCCGGTCCGGCGGCGCTGCGCAACCGCGTGGCGCCGGCGCTGCAGGAGCTGGAAGAATTCCTCCGCAACGAGTATCTGCCGGCCGCGCGCGAGTCGATCGCGGCCAGCGCGCTGCCGTCCGGGCGCGATTACTACCTGCTGGCGGTGATGCGCCAGACCACCATCGAGATGGCCCCGGCCGACATCCACGCGCTCGGCCTGAAGGAAGTGGCGCGCCTGCGCACCGAGATGGCGGCGGCCATCGCGCGCACCGGTTTTGCCGGCAGCTTCGCCCAGTTCATCGTGTTCGCCAATACCGACCCGCGCCTGTTCTACACCAGTGCCGACCCGCTGCTGGCGCGCTACCGGCGCATCATCGCGCGCGCCGGCGCGGCCATGCCGAGGCTGTTCGCGGCCGTGCCCACGCAGGAAGTGCTGGTCAAGGCGGCCTCCGGAGCGGGTGCCGACAAACAGGGCGCGGCCTGGTACGAGGCCGGCAACGCCGAACGCCCGGCGGCCTTCGTGGTCAACACCGCGCTGCTGGAAACGCGCCCGATGTGGGAGATGGAAACGCTGGCCCTGCACGAAGCGCTGCCCGGCCACCACCTGCAGGTGGCGCGCGCCACCGACCTGGCCGACCTGCCGGCCTTTCGCCGCCATGGCTGGCACGCCGCCTACGGCGAAGGCTGGGCCCTGTATGCGGAGTCGCTCGGGCCGGAGCTGGGTTTTTTCAAGGAGGCGTTTTCGGCCTTCGGCCACCTCAACGCCGACATGTTCCGCGCGGTGCGGCTGGTGGTCGATACCGGCATCCACACCCAGGGCTGGACGCGCCAGCAGGCGATCGACTACATGAACGCCAACACCGCCAACGCGCCGTCCGACAACGAGCTGGAAGTGGACCGCTATATCGCCTGGCCGGGACAGGCGCTCGGCTACAAGATCGGACAGCTGAAAATCCGCGCCCTGCGCGACAAGGCGCAGGCGGCGCTGGGCGACAAATTCGATATCCGGCGCTTTCACAGCGTGGTGCTCGATAACGGACCACTCACCCTGGCGCTGCTCGAACAGCAGGTCGACGCATGGATCGCGGCGGCCAGAAAACCGGCGTCGTAGGCGCCTGATGCGCCCCCGCG
The DNA here is from genome assembly GCF_030348125.1 of Massilia sp. DJPM01. Classification (NCBI taxonomy): domain Bacteria; kingdom Pseudomonadati; phylum Pseudomonadota; class Betaproteobacteria; order Burkholderiales; family Oxalobacteraceae; genus Massilia; species Massilia sp. DJPM01. Next base: position 6,899 of record NZ_JAQOZV010000030.1, read on the forward strand.
CGTCGCCCCTGCATTGCATATAAAATAAGCCTTGTCGGAAAAATCACGTCCCATCCCAGCAGAATTGGCGCCGCAAACCGGCGCCTCAGGCGCGCTCGCCGGATTTCGGTTAATCTCGCAGCACTTACCTATTTGGCAGTACAAGAAAGGATTCACCGTGTCGAACCAACTGACCCGCCGCCTGGCCCTGCTCGACGATGATGAACACCGCGCCCTGCTGGGCCAGGGCCTGCGCGGCATCGAGCGCGAAACGCTGCGCGTGGACCGCGCCGGACGCCTGGCGCGCACCCCGCACCCGCAAGCGCTGGGCGCCGCACTGACCCACCCGCAGATCACCACCGACTACGCCGAAGCCCTGCTCGAATTCATCACGCCGGCGGAAAACGACATCGGCACCACCCTGCACAAGCTCGACGCCATCCACCGCTACGCCTACACCAAGCTGGGTGACGAAATGCTGTGGAGCGAATCGATGCCATGCGAGCTGCCCGACGAAGCCGACATCGACATTGCCTGGTACGGCACCTCGAACATCGGCATGCTGAAACACGTGTACCGGCGCGGCCTGGCGCTGCGCTACGGGAAAGCCATGCAGTGCATCGCCGGCATCCACTACAACTACTCGCTGCCCGAGCAGATGTTCCAGCTGTTTTCAAACGGCGAAGGCGTGCCCGCGGAACGGCGCTGCGCCGTGCGCGACTTCCAGTCCGAAAGCTACATCGCCCTGATCCGCAACTTCCGCCGCTACAGCTGGCTGCTGATGTACCTGTTCGGAGCCTCGCCGGCGCTGTCCACGGGCTTTTTGCGCGGCCGCGAACACCAGCTCGAAACCCTGTCTGGCGACACCCTGTACCTGCCGTATGCGACCAGCCTGCGCATGAGCGACCTCGGTTACCAGAACGATGCGCAATCGGGCCTGACGCCGCACGAGAACTCGCTGGAAAGCTACGTCACCACGCTGATGGACGCGGTGAACCGTCCGTACAAACCGTACGAGGCGCTCGGCACCAAGCGCGATGGCGAGTGGATCCAGCTGTCGACCAACGTGCTGCAGATCGAGAACGAATACTATTCGACGATCCGGCCGAAACGCGTGATCCGCACCGGCGAGCGCCCGGTGCAGGCGCTATGCCAGCGCGGCGTGCAGTACATCGAAGTGCGCTGCCTGGACGTCGATCCGTTCGAGGCGATCGGCATCAGCGTCGAAACGGGGCGCTTCATGGATGCCTTCCTGCTGTTCTGCGCCCTCGACGACAGCCCCTTGATCAACCAGATGGAAAGCCAGGTCCACGCCCGCAATTTCGCGCGCACCGTCAAGGAAGGACGCCGCCCCGGCCTGACCCTGACGCGCCATGGCGACGAGATTGCGCTGAAGGACTGGGCCAATGAACTGATCGAGCGCATCGCCCCGGTCGCGGCGCTGCTCGACAGCCAGCACAACGAAGATGGCGTGCATGCGGCCTCGCTGGCCGCGCAGCGCGCCAAGATCGCCAATCCGGCGCTCACGCCATCGGCGCGCGTGCTCGATGAAGTGCGCGCCCTCGGGTCCTCGGCCGCCTTCGGCCTGCGCCAGAGCGAGCTGCATGCGGCGGCATTCCGCGACAGCCCGCTGATGCCGGCCGAAGCGGCGCTGTTCGACGAGATGGCGGCCGCCTCGCTGGCCGAGCAGCTCATCATCGAGCAGACCCGGAGCGGCAGCTTCGACGCCTTTGTCGCCGCCTACAACAGCAGCACATTGTGTGGCGACTGAGACGGTGACCGAACGTGCTGACCTTCTATAACGAGCACCATGCCCAGCACCGCGGGCGCTACGAAATGTTCCGTGGCGCGCTGGTGCCGTGCTTCGAAAAACCGGAGCGGGTCGACATGGTGCTGGCCGAATTCGAGCGGCGCGGCCTGGGCAAGGTGGTCACGCCGCACGGCGTGTCGCTGGTCTCGCTGGAACGCATCCACACGCCGCGCTACCTGCATTTCTTGCGCAACGCCTGGAGCGAGTGGGTCGCGCTCGACGAAGCCAACGCCGACAAGGATGCGTTTCCGTCGGTGTGGCCGATTCGCGGCATGCGCACCGATATCGAGCCCGATAACTTTGCCGCGCGCATGGGCCTGTATTCGATGGACAGCGGCACCCCGCTCACCGCCGGCACCTGGATCGCGGCCAAGACCGGGGCCGACTGCGCGGTCAACGCCGCCCATGCGCTGCGCCTGGGCGAACGCGGCACCTTCGCGCTGACCCGCCCTCCAGGCCACCACGCGGGCGCCGATTTTTTCGGCGGCTACTGCTTCCTGAACAATGCCGCGCTGGCGGCCCAGCACCTGCTCGACGACGGCGCCAGGAAAGTCGCGATCCTCGATATCGACTACCACCACGGCAACGGTACCCAGAGCATTTTTTATGGCCGCAACGATGTGCTGTTCATCTCGATCCACGCCGATCCGCGCGCCGAGTACCCGTTCTACCTGGGGCACGCCAGCGAGACCGGCGACGCCGAGGGCAAGGGCTACAACATGAACCTGCCGCTGGCGGCCGGATCGACGCCGGCGCAGTGGTTCCTGGCGCTGGAATCGGCCTGCGTCAAGCTGGCCAGCTTCGCGCCGGATGCGCTGGTGGTGTCGCTCGGCGTCGATACCTTCGCGGGCGATCCGCTGTCGTCCTTCGCGCTGCACAGCGGCGATTTTTTGCGCATCGGCGAACGCATCGCGCGTACCGGCCTGCCGACCGCATTCGTGTTCGAGGGCGGCTATGCGGTGAACGAGATCGGCATCAATGTGGTGAATGTGCTCGAAGGTTTTGAAACCGCTAACTAGAACGATGAAAGAGACTCCATGACCCAACACCCGCAGGCCGCACCGGATGCAGCCTTGATGAAAGCGCCCGTCGTTTGGGAATGGCGCCACTTCGACGCGCTGTCCGGCGCCGATCTGTACGCGGTGATGGCCAGCCGCCAGGATGTGTTCATCCTCGAACAAACCTGCCTGTATCCGGACCTCGATGGCTACGACCAGCACGCGTACCACCTGCTCGGCTGGCACACGGTCGACGGCGCGCGCGTGCTGGCGGCGTATCTGCGCTGCCTCGCCCCCGGCGTGAAGTACGATGAGATGTCGCTCGGGCGCGTGCTCACCACCAAGGGCGCGCGCGGCGGCGGCAGCGGACGCGCACTGCTGGCCGAAGGCATCGCCTGCGCCGAGCGCCAGCATCCGGGCCAGCGTATCCGCATCGGCGCCCAGCAGCACCTGGAAGCGTTCTACGCCAGCTTCGGCTTTGCGACAGTGGGCGCGCCCTACGATGAAGACGGCATCATGCACATCGACATGCTGCGCTGAGGCGCGCGCGGCGCCAGCCGGCCATGCCCCAGGCCGGCCATCGGCATGGCTCAGGCGCCCGGTTCGGGCACCGGCGCCGGTTGCAGCAGCAAGCCACCGCAACCCTCGCTGTCGTGGCAGCCGTAGGCGGCGATCTGGCCCAGGTCGTTGATGCCGACGGCGCTGTACACGGTCCAGCCGAGCGCCGGGTCGATCAGGGTGTTCAGGTCGCTCATGCGGCCGTTGGCGTAGATAAACGCAAAGAAAGGCACTTGCAGCGCCCCGCCCAGGTTGCCCACCACCTCGCCCCGGTTGTTGAGCCCGGTGCCCCAGGCCGCCAGGCCATACATGCTTCCCAGCACTTGCGTCATGCCATGGGTGTACAGGTAGGCGGCCTCGGGTCCATGCCAGTCGGTCCCGGTGATCTGGCCACGCTGGTTGACAGCGTTGGCGCTGCTGATGCCCGAGGATGAATAGTTAAGGGCGCGCATGACACCCTTTTCGTAGATGAACGCCGTCTGCGGCGGATGGACGTCGCCCTGCCCCAGCGCGCTGCCGACCACGCGCCCGGCGTTGTTGATGCCCGTAGCCCAGATGCTGGCGCCACCGAGATTGCCGATGTCGCGCAGTTGTCCGCCTTCCCGTACAAAAGCGCCCCAGCCAGTGCCGGGCGCATGAAAATCGCCCGCCACCTGGCCCAGGTCGTTGATCGCCGTGCCGCGCGACACCTTGCCGCCGCCGACGGTGCCGAGGTCGGTCATCACGCCCTTGCTGTAGATAAATGCGTGTTCTTCGCCATTGGCCGTGAGCGCGCCGCCGGTCACCTCGCCGAAGCGGTTGAGCGCGGTGCCGGTACTGCTGGCGCCACCCAGGGTGCCGAGGTCGGTGCCGCCGCCGGGCGACCACAGGTAGGCGTGGTCGTGGCGGGTGCCGACGATCTGGCCGGCATTGTTGATGCCGGCCGGACTCATGGCGTCAGGCAAGACGGTCAGGGTGTAGACCGGTATGGCGGCGCTGGCGGAGGCCGATAGCAGCAGCGCGAGTGCAAAGGCAGGAAGGGAAGTCGGCATGGCGGATTCCTCGACAGTGGACAAGCTGCCATCGTGCGCGCCACGGCGCCGCGCACCCTGTGTTATGTCATGCGCCCGGTGCGCAAGCGGCACCAGCCGAGCACGCCCAATCCGGCCAGCAACATGGCCCAGGTGGCCGCTTCGGGTGCCGGCCCCGGTTGCAGCAGCAGGCCGCCGCACTCGCTACCGCCGTTGCGGCAACCGTAGGCGGCGATCTGGCCGCGGTCGTTGATGCCGGTGGCGTTGAGCACGGTGTAGCCGAGCGCCGGATCGATCAGGGTATTGATGTCGATCAGCCCGGCGCCCTCGTACAAAAAGGCGAGCGAGCCGGCGTCGCCAGGACTGTCGGAGCGGCCCACCACCTGGCCGCCCAGGTTGACCGCATTGGCGTAGCTGCGCCGCCCGCCCAGGGTGCCCAGGTCGGTCATCTTGCCCTTGGCGTACACGAAGGCATGCTCGCTACCCTGCACCCAGGCATTGCCGACCACGGTACCGGCATCGTTGATGCCGGCGGCGGCGCTGTAGCTGCCGCCCAGGGTGCCGAGGTCGCTCATCTTGCCGTTCGCGTACAGAAAGGCATGCGCCAGGTATGGCGAGCTCTGGTCCAGCGCCGCCACACCGACCACCTGGCCGCCGTTGTTGATGCCGGCCGCGTAGGCGAAGCCGCCGCCCAGGGTGCCGAGGTCGGTGCTGGCCGCGCCGCTGTACAGGAAAGCCCGGTAGGCCGGCGTGCCGGTCTGGTACTGCCCGGCCACCAGTCCGGCATCGTTGATGGCGGCGCCGAGGCTGTCGGTGCTGGCGGGAATGGCCAGTGCGGCCAGCTTGCCGCCGGCGTAGCGAAAGGCGCGCGCTTCCCCGCCCGGCAGGCTGGCGTGGCCGGTGGCCTGGCCGTGCTGGTTGATGGCCGCCGCCGAGCTGTCGGGGCCGCCGAAGGTGCCGATCGCGGCCAGGGTGCCGCCCGACCAGACGAAGCCGCGCCGGCCGCCCTCGCTGGCATGGTCGCCGACGATCTGGCCGGCATTATTGATGCCGAGGGGATTGGTATTGGGAGGCAGCGGCGTGAGCGCATAGCGCGACGCGGCAACGCTGGCAAGCGGCGCCAGCGCGAAGGCAAACAGGAAGGCAGGGGCAAACATGGCGTGATCCTTTCAGGCTCTGAAAGGATCAAGCATCGGCCGACTTTGCGCGCTTTATTTGAGGCGCATCAGTCGCGCGCCGATGCGCTCAGCACCGGCGCGGCGCACGCCACACTGCACACTTACTTGACGCCGACCAGTTCGATGTCGAACACCAGGCCGGCGTTGCCTGGAATGGTGCCCTTGCCGTTCGGACCGTACGCCAGGGACGATGGAATCGACAGGGTGCGCTTACCGCCCACTTTCATGCCCGGGATGCCCTGGACCCAGCCTTCGATCAAGCTGCCCGTGGCCAGGGCAAACTCCACCGGCGCCTTGGAAGTCTCGAAGTTCGCGCCTTTATTGTCGGGCTTGCTCGAATCGTAGAGGTAGCCACTGTAGTTCACGGTGACTTTCTTGCCGACCGCGGCTTCGGCGCCGGTGCCGACCACCGTATCCTTGCTGACCAGGGTGGCTGGATTGGTGACGACCGTGATCGGCGGCACCTGGACCGGGCTGTCATCGGAACTGCCGCAAGCGGTCAGGGCAAGGGTGGCAACGAAGGCGGCGGTCAGGGTAAGCTTGAGTTTCATGGAATCCTTGTAGCGGTGACGGAAAAAGTTGCCAAAGTTTAGCAGTAGTTGCCCGTCACCGCAGCATTCGTCTCGCATCAAAAGTGTGGCGTTTATGTATTGAGTTGTCTCAGATTTCGACCTGGGTACCCAGTTCGATCACCCGGTTGGGAGGAATCTGATAGTAGTCGGCGGCGCCGCGGGCATTGCGCGACATGGTCACGAACAGGTGCTCGCGCCATGGCGTCATGCCGCCGCCCGGCGCCGAAATGACGGTCTGGCGCGCGATGAAGAAGGAGGTTTCCATCATCTCGAACGGCAAGCCGAGCTCGGCGCACTGGAGCAGCACCTTGGGGATGTCCGGTTCATCCTTGAAGCCGTAGTACACATTGATCTGGAAGCAATTGTGTCCCAGGTCGGTGACCTTGGCCTGCTCGGCCGCCGGCACCCACGGTTCTTCCATCATGTGCACGGTGAGGAATACCACGCGCTCGTGCAGCACCTTGTTGTGCGACAGGTTGTGCAGCAGCGCGTGCGGCACGCCGTCGCTTTCGCCGCGCAGGAAAATCGCGGTGCCGTACACGCGGGTGGGCGGCGCCACGAACAGCGACTGCAGGAACTCGTCGAGCGGAATGGCGTGCGATTGCAGGTTCTCGAACACCAGCTGGCGGCCGCGCTTCCAGGTCATCATGCCGGTAAACAGGATCGCGCCCAGCAGCAGCGGGAACCAGCCGCCATGGAACAGTTTCAAGGTGCTCGACGAGAACAGCATGATGTCCATGATGATGAAAAAGCCGGTCGCGCCGAAGCACAGCGCCAGCGGCAAGTGCCAGCGGTAGCGCGTGACGAAGAAGGTCAGCACGGTGGTGCACAGCATGGTGGCGGTGACCGCGATGCCGTAGGCGCCGGCCATGTCGTCGGAGGACTGGAAAATCAGCACGCCGATCAGCACCACCACCAGTTGCAGCCAGTTCACGGCCGGGATGTAGATCTGGCCGATTTCGCTTTCCGAGGTGTGCAGCACGCGCATGCGCGGCATCAGGCCGAGCGCGATGGCTTGCTTGGTCATCGAGAAGGTGCCGGAAATGGTCGCTTGCGAGGCGATCACGGCGGCCATGGTCGAGAGCAGCACCAGCGGGTAAATGCTCCAGCTGCCGAGCTGGTTGTAGAAGGGGTTGCTCACGTGCTCGGGATGCATGATCAGCAGCGCGCCCTGGCCCATGTAGTTCAGCGCCAGCGCCGGAAAGGCGATCAGGAACCAGGCCGCGCGGATCGGCTTCTTGCCGAAGTGGCCCATGTCGGCGTACAGCGCCTCGGCGCCTGTCAGCGACAGCACCACCGCGCCCAGCGCGATGAAGGCGGTGTACTTGTTTTCCAGCATGAAGCGGAAAGCGTGCAGCGGATTGAGGGCGGCCAGGATCTGGGGCGCCTCGATGATATTGACCACGCCCATGGCCGCCAGGGCGGCGAACCAGAGCACCATGACCGGCCCGAACCAGCGCCCGATGCCGGCCGTGCCGCGCCGCTGCACCGAATACAGGCACACCAGCACGATGGTGGTAATGAGCAGCACCACCCAGTTGGGAATCCCGGGAATGGCGACCTCAAGGCCTTCGATCGCGCCGAGCACCGAAATGGCGGGGGTAATCACGCTGTCGCCATAGAACATGGTAGCGCCGAACACGCCCAGCACCATCAGCGGGAAATACCATTTGGACGCCTTGGTCACCGAGTTCAGCGCCAGCGCCATCAGCGCCATGATGCCGCCCTCGCCGCGGTTGTCGGCACGCAGGATCAGCGCGACATACTTGAGCGAGACGATCAGGGTCAGCCCCCAGAAGATCAGGGAAATGATGCCAAGGATATTCGGGGTGTTCAGGACCAGGCCATGGTCCTCGTGGAACACGGCTTTGAGGGTATACAAGGGACTGGTACCGATATCGCCGTAGACGATACCAATGGCGGCCAGGGTCAGGGCCGCCAGGCTGCTCTTCTTGTGTTGCGCTGTCAAGATTGCACCGTATTCTTGTTTTGGTGCATTGCACAATAGAAGATGATCAGGCAAAAAGCAAGGACAATTCGTTGCATCATTCATACCCCCGGTTACCGCAAGAATTTCTCTTGCTTTGGAGATGAGATGATAAACGAGCCCGGCGCCGGCGCGCGTTCGCGATGGCAAAAAGGTATCGGCGGCGAATCGGCGCTGGCCGGCAAGCTTCCTTTATCTGCGAGATAATGTTGATCCAATGAATCTCTGATTGTCACTCATGCGTACCGGCATCCTGTCCGCCGCCCTGGCCTTCCTGTGCTGGGGCCTGTTTCCCTTGTATTTCCATGCCCTCAAGGAAGTGCCGCCGGCCCAGATCATGGGCCACCGCGTGCTGTGGTCGCTGATGTTCCTGCTGATCGTACTGAGCTTCCGCCAGCAGTGGAAATGGGTGGGGGCGCTGCGCCAGCAACCGCGCGTGGTGGCCAGCTTCGCCCTGAGCGCGCTGCTGCTCAGTTTTAACTGGCTGCTGTACATCTGGGCCGTCAACAGCGGCCATGTGATCGAAGCGAGCCTGGGCTACTTCATCAATCCCCTGTTCAATGTGATGCTGGGCTACCTGGTGCTCAAGGAAAGGCTGCGCATCGGCCAGTGGACGGCGATCGCGCTGGCCGCCTGCGGCGTGCTGTGGCTGACCTGGCAGGCCGGGCGCATGCCCTGGATCGCGCTGCTGCTGGCGGCCTCCTTCGGCGCTTACGGCTTGCTGCGCAAGACCGCCTCGCTGGGCGCGCTGGAAGGCTTGTCGTTCGAAACCATGCTGCTGTTCCCGTTCGCGCTGGGCTTCGTGATCTGGCTGACCATGAGCGGCGACAACGCGTTCTTGAACAGCCCCTCGAACAGCACCCGCTGGCTGCTGGTCGCCTCCGGGCCGATCACCGCCATTCCGCTGCTGCTGTTTGCCAGCGGCGCGCGCAAGATTCCCCTGTCGGTGCTGGGATTGCTGCAATACATCGGGCCGACCATCCAGCTCAGTCTGGGCATCTATCTGTTCCACGAAGCCTTCACCCAGGAGCGCATGATCGGCTTTGCGATCATCTGGGGCGCGCTGGCCTTGTATGCGGCCGAGGGATTGCTCAAGCGCAAATAAGCAGGCGCCGAGCGGACAAAAAAATAGCGGCCCAGGGCCGCTATTTTTCATTCCAGCATCGTGCTTACGCTGCTTTTTTGCGCTTGGCGACAGCCAGGCCGGCCAGGCCCAGGCCCAGCAGCGCCAGGCTGCCTGGTTCAGGCACGCCGACCGGATCGGCGGCGAAGGTGCCGCCCTGGATGAAGACGCCCGAATCGAGGTTGGCATCACCGCGGTCCTGGATCAGGAATTCGAAGGTGTTCACGCCAACCAGGCCGAACGCCTTGGCGGTCAGGACCGTGGTCAAGCCATCGTAGCCGGTGTCGACGGTCTGGTTGGCATTGTCGCGGTAGTAAGCGGAATTGAATTTGTTGTTCACGTTATTGATCGACACGACGCCGTTCGCGCCCGGGACCAGGGCAATGTTCACGCCGTTGAGCTTGAGTTCGAACAGATCGTTGAACTCGGTGCCGACGAATTCGTTGTATTCCTCGGAAGCGAAGACATAGTTGAAGAACACATTGCCGGTGGTGCTGGTGAAATTGAATTTCAGCGAGGTGGTGGTGCCGTCGCCCGAGCAGCTCTCGCCGTTATTGCCGCCGACCGCGCAAGCGGTGCGGCCGGTGGTCAGCAGCACGCCCTGGCCGAAACCGATGTTGCCGCCGTCGGTGAAGGTGCCGCTGGCGGCCGAGGTGGCGCTGGCCAGGCTGGCGTTGGTGATGCTCACGCCGGTGCCGCCCAGGGCATTGGCCAGGGTCGTTGCGTTGGTGGTGTTCGTTACAACCAGTGCATGTGCCGAGCTGGTGGCCAAAATGAGAGCTGCGGCCGACATCACGCTGCGGATCAAAGGAAATGTCATCGTTGGGGTCTTTTCAGGTGAGAGTTGGAAATTTGTTGTTATCAGAGCGTACTGCCCGATAATTAAGCAATTTCCATACCTGAAATAAAAGATGCACAAAATCAATGACTTGAAGAAACATTGCATCGAAGCCTATGTGCAAGTGTAAAAGAATCCGACACCTGCAAGCAAGAATACTTGCAGCATGCATAAATTGGACGGCGATCCCGCGCACGCCTTGCGGGCCGGCGCAGGAAAGGACCAATCCGGGTGCGACTTATTGTATCCTGTTGACCTTCCGTCCCCATTTCAAGAAACTCAATGGCCAATTACGTCTATACCATGAATCGCGTGGGCAAAATCGTCCCGCCCAAACGCCAGATCCTCAAGGATATTTCCCTGTCGTTCTTCCCCGGCGCCAAGATCGGCGTGCTGGGCCTGAACGGCTCCGGCAAGTCGACCTTGCTGAAAATCATGGCGGGCATCGATACCGACATCCAGGGCGAAGCCGTGCCGATGCCGGGCCTGAACATCGGCTACCTGCCGCAGGAACCGGTGCTCGATCCCGAGCAGACGGTGCGCCAGGTGGTCGAATCGGGCCTGGGCGAAGTGTTCGAGGCGCAAGGCAAGCTGGAAGCGGTGTACGCGGCGTATGCCGACGAAGATGCCGACTTCGACGCGCTGGCGACCGAACAGGCGCGCCTGGAAGCGATCATCTCGACCTCCGACGGCGGCAACCTGAACCTGCAGCTGGAAATGGCCGCCGATGCGCTGCGCCTGCCGCCGTGGGACGCCAAGATCGGCATCCTGTCGGGTGGTGAAAAGCGCCGCGTGGCGCTGTGCCGCCTGCTGCTGTCGAAACCCGACATGCTGCTGCTCGACGAACCAACCAATCACCTCGATGCCGAATCGGTCGACTGGCTCGAACAATTCCTGCTGCGCTTCCCGGGCACCGTGGTCGGCATCACCCACGATCGCTACTTCCTCGACAACGCCGCCGAGTGGATTCTCGAACTCGACCGCGGCCACGGGATTCCGTGGAAAGGCAACTACAGCTCGTGGCTGGAGCAAAAGAGCAACCGCCTCAAGCAGGAAGAAGCGACCGAGTCCTCGCGCCAGAAAACCATCGCCAAGGAACTCGAATGGGTGCGCCAGAATCCGAAAGGCCGCCAGGCCAAGAGCAAGGCCCGCCTGGCGCGCTTTAACGAGCTGTCCGAGCACGAATACCAGAAGCGCAACGAGACGTCCGAGATCTTCATTCCCGTGGCCGAGCGCCTGGGCAATGACGTGATCGAATTCAAGAACGTCTCGAAGTCCTTCGGCGACCGCATGCTGATCGAGAACCTCTCGTTCATCGTGCCGCCGGGCGCCATCGTCGGCATCATCGGCCCCAACGGCGCCGGCAAGTCGACCCTGTTCAAGATGATCACCGGCAAAGAGCAGCCCGACAGCGGCGAAGTGGCCATCGGCCAGACCGCGCGCGTGTCCATCGTCGACCAGAACCGTGACGACCTGGCCAATACCAAGACCGTGTTCGACGACGTGGCCGGCGGCGCCGACACGCTCACCGTGGGCCGTTTCGACATGCCGTCGCGCGCCTACCTGGGCCGCTTCAACTTCAAGGGCTCGGATCAGCAAAAGATCGTCGGCAACCTGTCGGGCGGGGAACGCGGCCGTCTGCACCTGGCCAAGACCCTGCTGCAAGGCGGCAACGTCCTGCTGCTCGATGAACCGTCCAACGATCTGGATGTGGAAACCCTGCGCGCGCTGGAAGATGCCTTGCTGGAATTTGCCGGCAGCGTCATGGTCATTTCCCACGATCGCTGGTTCCTGGACCGCATCGCGACCCACATCCTGGCGTTCGAAGGCAACTCGCAAGTCACTTTCTTCGACGGTAACTATCAGGAATATGAAGCCGACAAGAAGAAGCGCCTGGGCGAAGAAGGCGCCAAGCCGAAGCGGATCCGCTACAAGCCGCTGACGGTGTAACACCTGTCCCATCGCGCGCCAGCACGGCGCGCGATGGCGCAAGGCCTTTTTGCAGCACAGAGCGTTTCAGAAGTCCCTCACGTTTGCGCTAATCGACCATCAAGCACGCCGAGCCCGGCACACTGGACAGATGAATGACTATCGCGCCAACCGGGTCGCCGGGCACAGTTACTTCTTCACGGTCCGCCTGTCCGAGCGCGGCAGCACTTTACTGACCGACCATATCGCCGCCTTCGGCGAGGCCATTCGCCAGGCGCGCAGCCGCAAGCCGTTTCATGTCGATGCCTGGGTTGCCCTGCCCGACCATGCGCACGCCATCTGGACCTTGCCGCCCGGCGACGAGGATTGCGCCGCGCGCTGGCGCGCCGTCAAGATTGCGTTTTCCAAATCCCTGAGCAAATCGCGCGCGACGCGCGGCACCGAGATCATCTGGGAACCGCACTACCAGCAGCATCCGGTCGCGGCCGGCGAGTATGCCGGCCTGGTCGACTATATCCACCACAATCCCTTGCGCCACGGCCTGTGCGGCGCGCCGCAAGAGTGGCAATGGTCATCGCTGCACCGCTTCATCGCGGCCGGGATGGTGACGTAGTGAGGGGTGACATCCGGCCCGCGCTCCGGTCTGTAAACAGACAAAGCGCCTCCCGATGGATACAGCAAGCGGAGGGGGCGCTTGCTGCACACACTGGAAGGCGCCGTGCCTGTTCCGGTCTGCCCTTCTGTCAGGAGCGGCCCAGGCTGTGCGTCAGGCGCACCAGCCGGGCGCTGGATCAGAAGCTGTAACGAGCACCGACGGTGATGGCGTCTGCCTTGGCACCGAAGTCCTTGCTCTTGCCGTAGCGCTCGTATTCCAGCGTCAGGGCGACCTGCTTGCTCAGGTTGTACTGGCCACCAATGCCGGCATACACGCCTGTCTTGCTTTCCTTGTAGCTCATGTCAGGCGAACTGCCGTCCACCTTGGTGTAACCGGCGCCGAGCTTGCCGTAGACCGAAAACATCTCGTTGACGGGCATGGTGGCCTTGCCGGCGATGTAGGCGCGCTTGCCGTCGACACTGCCGCTGCGGGTGGCATTGCCGATCTTATAGTTGTAATCGGCCGTGGTCAGGTCGGTGTAACCGGCTTCCACGCCCCACATCGGGGTGATATCGAGGCCGCCGAAGACTTTCAGCGATGGCTTGTAGCCGTCGCCATCGTCGCTGCCGCCAAGTTTGAAGCTGTGATCGGACGATGCGACGCCCACACCAACGTAAGGGACCGGGCGTTGCGCCTGGGCAGCGGTCATCGCGGTGACGCCAGCGATCAATGCAAAAATGAGCTTTTTCATGCGGAATCCTTTGTGTAAAACAGTCTGTTCCGCAATTCCCAATGAATTGCGAGGTAACCAAGATAGCATTACCGAATCGGCGCATGAAGTGGCATTCCGTAAGACTTGTAAGGAGATGTAACGCATGAAAACGCGTCGCACTGAAATAACTGACTATTCGTTCATCTATATGTATTTTGTAATTATGCGCATTTAAGCGTAAATTAAAAGATGAAGCGGAAAGTTAGGTTCACGCGCGGGCCGATGGGGCGCGTCGACTTGTTAATTCCGTGCAGCCAGTGCTTTTGTGTATTGCCCGACATCACTAGTAAAGTACCGTCTTTTAAGACTAGCTTAAGTCTCTGTTTCGTCTGTTTGTGGCGCAGGATGAAGGTTCTTTCGGCTCCGAAACTGAGCGAGGCGATGACTGGCTGTGGGCCGAGCTCGGCTTCGTCATCGCTGTGCATGCCCATGCTGTCGCGTTCGTTGCGATAGAAATTGAGCAGCACGCTGTTGAAGCGCTGGCCGCAGGCGGCCTCGACAGCGTGTTTCAGGGCCAGCTGCAGCGGCGTGAAGGGCAGCGGTTCCAGGCGCAGGCCGGAATAGGCATAGGCCGCCTCGCCATGCCAGGCGGTCAGGCGCGGCTGGAGATGCTGCTTGCCCCACAGGGTGAGCGATTCGGCGCGCCAGTCGGTCTCGGCGATCAGGCGGGCCAGCACCTCGGCGTTACTTAAGTGAAAAGGCAGCTGCGGCAGCACCGCGAGCGTGCCATCGTCGAGCGGAAAAGGGCTTAACTGGTTTTGCTGAAACAGGTCCATGAGGGGCGGGATGGCGATATGATGGCAGGATGACACGCCAGACGAGGTATTCTCGCATGAACAAACGCCATTTCCTGGCGCCGCCGTGAGCGTGGCCACCCTTCCCGCCCTCGCTTCGGCGGCGCCGGCCAGGCTGACGCCGGGACCGGCCCTGCTGACCCTCACCGGCGAGCTGGCGCACAGCAACCGCGGCCCGTTCGACCCGGTGCGCGACCAGATGATGCGCAAGCAAAAGATCAGCTTCGACAAGGCCTTCAGCCTCGACTTCGGCGCGCTGCTGGCGCTGCCGGCGGTTGGCATCCGCCCCACCCTGGAATACGACGGCAAGCCGCATGCGCTGCGCGGCCCGCTGCTGCTCGATGTGGTGGCGGCAAGCGGCACCCGCCTGCGCGACGATGGCAAGCTGCTGCTGCGCGCCGTGGACGGCTATGCGGTCGCGCTGCCGGTGGCGCAGGCGCGCGCGCAGCGCTTCATCGTCGCCACCCATCTCGACGGCAAGCCGATGGCGCTGGGCGGACTGGGACCCTTGTGGGCCGTGTACGATGCGGATGCATTCCCGGAGATGGCCGCCAGGCCGGTGGCGGAACGCTTCGGCGCCTGCCCGTGGGCCCTGTATCACATCGAGGTCACGGGATAAGGCGACGGCGGCGATGGCTCAGGAATAGGCTTCGGCCAGCGACATCACGCGCGGCGCGACGGTGATGCCGACGTTGCCGAACAGGCTATCGATGGCTTTCAGATTGGCCTCGCACTCTTCGGTTTTCCAGCCCTTGAAGATGTCGGTGCCATCTTTTTGAAAGTGCAGGTCGAGTACCTTGCCGCGATCCTTGTGGGTGTAGGCCTCGCTATGGGTATTCTGGAAGCCCAGCTCGGCGAGGCCGGCGAGGATCGAATTCGGTGGATTGTCGGGGTCGGTTGCGAGAAAGACGCCGAAGGTCTTGCCGGGGGGCTTGGCGGCGATATCGACTTCATAAATGCCGGGCGCCTTTGTCACAGACGTACTTTTCAAAAATAGCATGCTGGTCTCCCTGGTCGACGTAAGCAGCGGCATGAAGAACCCTGCCGTTTTGGCAAGTCTCCCGCAAGATCACCGTAACGGTCTAGCTTATTGCGATTTTTTGCGTTTGTCGATGCATGGTTGCATCTTTTCGCATTAATGCATCAGCCGCGTTGCATAAGCCGCGGCCCTGGTTTCTTAACCGGGGTCTGACCCCGGTTAAGAAACTTTGCGCGTTTTGCGCCGCGCCAGGACCTGCGTGGGCGCCACCAGCGCCGCGTACAAGGCCCCGGTCGGCCCGTCCCACGCGCCCAGCGCCGCCTGCTGGCGTGCCACTGTCTCCATGTCGCCGCGCGCAATCGGCCCGCTCAGCGCCGCCGCCGCGCCCAGGCGGAACACATTGGCCATGCTTTCCGACGCCAGCGGCTGCGCCATGGCGCGCGCCACCGGCTCGGGCACGCCCGCCGCCTGGTAGGCGCGCAGCGCGGCGTCGAGCACCGTCACCAGGTAATTCGAGGCGAACACCGAAGCGGCGTGATACACCGTCTTGGCTGCGGCGTCGATGGCCACCGGCTGCGCGCCAATCGCCGCCAGCGCCGGCGTGAGCACGGCCAGCGCGCCGGCGTTGCCCTCGGTCCCGCAAAAGGTGCCGTCGAAGCCGCGCGCCACCAGCGCCGGATCGGCAAAGCTGCGGATCGGATGCACGGATGCCGCCAGCGCCCCGGCGGCGGTGGCCGCCGCCAGCTCCGCCGACGACTTGGCGCCGCTGCAGTGAAACACGATGGCGCCGGTGAGCGCCTGCGCACCCGCCAGTTGCGCGCACACGGCGCCGATCTGGTCGTCGCCGACGGCCAGCATCCACACATCGGCCGGCCGCATGGATGCCAGGTCGGCCACGGCGCGCCCGGCGCCGATAAAACCGACGGCGTCAAGCGCACTGGCGTGCGAGCGCGTCAGCACGTCCTGCACGGCGAAGCTGCCGCGCGCGCCGAACAGGCGCCCCAGCACCCGTCCCACATGGCCGGCGCCGATGATGTTGAGCGTGCGCGCCACCTAGAAGCCCGACCCCGGCTGCTTGAGATAATCGATTTCGTCAAGCGTCGAGGCACGTCCCAGGATCGCATTCCGGTGCGGGAAGCGGCCGAAACGCGCGATCACGCCGCGATGGCGGTGCGCGTAATCGAGCGCACCCTCGAACGCCCCGCCGTACTGCGCCAGGCCGGCCAACAGCTCGACCGCGCGCTCCTGCATGCGCGCGTCCTCGGCGTGCTCGAACGGCATGTAGACGAACCAGCGCTGCAAGGGGGTCAGCGTTTGATCGACGCCGCTGTCGACCAGGCGCAGCGCCGCCGCCAGCGCCAGCGCGTCGCCGGAAAACGAGGCCGGCTGGCCGCGCCAGGCGTTGCGCGTGAGCTGGTCGAGCAGCACGATGCGCGCCAGCGCGCCTTGCGCTCCTTCGTCGTCCCAATCGCGCAGGCCGCCGGCGACCGCGTGTTCGAGCAGGGGACCGAAACGCTCGGCCACCTCGGCGTCGAAGGCGTCGCTCTTGCGGAACCAGACGTCGCGCGCCTTGCCGTGGTCCGGATGGTGCGCCGGGAGGAACCAGAAATCGAGTATGTCTTGTGCCGTCATGAGCACTCCTTAATTACGGGCGTGGGAGATTTGAAAACTGTCGATCCCGTCGAACTGCGCCAGTTCGGCCGCCAGTTCGGACAGCGGCGCGCCGCTTTTCTTGGACAGCGCCAGCGCCACGAAGCGCCATTCCTGCATGCTGTTCTCGCTGCCGATGGTGAGCGAGCCGCCGGCGATCGCATAGCCGCGTTCGAGCGCGATGCGGCGCAGCGCATCTTCGCGCGGCACGAAGTCGTGCTTGAAGCGCATCATCACCGCCACCGCATGGCGCGAGGGCAGCCAGGCTTCGACCTTGGACAGGTAGATCATGATCATCGCCGAAAAAAAGGCCAGCCCCATCGCCGCCAGGTAAAACCCGACGCCGACCAGGATGCCGATCACCGACGAGGTCCAGATCGAGGCGGCGGTGGTCAGGCCGCTGATGTTGAAGCCTTCGCGCATGATGACGCCCGCGCCCAAAAAGCCGATGCCGGTGACGATGCCCTGGATCACGCGCGTGGGGTCGACCGCGGCCAGCAGCGAGGAGCCATGGCCGCCGAACCAGAAACCGGGATAGCCGCCGACGATGGTCAGCGCGGCCGAGGCCATGCACACCAGGCCATAGGTGCGCATGCCGGCGGCGCGCCCGTGGTACGAGCGCTCGTAGCCGACCAGCAGCCCGAGTATCAGGGCCCCCAGCAGATTAAGCAGAATCAGGCCGTTGGTGGCGATTTCGGGTTGCGACCAGTAGGCCGAGAGCAGATCCTTGGTGGGCATGCGGTTTCCTTGGTCGGATCTAGGATGCTGGCTTTTTCTTCACCAGCTGCTTTTCAAAGGCGACATCGAGCTTGCTGACACGCCGCGCCACTTGCGGTCCGAGCTTGTTGACAAAGGCGACGAAGTCGTCGAGGTCGAGCGGGGCGCACAGGGGCGGCTCGCCCGGCGCTTCCGACAGGAAGAACAGGCCTTCGCCGGTGCGGGCCATCGAGTAGCCGGGATTTCCGCTGCGGGCCTTGAGGCGGTCGACGGCGGCGCTGGCCCGGGTTGAACGTGCGGTCGACATCAGATCTCCTGTGTGCGTTGGTCAAGCCAGGCGGCGGCCGCGCCGCTCACATGCGGCGCCAGGCGCGCGCGCACGGTGGCATGGTAGTCGTTGATCCAGGCGATTTCGTCGGCGCGCAGCAGCGGCAGGTGCAGGCAGCGCGTGTCGATCGGGCACAGGGTCAAGGTCTCGAAGCGCAGCCAGTCGCCAAATTCGGTGGCATCAAGCGCCACGTTCAGCACCAGGTTCTCGATCCGGATGCCCCAGCGGCCGGGCCGGTAGATGCCCGGTTCGACGGATGTGATCATGCCCTCTTCCATGGCGGTGTGCGGCTCCGGCATGCTGCTTGCGGAAATCGACTGCGGTCCCTCGTGCACGTTCAGGAAGAAGCCGACGCCGTGGCCGGTGCCGTGGCCGTAATCGATGCCGGCCGCCCAGATCGGAGCGCGCGCCAGCGCATCGAGCATCGGCGAGCGGGTGCCGCGCGGGAAGCGCGCCGACGACAGTGCGATCACGCCCTTGAGCACCAGCGTGAAGTCGCTGCGCTGCGCTTCGCTGGTGGCGCCCACCGGCACCACGCGCGTGATGTCGGTGGTGCCGCCCAGGTACTGGCCGCCTGAGTCGATCAGCAGCAGGCCGTCGCCTTCGATGACGGCGTGCGCGGCGTCGCTGGCGCGGTAGTGGATGACGGCGCCGTTGGCGTTGAAGCCGGCGATGGTGCCGAAACTGGGGCTGACAAAGCCGGGCCGGCGCGCGCGCGCAGCCGTGATGTGGCGGTCGATGGCCACTTCGGTGAGCGGGGCGCGCGCCGGGTTGGCCAGTTCGGCCTCCAGCCAGGCGAAGAATTCGCACAGGGCCGCGCCGTCCTGCTCCATGGTGGCGCGCACGTGGGCGGCCTCGAAGGCGGACTTTCTCGACTTGGCGAACGTGCTCGGGTTGATCGCTTCGATCACCTTCACAGCGGGCGCGATGGCCTCGCGCATGCCGGCCGTGATGCGGCGCGGATCGATCAGCAGCGCGGCATCGACGGGCAGCGCGGCCAGCGCGCCGGCGGCGTCGGCATAGGGAGCAAGGGTCACGCCGTCAAGCAGCAGGCGTGCGCGCAGTTCGGCCGCGACCTTGGCTTCGGCCACGAACAGGGTCGCGCCATCGGGCGCCACCAGCGCATGCGCCAGGAACACCGGGTTGTAGCTCATGTCGGCGCCGCGCAGGTTGAACAGCCAGGCGATATCGTCGAGGGTGGAAATGAAGTGGTGCCCGGCGCCCAGTTTGGCCATGGCGGCGCGGGTGGCGGCCAGCTTGCCGGCGCGGCTGGTCGACGCGAACGGCGCGGCGTGCTCGAATACCGGGGCCGGTGGCAGCGCCGGGCGCTCGCTCCAGACCGCGTCGAGCAGGTCGATATCGGTGCGCAGATTGACGCCGCGCGCTTTCAAGGCATCCGCCAGCAGGCGCGCCGTGGACAGGCCGAGCACGCGCGCATCCACCGCCACCGTCTGGCCCGGGGCCAGGTTGGCTGCCAGCCAGTCGATGTGCAGCAGGCTGGCGCCGGACGGGATTTTCATCAGCTGCACGCTGCTGCCGGCCAGTTCGGTCGCGGCCTGGGTCCAGTAGCGGGCATCGGTCCAGCAGCCGGCAAAGTCACTGGTGGCGATGAAGGTGCCGACCGAGCCGGTGAAACCGGTCAGCCATTCGCGCCCCTGCCAGCGGCCAGGCAGGTATTCGGACAGGTGCGGATCGGATGACGGGATGATGCAGGCGTCGACCTGCGCGCGCAGCATGGCGGCGCGCAGCTGCGCGAGGCGCTGGTCGCGCGCGGTGGTGGTGGTGGGCATGGGCAGCGTTGAATCGGGTGATGTCATTGTGTCTTATGATACCTCTATCGCGCCCGGCCAGGGCGCCGGGCGTGTGCATGCGTGCGTCCGCGCATCATGCCTGGAAGTGGCGCAGCCCTTCCAGGTCGAGCACCCGGATGCCGCCGTAATCGAGGCGCAGCAAGCCTTCCTTCTCCAGCAGTTGCAAGGCCTGGTTGGCGCGCTGGCGCGAGGCGCCCGACAGGTAGCCGATTTCTTCCTGCGAAATCTGCACCAGCTTTTCCAGTCCCGGATACAAATGCGAGTTGAACATGGCGGCCAGGCAGCGCGCCACGCGCGTATCGATATCGAGCATGCGGTCATTTTCGACCAGGCCGATGAACTGGCCGAGGCGTTCATTCAGCTGCATCAGCAAAAAGCGCGTGAACGGCAGGCTCACTTCCAGCAGCCACTCGAAGGTGTCGCGCGGCATGCGCGCCACGCGCGTGTCGCGCAGCGCCATCACATCGTATTTGCGGGTCTGGTCCTTGAGCAGCGAGCCTTCGCCGAACCAGCCGCCGGTGGGCACGCCGGCAAACGTCACGTTTTTACCGGACGGCGAAAAATTGTTGATCTTGACCAGGCCGTCGATGATCCCCACCCAATTGTCCAGCGACTCACCCTTGCGGCATACGAAGCCGCCCTTGGGCACGAATTGCTCGAAGCAGTCGGCTTCGACCCGGATCATCTCGGCGCTGGTGAGGGTGCGAGCCCATATGGTCGAGCGCAGGTGATCTATTAGTGTCTGTGTCTGGTTTGTCATTGTGCGCCGCAACATCGAAAATCGCGAATTAGAGGGCGAATTGTCATCCAAAAGACAACCTGCCCGGCCAACGCGAGCTAATATCATCACACAAAAAGCGCGCCACCCCCGCATTTGCGGTCGCGGGAGGGGCCGGACAAACAAAAGGGGACGCAGGTGGACACATCCGATGGCTCGCAATTGCAGACTTTCCCGCGGCGCTTGCTGGCGCACGCCCAGACTCGCCCGCAGCGCCCCGCCTTCCGCGAAAAGCACCTGGGCATCTGGCAGACCTGGAGCTGGCTGGAGGTAAACGCCGAGGTGCGCGCCCTGGCCTGCGGCCTGGCATCGCTCGGATTCACGCGCGGGATGAACCTGGCCATCATCGGCGACAACCGCCCGCGCCTGTACTGGGCCATGCTGGCCGCGCAATGCCTGGGCGGGGTGCCGGTGCCGCTGTACCAGGATGCCCCGGCGGCCGACATGGCCTACGTCCTGAACGACGCCGGGATCGGCTTTGCCATCGTCGAAGACCAGGAGCAGGTCGACAAGCTGCTCGAACTGCAAGTCCTGTGCCCGCAGGTGCGTCACATCGCTTTCGACGATGAACGCGGCATGCGCCACTACAAGCAGGCCGGCCTGAGTTCCTTCGCGGCGCTACAGGCGCTGGGCCGCGCATGGGACCAGGCCCATCCCGGCGCGTTCGACGCGGCGGTTGCCGCCGGCAGCGGCAGCGACATTGCGATCATCCTGTACACCTCCGGCACCACCGGCAAACCGAAGGGCGTATGCCAGTCGCATGCCGCGCTGATGGCGGCCGGCGTGGGCGGGGTCGGCTTCGACAAGCTGACCGACCGCGAAGACATCCTGTCCTACCTGCCGATGGCGTGGGTGGGCGACTGCCTGTTCTCGCTGGCGCAGGCGATGGTGGCCGGTTTCACGGTCAACTGCCCGGAGTCGGGCGACACGGTGCTGACCGACCTGCGCGAGATCGGCCCGACCTACTACTTCGCGCCGCCGCGCGTGTTCGAGAACATGCTCACCACCGTCATGATCCGGATGGAAGACGCGGGCTCGGTCAAGCGCAGCATGTTCCACCACTTCATGGCGGTGGCCAAACGCTGCGGCGCCGATATCCTGGACGGCAAACCGGTGCCGGCGCTTGATCGCGCCGCGTATGCGCTCGGCCACCTGCTGGTATACGGGCCGCTCAAGAACGTGCTTGGACTGTCGCGCGTGCGCGTGGCCTACACCGCCGGCGCGGCGATCGGGCCGGACCTGTTCCGCTTCTACCGCTCGATCGGCGTCAATCTCAAGCAGCTGTACGGCTCCACCGAAACCTGCGCCTATGTGTGCCTGCAGCCGGACGGGAACATCAAGTTCGACAGCGTGGGCTTGCCCGCACCCGGCGTCGAGGTGCGTATCGCCGCCAGCGGCGAGGTGCTGGTCAAGTCGGCAGCGACCATGGCGGGCTACTTCAAGCGCGACGACGCGACCGCCGAAGTGATCGACGCCGACGGCTACTTTCACACGGGCGACGCCGGGATTTTCGACAGCGAAGGCCACCTGAAAATCATCGACCGCGCGGCCGACGTGGGCAAGATGAACTGCGGCGCGATCTTCGCGCCCAACTACATCGAGAACAAGCTCAAGTTTTTCCCGTTTATCAAGGAGGCGGTCGCTTTCGGCAATGCGCGCAGCCAGGTGTGCGCCTTCATCAATATCGACATGGAAGCGGTCGGCAACTGGGCCGAACGGCGCAATATCGCCTACGCCGGCTACACCGACCTGGCCGCGCACGGTACCACTTACGACCTGATACGCGACTGCGTGGAGAAGGTCAACGCCGACCTGGCCGGCGAAGCGCTGATGGGCGCGACCCAGATTCACCGCTTCCTGATCTTGCACAAGGAGCTGGACCCCGACGACGACGAACTGACACGCACGCGCAAGGTGCGGCGCAAGTTCATCGCCGACAAATACGCGGTGCTGATCGACGCACTGTACACCGACAAGGCCAGTCAGTTCATCAGCACCCAGGTCAAGTTTGAAGATGGCCGCGTGGGATTGGCCAGCGCCGATTTGCGCATCTGCGGGGCCACCACCTATCCCGCCATGGAAAAGGCTGCGTGAGGAGCGCGTTGCGATGAACATGAATGAACTCAATGAACCAGCGGACAATGAACCAGGGACGAAGGGATCGACGCGCAAGATCGGACCGGTGATCCTTGACCTGAACAACATCTCGCTGTCGTTCGGCGGGGTCAAGGCGCTGACCGACATCTCCTTCAACGTCAGGCGGCACGAAATTCGCGCGATTATCGGGCCGAATGGCGCGGGAAAAAGCTCGATGCTGAACGTGATCAATGGCGTGTACCGCCCGCAGCAGGGCGAGATCGTGCTGCGCGGGGAGCACCGCAAGAACATGGATTGCTACAGCGCGGCCAAGGCGGGCATTGCGCGCACCTTCCAGAACATCGCGCTGTTCAAGGGGATGACGGTACTGGACAACATCATGACGGGCCGGAACCTGAAGATGAAGTCGAATTTCCTGATGCAGGCCCTGTACTGGGGTCCGGCGCGGCGCGAGGAAATGGCGCACCGCGAAAAGGCGGAGGAGATCATCGATTTCCTGGAGATCCAGGCGATCCGCAAGACGCCGGTCGGACGGCTGCCATACGGGCTGCAAAAGCGCGTGGAGCTGGGCCGGGCGCTGGCGGCGGAACCGGATATCTTGCTGCTCGACGAACCGATGGCGGGAATGAACGTGGAGGAGAAGCAGGACATGTGCCGCTTCATCCTGGATGTGAACGACCAGTTCGGGACCACCATCGTGCTGATCGAGCATGACATGGGCGTGGTGATGGATATTTCGGACCGCGTGGTGGTGCTCGATTACGGCAAGAAGATCGGGGATGGGACGCCGGATGAGGTGCGCAGCAATCAGGATGTGATTAATGCGTATTTGGGGGTGGCGCATTGAGGCCGCCTTACACCGCAAGCCTTCCCGTCGTTCCCGCGCCTTGGCGCGGGAACGACGGTTTTAAGGTAAGTGGCGAAAAGAGCTTCCGCGAGTTAGACCGGTTTACGGACAGATTGAAGGTCGCACCATGAATTTTTTCTTTGAAGTCCTGATCGGCGGCCTGCTCTCCGGCGTCATGTACGCGCTGGTGGCGATCGGTTTCGTCCTGATCTACAAAGCCTCCGGCGTATTCAATTTCGCCCAGGGCGCGATGGTGTTCTTCGCCGCCCTTACCTGCGTCGGCATCATCGACAAATTCGGCGTCTCGATCTGGCTCGCCATCCCGCTCACCATCGTGGTGATGATCGCGCTTGGCCTGGCGATCGAACGGATCGTCCTGCGCCCTTTGGTCAACCAGCCCGAAATCACCCTCTTCATGGCCACCATCGGCCTGGCGTTCTTCATCGAAGGCCTGGCCCAGCTGCTGTGGGGCTCGCAGGTGCACAAGCTGGACCTGCCGATCGAGGACGTGCCGATCCCCTTCCTGCTCGATAACTACAACATCATCGTCTCGCAGTTCGACGTGACCGCCGCCGGCATCTGCGCGGTGCTGGTCACCGCGCTTGCGCTGCTGTTCTCGAAAACCAAAGTCGGCCGCGCCCTGCGCGCCGTCGCCGACGACCATCAGGCCGCACTTGCCGTCGGCATTCCGCTGCAGCAGATCTGGGCCGTGGTGTGGGCCGTGGCCGGACTGGTGGCGCTGGTGGCGGGCCTGTTGTGGGGCGCGCGCAACGGCGTGCAGTTCGCGCTGACCTTCATCGCCTTGAAGGCGCTGCCGGTGCTGATCCTGGGCGGATTTACCTCGGTGCCGGGCGCCATCGTCGGTGGCCTGATCATCGGCGCCTCCGAAAAACTGGCCGAGGTTTACATCGGTCCGATGGTCGGCGGCGGCATCGAGGGCTGGTTCCCGTACGTGCTGGCCCTGCTGTTCCTGCTGGTGCGGCCGGAAGGCTTGTTCGGCGAAAAAATCATCCGGAGAATCTGATATGTTTTACCGTGAAGCCGGACAATTCAAGACCACCTACGAGTCGGACGGACAGATCTTCCCGATCCGCCAGGACCGCATCGCGCTGGCCGGCCTGCTGTTGCTGGCACTCGCCATCGTGCCGGTGTTCGCCTCGCCCTACATGCTGTCGGCGATCCTGATTCCGTTCCTGATCTTTTCGCTGGCCGCGCTGGGCCTGAACATCCTCACCGGCTATTGCGGCCAGCTCTCGCTCGGCACCGCCGCCTTCATGGCGGTGGGCGCGTTCGCCTCGTTTAACTTCATCGCGCGCCTGCCCGGCATTCCGATGCTGCTCGCCTTCGTGCTGGGCGGCCTGTGCGCGGCCATGGTGGGCATCGCCTTCGGCCTGCCATCGCTGCGCATCCGCGGCTTCTACCTGGCCGCGTCGACCCTGGCCACCCAGTTCTTCGTGGTCTGGTGCCTGACCAAGATCCCCTACCTGACCAATTACAGCAGCTCGGGCGTGATCACGGCGCAAAAGATCGTCATCTTCGGCTACCAGTTCGATACGCCGGCCAGCAAATACGTGCTGGTGCTGGGAATCGTGGCGCTCATGGCGCTGCTGGCCAAGAACATGATCCGCTCGAACGTGGGCCGCTCGTGGATGGCGGTGCGCGACATGGACGTGGCGGCCGAAGTCATCGGCTTTCGCCCGATGCGCACCAAGCTGCTGGCGTTCGCGGTCAGTTCGTTCTACTGCGGCGTGGCCGGCGCGCTGTACGCCTACGCCTATCTGGGCACGGTCGAACCGGAGGCGTACAACCTCGATCTGTCGTTCCGCATCCTGTTCATGATCATCATCGGCGGGGTCGGCTCGGTGCTCGGCTCCTTCCTCGGCGCGGCCTTCATCGTGCTGCTGCCGGTATTTTTGAACATCCTGGCGCACAGCCTGTCGCTGCCAACCTCGGTGGCGTCGAACCTGGAGTTGATGGTATTCGGCGCGCTGATTATCTTTTTTCTGATCGTGGAGCCGCATGGCCTTGCGCGCCTGTGGCAAGTAGGTAAAGAAAAACTGCGGCTTTGGCCGTTCCCGCACTAACGCATTCTTCCGGAGACCACAATGAATCACGTAAAACATAAGATGAAGAGCCCTGTATTCAAGAACCTGCTGCTGTGCGCCACCCTGATCGGCGCATTCAACCAGGTACAGGCGGCCGACCAGTTCATCGCGCTGCCGTCCTACCGCGTCGGCCCGTACGCGGCCGGCGGTTCGGGCTTTTACGGCGGCGCCATCGATTACTTCAACCTGGTCAACGCCAACGGCGGCGTCAACGGCGTGAAAATCCAGTGGGAAGAATGCGAGACCGAGTACAACCCGTCGCGCGGCATCGAGTGCTACGAACGGCTGAAAACCAAGAACGGCGGCGCCAGCATGGTCGAACCGCTGTCGACCGGCATTGCCTACGGCGTGCTCGATCGCCTGGTGCAGGACAAGATCCCGATGACGACCCTCGGCTACGGCCGCTCGGACGCGGCCAACGGCAAGGTGTTCCCGTACGTGTTCCCGCTCATTACCAGCTACTGGAACCAGGCGGCGGCGATGATCAAGTACCTGGCCGACAAGAACGGCGGCTACGACAAGCTGAAAGGCAAAAAAATCGTCCACCTGTACCACGACTCGGCCTTCGGCAAGGAACCGCTGCCGGTGCTGGAAGCGCAGGCCAAGCAGTACGGCTTCGAATTGATCAAGATCGCGGTGGCGCCGCCGGGCAGCGAGCAGCAGTCGCAGTGGCTGCAGATCCGCCAGGCCAAGCCGGACCACGTGATCCTGTGGGGCTGGGGCGTGATGAATTCAGTCGCCATCAAGACCGCGCAGCGCAACGGTTTCCCGCGCGAGAAGATGCTGGGCGTGTGGTGGGCAGGTTCCGAAGAAGACACGATTCCGTCGGGCGATGCGGCCAAGGGCTACACCTCGATGACCTTCAACACGCCGGGTAACTATCCGCTGATCGACGAGATCCGCAAGAAGGTCTACGCATCCGGCAAGGGCAACCTGGCCGACCAGGCGCGTATCGGTTCGGTGTACCACATGCGCGGCCTGACCGCCGGCATCTTGTGGGTCGAAGCGATCCGCGTGGCGCAGGACAAATTCGGCAAGGGCAAGACCATGACCGGCGAGCAGATTCGCTGGGGCCTGGAAAACCTGAACGTCGATGAAGCGCGCCAGAAAGCGCTGGGTGCCTTCGGCATGTTCCCGACCGTGAAAACCAGCTGCGACGACCACGAAGGTTCGGGCGCGGTCAAGGTCCAGCAGTGGGACGGCAAGAAGTGGATCGCCATCACGCCGAACTGGGTGGTGGGCGACAAGGCCCTCACGCGCAAGCTGGTCGAGGAATCGTCGAACGCCTACGCGGCCGAGAAAAAGATCACGCCCACCTGCCTGAAGTAAGGGCAGGAAGTAACCGTTCCCTTGCCCTCGCACCAGAGCAGCGGCGCGAGGGATTTTTATACCGCGCGAAGAACCTATGACCACCATCACTGCCAGCCAGCCCTACCTGTCGGTCAATAACATCGAGGTCATTTACGACCATGTGATCCTGGTGTTGAAAGGCGTATCGCTGCAAGTCCCGAAGGGCAAGATCGTGGCCCTGCTGGGCGCCAACGGGGCCGGCAAATCGACCACCCTGAAAACCATCTCGACCCTGCTGCGCGGCGAACGTGGCGACGTGACCAAGGGCGAGGTGCAGTTCAAGGGCGAACGGGTCGACCATCTGACCCCGAATGAGCTGGTCAAGCGCGGCCTGTCGCAGGTGATGGAGGGGCGCCACTGTTTCGGCCACCTGACCATCGAAGAAAACCTGCTGACCGGCGCCTACACGCGCAATATCTCGCGCGCCGAACTGAAAGCGGCGCTGGAAGCGGTGTACCAGTATTTTCCGCGCCTGAAAGAGCGGCGCGGCAGCCAGGCCGGCTACACCTCCGGCGGCGAACAGCAGATGTGCGCGATCGGACGCGCGCTGATGGCCAAGCCGTCGATGATTTTGCTCGACGAACCGTCGATGGGCATCGCGCCGCAGATCGTCGAAGAGATCTTCGACATCGTCAAGGACCTGAACCAGAAGGAAGGCGTGTCGTTCCTGCTGGCCGAGCAGAACACCACGGTGGCGCTGCGCTACGCCGACTTTGGCTACATCCTCGAAAACGGGCGTGTGGTGATGGAAGGCGAGGCCAAGGAACTGGCCAGCAATGAAGACGTCAAGGAGTTCTACCTTGGCGTGGCTGGCGCGGAGCGCAAGAGTTTTCGGGACATGAAATTTTACCGCCGCCGCAAACGCTGGCTGGCTTGAAGGATCATCATGGATTTTGAAGCCGCAAAAGCCCTGTGCCGCACCTTCCCCGGCGCGACCGAAGACCGCAAATGGGAAACGCGGGCGGTGTATTCGGTGGGCGAGAAGATGTTTGCGATGTCCGATTACGCGGTGCCGGCCACGGGTATCTGCTTCAAGGTGGAGGACGACCGCTTCCTGGAGCTGACCGACCGTCCCGGCATCATTCCCGCACCTTACCTGGCGCGGGCGAAGTGGGTGTACGTGGAGAACGCAAAGGCGCTCAGCGACGCGCAAGCCGCGGCGCTGCTGCGGCGCGCCTACGAACTGATTTTCGCCAAACTGACCCGCAAGCTGCAACGCCAGATCGGAGAACAAGCATGAAGGTGGACACGCTCGACACGCTCGATGCGTTGGAGACGCGCGACCCGCAGGAGCGCGAGCGCGACCTGATGGCGCGCTTGCCGCAACTGATCGAGCGCGCCCGCAGCGCGCCGGGCTGGGCGCGCATCCTGGCGGGCGTGGACGGCGCTACTATCAACAGCCGCGCCGCGCTGGCATCGCTGCCGATCACGCGCAAGGCCGACCTGAAAGCGCTGCAGAAGGCCTCGATGCCGTTCGGCGGGCTGACGGTGACGCCGGTGGGCGCACTGTCGCGGGTGTACGTGTCGCCGGGGCCGATCTTCGATCCGGAAGGGCGCGGCGAGGACTGGTGGCGCTTTGCGCGGCCGATGTACGCGGCCGGCGTGCGGCCGGGCGGGCTGCTGCAGAACTGTTTTTCGTATCATTTCACGCCGGCCGCCTTCATGGTGGAAGGCGGCGCGGCGCGCATCGGCTGCGCGGTGATTCCGGCTGGTGCCGGCCAGACCGAGATGCAGGTGCAGGCGATTGCCGACCTGCGTCCGGATACGTACGTGGGCACGCCGTCCTTCCTGCGCATCATCATCGAGAAAGCACGCGAGATGGGGGCCGATATCAGCAGCATGCAGCGCGCGCTGATGGGCGCGGAGGCGCTGCCGGAGTCCTTGCGCACCTGGTTTCGCGAGAATGGCGTGCCGCATGTGTTCCAGACCTATGCGTCGGCCGATATCGGCAGCATGGCGTACGAAACGGCGACCGGCGGGGTGCTCAATCCGGGCATGGTGCTCGATGAGGATGTGGTGCTCGAAATCGTGCGGCCCGGCAGTGGCGAGCCGGTGGCGCCGGGCGATATCGGCGAGATCGTGGTGACCTTGTTTAATGCGGACTATCCGCTGATCCGGTTTGCGACGGGGGATATGTCGGCGCTGCTGGTGGACACGGAGCCGTCGCGCTGCGGACGCACCAACAGCCGGATTCGCGGCTGGCTGGGACGGGCCGACCAGACTACCAAGGTGCGCGCGATGTTCGTGCATCCGTCGCAGGTGAATAATATCGTGCGGCGCCATCCGGGGATCTTGAAGGCGCGCTTGGTGGTGACCGGCAGGATGGCCAATGACGTGATGACCTTGCACTGCGAGGTCGCGAACGCGCCGGACGCGCAGCAGGCGGCGGCGATTGTGGAGTCGATTCGCGAGGTGACCAAGCTGCGCGGGGAGGTCAGGTTCGAGTCGCCGGGGACCCTGGCTGATGATGGGAAGGTGATTGAGGATTTAAGGGATTACAGCTGAATGGTCCTCTGCCGTTCCTGGCAGTGCCAGGAACGACGGAGGTGGTGGCGCAAAGGGCGGCAGCCTTGGCCAAGCATCCCTTGTCGCACAAATCCAACGATCCCCATTGTGCAGTGCACTTTGCAGGATAATTGCCTGGTGTCCTTTATGAGCTAATCACCATGCAAGAATTCCACGCTGAACGTGCACGCGCCCTTCTCGACAATGCGGAGGAAATTTTCGACGCCGCCGCCGTCCAGGCCGCCGTGCGCCAGGTTGCCGACAAGCTCAACTCGCGCTTCGACCAGCCCGACAATGACGCCTTCCCCCTCGTGCTCGGCGTGATGGGCGGCGCGGTGGTGTTCACCGGCTGCCTGCTCCCGCAACTGCGTTTCCCCCTCGAATTCGACTATATCCACGTCAGCCGCTACGGCGACGACGACCAGGGCGGCAACGTCGTGTGGAAAGTCATCCCGCGCCCGAGCGTGGCCGGCCGTATCATCATCGTGCTCGACGATATCCTCGACGAGGGCGAAACCCTGGCCCACGTCAAGCAGCGCTTGCTCGACATGGGCGCGGCCGAAGTCGTCATTGCGGTGTTCGCCGACAAGGCCATCAAACGCAGCAAACCCATCAAAGCCGATATCATCGGCCTGTCCATTCCCGACAAGTTCGTGGTCGGTTTTGGCATGGATGTGTATGGCTACTGGCGCAACTTGCCTGGGCTGTGGGCAATACGCGCGAAAGACCTCAAGCCACGCTGATACGCCAGCAATTCGTGCCCAGCACGAAAAAAGCGCCGCGACCGCTCGCGGCGCCGCTAATACCAATCTAAACGGGTATTAAAGCGGTATTGTACATATTGTGTACAATTTGATATCTCTCTGTCATCCCGCCTTTCTCAGCTTCCACATTTGACTATTCACTTCCCGTATATGCATCCTCGATAAGTGGATACCTTGCCTGAGCGAGAGTTTCTTTCGTCCATCAAACTGGTATTTCATTTTAGTCAACCCGCCAAAACCACTTGACTACCAATTCTCCGGGACTCACTCTGGCTCACCGTTTTTCCGATTGATCGGCGCAGTTCCGATTGCAGAAGATCGTAAAACGGACACCAATCGACCAAGGAGAGAACATGGAATACCCAACTAAAAGCGGCCTGCTGATCGCTCTCATCGGCAGCATGCTCGCCGCATGCGGCGGCAGCGGCGGCGAGAAATCCGACATTCAAGGCAGCATGACCAAAACGTCAGCGGCCGTCGTGACCTGCGCCACCTGGAATGCGGCCACGGTCTATACCGTCGGTAATTGCGTGGTCTACCAAGGCAAGGTGTACAAAGCCAAGTGGTGGACCCAGAACAATGTTCCGGGCACTGAAGAATGGGGCCCATGGGCGCTGACGACCGATACCCCGACGCCGACACCGACCCCGACGCCACCCACCCCAACGCCGACCCCGCCGACGCCAACGCCGCCGACGCCAACGCCACCAACACCGACCCCCACCCCGGTCGGCGGACGTGAAATCGGTTCCTACTTCGCCCAGTGGGGCGTGTACGGCCGCAGCTATGAAGTGGCCGACATCCATACCACCAAGACACCAGTCAACGGCGTGCCGACCAGCGTGGCCGACCAGCTGACCTTCATCAACTACGCCTTCGGCAATGTGTACGCCAAAAACGGCGGCTACGAGTGCGACATGGTGACCAAGGCCGAAACCGGCAACACCACGCCCCCACCAGCCGACGCCGGCACCGGTGGCGACGCCTACGCCGATTACCAGCGTTCTCCTGCGCGCACGGTCGACGGCAAGGTCATCCCATGGGATGCCAAGCTGACCGGCAACTTCGCCCAGCTCAAACTGCTGAAACAGGCCCACCCGAACCTGAAAGTGTTCATTTCGCTGGGCGGCTGGAGCTGGTCGCGCTACTTCTCGGCGGCTGCCAAGACCGACGCCTTGCGCAAGCAGCTGGCCAGGTCGTGCATCAAGCAATTCATCGCCGGTGACTTGCCGGTGCAGGATGGACGTGGCGGTCCGGGCGCGGCCAAGGGCGTGTTCGACGGCATCGATATCGACTGGGAATACCCGGGCGGTGGCGGTCAGCCGTACAACACGGTCGACACGGTCAACGACAAGCGCAACTTCACCTTGCTGATGGCCGAGTTCCGGGCCCAGCTCGACGCCCAGGGCAAGCTCGACGGCAAACGTTATCCACTGACGGCCGCCATCGGCGCCGGCGGCGAGAAGATTGCCCAGACTGAACCTGCGCTGTATAGTCAGTACATGGACTGGGTCAACGTGATGACGTACGACTTCCACGGCGGATGGGAAAACACTACCAACTTCCACGCGCCGCTGTACCGAGATCCCGCCGACCCGGCGACCGGCAACCTGGTCAAGTACAACACCGACGACGCGATCAAGACCCTGGTCGCAGCCGGCATGCCGAAAAACAAAATCCTGCTGGGCGTGCCGTTCTACGGCCGTGGCTGGAAAGGCGTGAGCCCCGGCCCGCGCGGCGACGGTTTGTACCAGGCAGCGAGCGGTGCGGCAGCCGGCCAGTACGAAGCCGGCATCGACGACTACAAGGTTCTCATGAACAAGGCCGGCACCCGCTGGACCCATCCTGTGACCAAGCAGTTGTACCTGCTGACGACCAACAGCGAATGGTGGAGCTACGACGATCCGGCCACCATCGGTGTGAAGATGCAGTACATGCGTGACCAGGGCCTGCGCGGCGCGTTCTCATGGGAACTCGACGGCGACGCCAACGGTGCCCTGACCAGCGCAGTATGGAAGGGCCGCTAAGCGGCTAAGCGGAGGTGCCGGCGGCCCGTCACCAGGGCGGCCGGCATCTCCATGCCCGCAACCTCCTGGAGAAACCTCTTGAAAATTCAATCGAACGTGCAACCGACCCTGCAGGTCAACGACGACTGGCGCCGCTGGATCGGCGAAAACCTGATGCTCGGTACCTCCCCCGAGGCGATTGCCGCCATCCTGGTCAAATCGAACGTGTCCCCGGCGCATGCCCGGACCGAAATCGACGCGGCACTGCGCAGCCCGTATCTGCAGGCTGCGCGCAGGCTGGCCAACCGGGTCAACAAGCGCGACTGGGTGCTGAATATCCAGTCGCAGTTGAACCGGCTGTACGAGGAGGGGATTGAACGACGCGAGCGGCTCTCCGGCGAGGACTTCCTGCAAGAGTATTACCGCACCAACCGGCCGGTGATCATCACCGGCATGCTGGAGCATTTCCCGGCACGCCAGAAATGGCATCTCGACTATTTTGCGCAGCGCTTCGGCGAGCGCGTGGTCGAGGTGCAGTTCGGACGCGAAGCCGATCCGCAATATGAGCTCAACAGCATTGCCCACAAGCGCAAGATGCCTTTCGGCGAGTATGTGGAGATGGTCCGCACCAGCGGGCGCACCAATGACTTCTACATGACCGCCAACAACGATTCGCTCAACAGTGTAGCGTTGAAGGAATTGTTCGACGATGTAGGCACCCTGCCCGAGTACCTGACCGACGATCCGGCGCGGCGCGGCTTTTTCTGGTTCGGCCCGGCTGGCACGGTCACCCCGTTCCACCATGACCTGACCAATAACTTCATGGCCCAGATCATCGGGCGCAAGAAGATCAAGCTGATGGCGCCGTGCGATACGCCAAGGGTCTACAACCACCGGCACTGCTTCACCGAGGTGGACGCCCGCAACATCGACCTGGCGCGCTTTCCCTCCATGGCCGAGGTGCAGGTCCTCGAATGCGTGCTGGAACCGGGCGAAATCCTGTTCCTGCCGGTCGGCTGGTGGCACTACGTGGAAGGGCTCGATATTTCGGTGACGCTGTCGGCGACCAATTTCCGATGGCCGAACGACTTCTACAGTAACTATCCCCCCAATCACGATTTCTGAGGGGGAACACAATGAATAACGGAGATAATAAGAATGATGATCAATCGTTTGATGGGCGCCCTTCTCGGCAGCGCCCTGGTAGCCTGCGGAGGCGGCAGCGCGCCTGACGCCACGTCCGGCAAAGGCGGCGAATCGAAGCGCCAGCTGGCGCAAGTGGTGGTGTGCAGCGCATGGTCCGCCACCCAGGTGTACACGGTTGGCGCCTGCGTCAGCCACCTGGGCAAAACCTACACGGCGAAGTGGTGGACACAGAACAACGTGCCCGGCACCGAGGAATGGGGACCATGGGCGCTGTCGACGACACCGACGCCTACCCCGACACCAACACCGACGCCGACGCCGACGCCAACGCCGACGCCGACACCAACACCAACGCCGACACCAACGCCGACACCAACACCAACACCAACGCCGACACCGACGCCGACGCCAACACCGACGCCAACGGTCGCCTGCCGTCCTGACGGCCTGACCTCCAAGGTCACCAACGTGCCGTACTGCGGCGTGTACGATGCCAATGGCCGCGAAGTGCTCGCGCACGGGCTGAATCGCCGCATCGTCGGCTACTTCACCAGCTGGCGCACGGGCAAGGATGGCACGCCTTCCTACCTCGTCAACAACATCCCGTGGGACAAGATCACCCACGTGAACTACGCCTTCGCCGCGGTCGACCCCGCCACGTCCAGGCTGCTGCTCGGCAGCGGCGCGGCCAACCCGGACACCGGCCTGACCTGGCCCGACAATCCGGCCGCCGCGATGGACCCGTCCCTGCCGTACAAAGGCCACTTCAACCTGCTGGCGCAATACAAGCGCAAGCACCCCGACGTGAAGATCATGCTGTCGGTCGGCGGCTGGGCGGGCAGCGGCGGCTTCTACACGGCCACCACCAATGCCGACGGCTCGCTCAACAGCGCCGGCATCGACACCCTGGCCGACTCGATGGTGGCGTTCCTGCGCCAGTACCGCTTCTTCGACGGCATCGACATCGACTACGAGCACCCGACCACCAACAACGAGGCCGGCAACCCGCTCGATTTCGGCAAGTCGAAACCACGCCTGGCCGGGCTGATGAAGAGCTACAACGTGCTGCTGGAACGGGTACGCACCAAGCTCGACACGGCAGCGGTAGCCGACAAGAAATACTACATGCTGACCATCGCCGGTTCCGCATCGGCCTGGATTTTGCGCGGCGAAGAAAACCTCTCCAGCCTGAAGTATCTCGACTACGCCAGCCTGATGAGCTACGACCTGCACGGCGGCTGGAACCAGTACGTCGGTCCCAACGCGGCCCTGTTCGATGACGGCAACGATGCCGAACTGCGTGCCGGCAACGCCTACCAGTTCGCCAACATCGGCTACCTGAACGTCGACTGGTCCTACCGCTACTACCGCGGCGCGCTGCAAGCCGGGCGCATCAACCTGGGCGTGCCGTACTACACGCGCGGCTGGAAGAACGTGAACGGCGGCACCAACGGCCTGTGGGGCACCACCGCGCTGGTCAGCTCGACCGTGACCTGCGCCGGCGTCAAGACGTGCGGCGAAGGCGCGGTCGGCATCGACAACCTGTGGCACGACCTCGACGTCAACGGCCAGCCGATCCCCGGCGGCGGCAATCCGCTGTGGCACGCGCTGAACCTGGAAAAAGCGATCCTGCCGGACTATCTCGACGCCTACAAGGTGACCGACAAGACCCTGCGCGGCACCTACCAGCCGAACTACAGCGCGACCATGGCCGCGCCGTGGCTGTGGAACCCGACCACGAAAGTGTTCCTCTCGACCGAGACCGCGCAATCGATGGCTGCCAAGGCGCGCTACATCGTCGACAACAACGTCGGCGGCATCATGATCTGGGAAATGGCGGGCGATTACGCGTGGGATGCCAGCAAGAACGGCGGCAAGGGCCAGTACGTCATGGGCAACACCCTGACCACCAACACCTTCAACACCTTCAAGACGGCGGGGCCGTACGGCAACAAGCGTGCTGAAACGGCCGTGCCTGCCAGCAGCGCGAAGGTCAGCATTGAAGTGGGTGGCTGGAAACTGGGCGACAGCAACTATCCGATCAACCCGGTGATGACGGTGACCAACAAATCGGCCACCACCATTCCGGGCGGCAGCGTGGTCGAGTTCTCGTATCCGGTGGCGGCGCCGGCCAACATGAGCGACCAGTCGGGGTATGGGCTGAAAGTGATTGCGGCCGGGTACAACGGGCCGAACAACATCGGCGGCTTCAAGGCGACCTTCAACCGCGCGCAGTTCACGATTCCAGCGTGGCAAGCGCTGGCACCGGGCGCATCGGTGTCGCTGACGCTGAACTACCAGTTGCCGATCTCGGGGCCGTCGGCCTACGTGATCACGGTCGGCGGCAAGCGCTACGCGCTGGCGGACGAGTATCCGGAACTGCCGGTCGCACTGCCGTAACTAGTTGATCTTTCAAGGTAAAGGACCCGGGAACGCCAGTGCGCGTTGCCGGGTTTTTTCTGCCCGGTATCCATTTTCCTGGAGTATGAATATGAAACAACAATTATCGATGCTGGCAGCAGGACTGCTGGCGGGCATGCTGGCCGGCTGCGGCGGCAGCAGCGGCGGTGGCGGCGAATCCACAGGGTCGGAGAGCGCGACGCGTTCGATGGTCAAGGCGAGTGCCACGTGCCCGGTGTGGAGCCCGAGCGCGGTGTTTACAGTCGGAATGTGCGCGAGTTATCAGGGCAAGGTGTACAAGGCCAAGTGGTGGACGCAAGGTAATGTGCCGGGCGCGGAACAGTGGGGACCGTGGGAATTGAGTGCGGTGACGCCGACTCCAACGCCAACACCGACACCGACGCCTACTCCTACGCCGACACCGACTCCTACGCCGACACCTACTCCGACGCCTACCCCGGGTGGCGTTCCGACCAAGGCGCAGGCCGAGGCACGCGAAGCGCAGCTGACCGACAATGCCTTCTTCCGCAGCGTCAAGGCGTCGATCCGCACGCTGGACAATGGGGCAGTCGAGCAGGTCGTGCCGGGGCGCAGCGACAATCCAATCAATGTGAAGCGTGTCGAGCGGCTGCTGCCGGCGACCAAATGGGACCATTTCTTCGCGGTGCGCGAGCCGAGCTATACCTACCAACGTTTCCTGCAGGCGGTAGCCAAGTTTCCAGCCATCTGCGACAACTACAGCGACGGGCGCGATGCCGACGGCATCTGCCGGCATTCGCTGGCGACC
The DNA here is from genome assembly GCF_030348125.1 of Massilia sp. DJPM01. Taxonomy (NCBI): domain Bacteria; kingdom Pseudomonadati; phylum Pseudomonadota; class Betaproteobacteria; order Burkholderiales; family Oxalobacteraceae; genus Massilia; species Massilia sp. DJPM01. The sequence continues at coordinate 43,312 of NZ_JAQOZV010000030.1, forward strand.
ATGTTCGCGCACTTCGCGCAAGAAACCGGCGAGCATCATGCGAGCAGCACGATTCCCGAATGGCGCCAGGGCTTGAAATACCTGCGCGAGCTGGGCTGCGACGACACCGGCGCCGGCTGCGGCTACAACGCCGAGTGCGCCGATCCCGTGTTCAACGGGGTCTGGACGTGCGGGAAAAATGCGGACGGCAGCTTCAAGAAGTATTTCGGACGCGGCGCCAAGCAACTGTCGTACAACTACAACTACGGGCCGTTCTCGCAGATCATGTTCAAGGGCGACCAATCGGTGCTGCTGCGCGAGCCGGACCGGGTGGCGTCGACGTGGCTGAATCTGGCATCGGCGACGTTTTTCTTTGCGTATCCGCAGCCGCCCAAGCCATCGATGCTGCATGTGATCGACGGCACCTGGGTACCGAACGCGGCCGACCGCGCGGCGGGGGCTGGCAACAACTTCGCCACCACGATCATGATCATCAATGCCGAGTGTGGCCAGGGGACGGAAAAGGCGGCGGCGCAGAACCGCATCAATTACTACAAGCAGTTTGCGGGCGAGTTGGGCTGGAATGTGGGGGCGGAACAGTTATCGTGCGCCACGATGCAACGCTTCGGGCCGTCGAGTTCGGCGTCGTACAGCATCTACTGGGAAAAGAACTGGAATGAAGGCGGGCAGAACCAGTGCCAGCTGGTCAGCTACCAGACGCCGTACAGCGCGCTGATTGCGGATAACTACGTCAAGTGCGTGCAGGATAACTGGAAGGTCAAACTTCAATAATACGCAACCGGCGACCGCTATCCTAAAAACCGTCGTTCCCGCGCAGTGCCGGGAAGTCGTTTCCGGCAGTGCCGGAAACGACGGAATTTAAGCTATCGTTATTTGCGGGCGCCGGCTCTGCGATTTAAAGCGCCAGCCGCGCGCGCGCGGCGTCGTATTCCTGCTTCAAGCGCGCCACCATCTCGGCCACCGTCGGCACGTCATTCATCATCCCCACGCCCTGCCCCGCGCCCCAGATATCGCGCCAGGCCTTGGCGCTGCCCGAACCGAAACTCATCTTCGATTTGTCCGATTCCGGCAAGGCATCCGGATCGAGACCGGCATTGAGAATCGATTTTTTCAGGTAGTTACCGTGCACGCCGGTGAACAGGTTGGTGTAAATAATATCCGCCGCCGCCGATTCCACGATCGCGTCGCGGTACTCATCCGTCACGTTCGATTCCTTGGTCGCCAGCCAGCGCGAGCCGATATACGCAAAATCGGCCCCCATCGCTTGCGCCGCCAGGATCGCGTCGCCCGTGGCGATCGAGCCCGACAGGGCCAGCGGGCCATGGAAGAATTTACGCACTTCGCCCACCAGCGCGAACGGCGACAATGGCCCGGCATGCCCGCCAGCGCCAGCAGCCACCAGGATCAAGCCATCCACCCCGGCTTCCAGCGCCTTTTCGGCATGCCGGATCGATACCACATCGTGCAGTACGATGCCGCCGTAGCTGTGGATGGCGTCCAGCATTTCTTTCGGCGGCGCGCGCAGCGAGGAGATGATGATCGGCACCTGGTGCTTGACGCACATCGCCACGTCGTGTTCCAGACGGTCATTGGACTGGTGCACGATCTGGTTGACGGCAATCGGCCCGACCTTGGCGCCCGGGTTGGCGGCTTGATAGTCGGACAACTCTTTCTTGAGATCGGTCAGCCAGGTGTCGAGCAGCTCGGCCGGACGGGCGTTGAGCGCCGGGAAGGAACCGACGATCCCCGCCTTGCACTGCGCCGCCACCAGCGCGGGCCCGCTGGCGATGAACATCGGCGATCCAATGACGGGAAGGGTGAGGTTTTGCAGCGCGGCGGGCAATGCCATGTCGGTCTCGCAATCGAAAAAAGTGGATGGAAGCAATTATCACCCATTATAGTGCGGAAAAAGAACGATCGTGCTTGAAAATCCGCCGCGCCGTGTTTACAGGTCGCTGTTGACCAGATCCTCGCCGTCGCGCTTGGCCGCCCCAGCCCGCACCAGCGATTGCACGGCCCAGTCGGCCATCTGGGCGGACGTGTCGAAACGCTGCAGCGCACGCCGGCGCACGCCTTCGAGCACGGGAATGGTGGCGAACATGCCCGCCACGTCAGCCAGGCCGATGCGCTGGCGTTCGAGCAGCAGGAACTTGAGGATGACCTTGACCGCGTTTTCGGCATTGCGCAGCGGATCGGCTTCGAGGAAGTTCAAGCGCGTAAACGCCCGCTTCAGCGCCTGCTGGACGTCGGTAAACATGGCGCCGTGGCCGGGAATGACCAGGCGGGCCTCGAGGCTGTCGATCAGGTCGAGCGTGGCGCGCGCTTCGAGGAAGCCCGATTCGCCGTCGAGCTCGGGAAAAATCACGCCGAAGCCGTTGCGCCACAGGGCGTCGGCCGACATCACGATGCCTTCGCTGGGGCAAAAGAAGATCAGCGAATGCGGATGGTGCCCAGGCGCGCCCAGCGCTTGCCACAGCTTGCCGCCCAGTTCCAGCTCGTCGCCGGGGGACACCGTGAAGTCGGCGCCAAACGGGTCGCACTGCTGGCCGGTGGCCTTGAAGCTGAGCGCGTCCTCGTCCCAGGCGGCAACGCTGGCCGCTTCCGCCACCGGAATGCCGATGCGGCAGCCGTAGCGCGCCTTCAGCGCCGCGTTGCCGCCGCAGTGGTCCGAATGCAGGTGGGTATTGATGACGCGCGCCAGCGGCCGCTCGCCGAGCGCGTGGCCGACCAGCGCCAGCGTCTGCGGCACGTGGGTCTTGTAGCCGCTGTCGATCAGGGTGGTGTCGCCGGGTCCGGTAAACAGCACATTATTGGACGACAACCAGCCGCGCTCGAACACCTGCATCGACGCCGGCAGCCGCGCCGGGTCGGGATTGAATATTGCATTCATGGGAAACTCATTTTTTCATCTGGAACGCGAGCGAGATCTTGGCGAACTCGATCAGGACGGCTTGCGAGCCGCCATTGAAGGTCATAAAGGCATTGCCAGTACGCACAACCATGCGCGGCGGGAACAGCCAGGAAGCGTAGGGAATGCCGATCATCTTGGCGCCGCGCACGTCGCGCCATTCAATTTGCTTGTCGTACAGCCAGGTCTGGCGGATGCCGCTGGCGTCGATGGTGATGGTGGCGCGCAGGAACCAGTAATAGCTCACGCCCAGCATCACGCCGGCGCCCAGCAGCAGCGCCTTGACGCCGAGGCCGAACGACATCAGCGGAAAGCGCCACGCCACGCTGGCGCCGTACAGCACCAGCACCAGGGTGACGACGGTGGCGAAGACCTTGAAGCCGGTCCCGTAGGCCGGGCCGGTGACCGCTTGCTGCGGCTGGTAAAAGTTCATTTAGTCAAAGTCCAGTTCGGCTTCGCGGCGGCGGATCTCGGCCCAGACCGCGCGTTTGTACGCATCCGGGGCATTGCCCCAGGCGACGATTTCATCGAGGGTGCGCAGGCAGCCCCGGCACAGGCCCTTGGCGGACGCGGTATCGGGCGCCATCTCGCACAGGCTGATGCAGGGGGACGGCACCGGCGTCTGCAGTTCGGGATTCATGCGCCCCCCGCGCCGGCGGCGGCCTTGGCGGCCACCTTGGCATTGAAGCGGACCGGATCGATCACGTGACGCTCATGGGTGCCTTCGCAGATGCGCTCGACGCCATCCCAGGCCTCGACCCGGAAGCGCACGCGCCGGCCCTCGACTTCGAGCACTTCGCCTTTGACTGCCAGCGTCAGGCCGGGCGGAGTCGGTGCAAAATGCGAAAAATGCACCATGGTGCCCACGCTTTGTTCGCGCGGCCAGTCCATGAACGGCATCATGCCGTGCAGGCAGGCCAGTTCCATCATGCCGACCATGTAGCCGGTGGCGAGCACGTCGGGCATGTCGCGGCAGAAACCGGTGTCGTGGTACAGCTGCGGCACGGTGGCGCGCGCCGGGACGGTATAGCTCCACTCGAAACGGAAGCCGGGTTGCAGGTCGGGACTCATGCTCGGATTATGCCTTCTTTTAACGTTGCTCGATGAGCTCGACCTTGTTCCCAAAGGGATCGTCGACGCTGGCGCGCTGCAGGCCCGCCACCATGTCTTCCACCTGCACCGGGACGCCAGCGTCAGCCAACGCACCGACAAAGGCGGCGAAACCGTCAACGATGAGGGCTGGATGGGCTTTGCGGGCGCACTGGAAGGCGCTGTCGGCCCCCAGGTGCAGCTGGGCGGCGCCGCACTGGAACCAGGCTCCGCCGCGCACGGCCAGATGGGCCGGCTTGGGCACTTCGGGCAGGCCCAGCACGCCGCTGTAAAAAGCGCGCGCCTGCGCTTCGCCGCCGACCGGCATGGCTACCTGCACATGGTCGATTCCTGTGATGCTTGCCATCGTTCCTCCGCTGTGACGGGATTGATACATAAAAACGCCATTATCGCATTCGGACGAATCGCGCTTGACGGAGGACCCAAGAAGGGTAGACTACCATCCATACAGATGGCGTACGGATGCCACGAAGATGTTATTGGAGACGTATGCATGCCCGGGACCTGAAAACCAAACCCGCCGAATCGGAAAAAATCACCATCAACCTGGGTCTGATCGACCTGGGCCAGATCGACCTGCTGGTCAGCGAAGGTTTTTACTCGAACCGCACCGACCTGATACGCACGGCGATCCGGAACCAGTTGAACACCCATGCCGACGTGGTGCGGCAAACGGTGGCGCGCAAGAGCCTGGTGCTGGGAATGCATCACTATTCCCGCGCCGACCTCGAAGCGGCGCTGGAAGCGGGCGAACGCTTGCAGATCCAGGTACTGGGCATGGCCAGCATTGCCAGCGACGTCTCGGTGGAGCTGGCGCTGGCAACCATCGAATCCATCTTTGTGCTTGGCGCCCTGCATGCGAGCAGCGTGATCAAGACAGCACTGGCGGGCCGCATCCTGTGATGCGCTTACATAAGGAAAGCCAATGAAACTCAATGAGAAACTGTTCGCGAACATGCGAGCGGCAACCAAGACCCTGATGAGCCAGGGACCGAAGGCTGCCACCAACGTCATTCATGAAGCCCTCAAGGTCTTGACGCCCCACAAGGTGGCGGCGAAGCAGGCGGCGGCGCCATCGGCAGCGCGCGACGCCGCCCCGGCGATGCGCGACCTGAATGCGGCGCCGGAACACGCCAGGCCGGCTGCGCGCGAGAGCGTGCTGCCACCTGGCGCGCCGCCGCCAGCGGGGGCGGGGGCGCAAGCGGAGTCGGCGCCAGAGGCGGCGCAGCAAGCAGCGCCGCAAGCGGGGGCGCAGCCACAGGCCGCAGCCGCGTCGGCGCAAGAGCAATACGTCAAGAATGCGGTGCAGGAAGCAACTGCGGCATTCAACAAGCTGATGCCCGACCTGCTGGCCAAGCTCGACCGTGCGGGAACGAGCGGGCATGCCGCGTTCAAGATGCCGCATTTCGACCTGCCCGGCATGCACGGCGGCGCCTCGGCTACCCCGGCCCAGGCCCTGCCCGGCAAATTTACCGACGGCAGCTTCACGAATGCGGCCGGCACCCGGACCTACAAGTTGTACGAGCCGAGCAGCTATAACGGACAGCCGATGCCGCTGGTGGTCATGTTGCACGGTTGCACCCAAGACCCGGACGACTTCGCCACGGGCACGCAGATGAACGCGCTGGCCGAGGAAATGCAGTGCATGGTCGTGTATCCGGCGCAATCGGTGCAAGCCAATTCCTCGCGCTGCTGGAACTGGTTCAGCGCGGTCGATCAGCAGCGCGGCCAGGGCGAGCCATCGATTATTGCCGGCATTACCGAGGCAGTGATGCACAAGCACGCGGTCGACAGGAGCCAGGTGTATGTGGCCGGGCTGTCGGCCGGCGGGGCGATGGCGACCATCATGGGCACCCTGTATCCGGAACTGTACGCGGCCGTGGGCGTGCACTCGGGGCTGCCGTTCGCCTCGGCCCACGATTTGCCGTCGGCGCTGGCGGCGATGAAAGGCAATGTCGGGCCGCAAAAGGCCAGCGGCAAGTCGATTCCCATCATCGTGTTCCATGGCGACAAGGATACGACCGTGCATCCGGTCAATGGCGACGAGCTGATCAAGCGCGGCGCGCATCACGAGTCGAAGGGCTTCGTCACCGAGCCGGGCCGGGTGCCGGACGGGCATGCCTACACGCGCACCGTGCACCAGCGCGCCGATGGTACGCCGCAGGCGGAACAGTGGCTGATCCACGGCGCCGGCCATGCCTGGTCGGGCGGCAACGCGCGCGGCAGCTATACCGATGGCAAGGGACCGGACGCCAGCCGGGAAATGATGCGCTTTTTCCAGACCAAGCGCTAAGGCGGCTGTCGACGGGATGACACTCCCGTCGATGGCGCGACTGGCCCGGCCGACGGCGCCGCGCTCTATTGATGAGGCAAATGCAGTCTGGAAGCCTTAATCCGGCAAAAAATGCTCAGCGAGCACCTGGACCAGCGTCCACGGGCACCTTCGCGGGAATCCGTCCAGTTCCATGTTTCCGCCCGCAATGCCCAGAGCATCCTTCCAGGCATCGTCGAGCCAATCGATATCGATCAAGGCCGACTGCAAACTGGGCATCTTGCGCAAGACGCGCCCGATGCTCACGCGCTGGTCGCCTATACTCCTTAGCAATCCACTGTCGCGCCGCTCAGGATGCAGCTTCCATTCCAGCAATTGCGCAAACAAGGCCGACATGCGCCGCCCCAGCTCGCGCTTTTCAGCCTTGGCCACGCCTTCGATTTCTTCGGCGATATTCTCAAAGTCGAGCGCCGACCACTGCCGCGCCCGCAATAAAGCGGCCTGCTGGTATGCCCAGGCCACCACGTCGGTGTCGTACAAATCTGCCATTGACCGCTCCTGTTGAAAGCCAACCCAGTCTCCGTATGGTAAGCCCAAGCGAGCCCGGCACGACTAAAAATGCCTGCTCCATGACAAGATAGTGGCGCGGGTAACGACGATGTGCAGCCAGCGGCTGGCGGCAATCCGGCTTCTTGGTGCAGGCGCGCAACATGCTACTCTGCAACATTTATCGGATACACAAAACAGGAAATGACATGGGACTTGCGATCGCACTCGGTATGCTGGCGGAACTCACTAAAGACGGTGAGGATCAGGCCGATGTGTTGCGTGCCGGGCTGGAAGCCGTCAACGCTTGCCTTGCGTCCATGGGCGCGCCAGCGCACACGGAGCCTGCGAGCATGGATAAGCTCGACAACAGATCCCACATGCGGGGTTTTCCCTATTCGTTCATCCATTTTCTGCGCCGTGCATACGCCCATCGGATGTCCGATGCCGCCTGGATCGCCACACCATTGCCTGCGGATGCGGATCCCACTGCCGACCCGGCGCTGGAGGCGCGACTGGACCAGCTGGAAAGCCACCTGGTCTGCCACTCCGATGCGGAAGGTTTCTATGTTCCTGTCGCGTTTAGCGACCCGGCTTTTCACGCCGAGCTGCCCGGCGGCATATTAGGTTCGTCCTATCGCTTGCTTGAGGAACTGATCGTGGTGGCTCCCGCTATCGGTGTCGAGCTGGCCAACAGGGCCCTGACAGACGGGGAAGCCGCGCGTATCAAGCAACTCGTCAGCAGCGAGCATGGCTTGTACCGGGAACTGTGCGCCTGGCTTGCACTGTACGAAGCAGCCCGATTGAGCATCGAACATAAGACGGCGATCGTTTTTTGTTAGCCATGCAGTGACGCATGGTGCGTCGTCATGCAATGACGGTGCGATGTTTATTCGTTCAAGCCGGCAGAAACGCCGGGTCCTGTATCTGCGCGCTGGTCCATATGGGCATGTCCGGAAACTCATGCAGGCCGGTGTCCTTGATGGCAAGCACCAGCGCATCGTCCCAACTATCTTTCAGACTATCCTCTTCGTTAAGCGCGCTCTTGAGACTTGGGACCTTGCCCAGCTTGCGAGCGATCAAGGCGCGCTGCACCTTCATCGTTTTGAGCCAGCTTTTGCTGCGCAATTGCGGCTGGAACTGCCACTTGAGCAGATGGGCAATCGGCACGGCCATCCGGCTACCCAGTTCGTGCCGCACGCTATTGCCCACGTCCTCGATCTCCTCGGCAAGATTCTCAATATCCAGCGCGGACCACCGGCGTTCGCGCAACAGCGCTGCCTGTTCGATCGACCAGGCAAGCACGTCCATTTCATACAGTCCAGCCATGATTGACTCCTTGGTACTGACAGAATTTTAGGCAGATAATCCCATCAACCTTCGACGCGCCTCAATCGTGCGCTAGCGGGAAGGGGGAACTTGAACGCGTTCGTGTGGTCCTAAAAAATTCGACCGATGCGGAGGCCCCATGTTTGCATTCCTGACGACTATTTCCGAAGAAGACCTACGACGTGTTGTGGCAAAACTGTCCAGCAAGGCCGTGACCACATCACCGCTCTCTCCACGCAGCCAGGAAATCCTCAAATCGGTGCGCTTTACCTCGCACGAGATGAAACAGGCAGGAATCATCGCCAGCGTGAAGATCGCTGCGAGAAGTAAATGACGCAAGTTGACGGCATCAACCGAGAAGGTGGTCGGCCTCCGCGCCCCCCCCCCCCCACGCAAGCCGGCGTTGGGAGAGCCCGTCTCCACGCCGTCCGCGCCTCAGGAACGGGAGTAGCAATCGGGCGCAGGCTGATCCATGGAATCTTTCCGGGCCTCGATATGGGCCTTGAGGCAAGCCGGGCACCAGCAAGCGGCCGCGCCACCCTCGACCGGCACCGCCACCACCGGCGGCATTTCCGTGCACCAGCACGGCCCCGGAGTGCCATCGGCCATGGCGCAGCCGAACTGCGCCCCACAGCGGCTACAGCTACTCATGGCGCGCCGCTTTCCGGCGCGCTCGGCCACAATGGAAGAAGACAAGGTCGGGCGCTGCCATTCATGGGCATGTTTCCTGATCAATTGATGCGCCGCCAGCGGCGCCGCAAAAGGGGGCGAAAGGGTGGATGGGATTCATTTAAGCCCAGCCTAACGGATCAAAAATGAAAATACAACAAGATAGCCCTATAATGCCCACAAGCTTCTCCCAGTTGCCTGTAAAATCCCGCAAAATTTCATTTCCCGGACCCGCCATGACCGCTCCTTTGCCCAAACTGAAGACCGACCATCAAGACGACCTGACCGCGGTTTCCCCGCAGATCAAGGCGCAGATCCTGGCCGAGGCACTGCCGTATATCCGCAATTTCCATGGCAAGACCATTGTCATCAAATACGGCGGCAATGCGATGACCGACGAGCGCCTCAAGCATGGCTTCGCGCGCGACGTCATCCTGCTCAAGCTGGTCGGCATGAACCCGGTCGTGGTGCACGGCGGCGGTCCGCAGATCGACAACGCCCTGAAAAAAATCGGCAAGCAAGGCAGCTTCGTGCAAGGCATGCGCATCACCGATGAAGAAACCATGGAAGTGGTCGAATGGGTGCTCGGCGGCGAAGTCCAGCAAGATATCGTGATGCTGATTAACCACTACGGCGGCCAGGCTGTCGGCCTGACCGGCAAAGACGGCGGCCTGATCCGCGCGCGCAAGATGGCCATGCCCGACAAGGAAAACCCGGGCGAGTTCCTCGACATCGGTTTTGTCGGCGAAATCGACGCCATCAACCCGGCCGTGGTCAAGGCGCTGCAGGACGATGCCTTCATTCCGATCATTTCGCCGATCGGCTTCGGCCAGGATGGCCAGGCCTACAACATCAATGCCGACGTCGTCGCAGGCAAGATCGCGGAAATCCTGAAAGCCGAAAAGCTGATCATGATGACCAACATCGCCGGCGTGCAAGATAAAAAAGGCAACCTCGTGACCGACCTGTCGGCGCGCGAGATCGAGGAGATGTTCGCCGACGGCACCATTTCCGGTGGCATGCTGCCTAAAATTTCATCGGCACTGGACGCGGCCAAGTCGGGCGTGAACACCGTTCACATCATCGATGGACGAATTGAGCACTCTTTGCTGCTCGAAGTCTTGACCGAACAGGCTTTTGGCACTATGATCCGGTCGCACTAAAATTTTTGTGGCGGCATCAGCCGCCAACAGTTCCGCCCTTTTAGCTCAGTGGTAGAGCACTCCCTTGGTAAGGGAGAGGCCACGTGTTCAATCCACGTAAAGGGCACCATCCTTCTTCGCAGCACTCTCCCCCATCAGTACACCCGCTCGACCCGCAGTCCGCGCGCGCCCAGCAATGCCGGTACGCTGTTCTTGCCGATCAGATGCAAGACCCCGATTGCCGCCACGCTCTTGTCCTGTTTCACCAGCAAAGCCGCCAGCTTGTCCGCCAGCGGGCCGTTGCGTTCGTCCAACAGAATTTTTTGCATGAATTTGCCGGACACGCTGGTGTCGCTCTCCACCTTGGCCGCCACCGCATCGAGCCCGGCCTTGTCCGCCGAACCCCAGGCATCGACGATCTGGCGCATTTCGGCGCGCTGCTTGCCGGACTCCATCATGTCCACGCTCTCTTCCAGGAACTTCCACTGTTCCTCCACGCCCAGCCGGTCGAACATCGCGAACTGGGCGCTGATCGATTCGAGCTCGATCACCGGCACCTTGCTCGCGCGCGCCATCTGCGCCAGCTTGAGGTCGACCGCCAGCTCGGCCTGGTAACCCTCGGAGGCGTACTCGGCCAGGGTCAGGGTGGTCGCCACCAGCCATGGCTTGAAGCGCGCCACGGCGGCCGGATCGATCTTCGCCTTTTTCAGGGCCTGTTCCACGCGCTTGCGAAAGGCCGGCGAGCGATCCTGGAAACCGGGCTTGCCGGGTGCGAGCAAGGCATGCGCCTGCATCGCCGCACCCAGCCTGGCCGGGTCCTGCAACAGGTCCACTTCCAGCGCCAGCGCCGAGGCCTCCTTCACGGCGGTGGCGATGCGCGGCTCAAGCGGATAGAACTCCGGCAAGCCCACATGCATGGTGCCGAACAAATACATCGTATGGCCGCTGCCGCTGATCTTGAACAGCGCGCCGCGCTCGGCGCCCCAGGCCGCCGGCAGGGCCAGCATGAGCAAACTCAGGAACACCACTATAATCGGACGTCTCATGCCTTATTTCCTTGTTGGTTCGCTCTCGCGTTTTTAATCAGGTCCCCTGTGTCCAATCTTACCCGCTCCGCCCCGCTCTGGTTGTTTGATCTCGACAATACCCTGCACAACGCCTCGCACGCGATTTTCCCCACCATCACCGCCAACATGAACGTGTTCATCGCGCGCGTGCTGGGCGATGGCGTCACGCCCGCCAGCGCGGACGTGGTCAACGCCGCCCGCCTCGACTACTGGAAACGCTACGGCGCCACCCTGCTCGGGATGATCAAGCACCACCAGGTCAGCGCCGCCGACTTCCTGCACCAAACCCACCACATCGAGCGGCTGGAAGACATGATCCGCTACGAACGCGGGCTGGCGCGCCTGCTCAGGCGCCTGCCCGGGCAAAAAATCCTGCTGACCAACGCGCCGATCCGCTACTCGACCGACGTGATGCGCCATCTGGGATTGCGGCGCCACTTCAGCCACCACATCGCCATCGAGAACATGCATGTGCACGGCCAGCTGCGGCCCAAGCCGTCCAAGCTGATGCTGCGCCGCCTGCTGCGCAAGCATGGCGTGGCCGCGCAGCGCTGCATCCTGGTGGAAGACACCCTGGCCAATCTGCGCACCGCCAAACAGGTGGGCATGCGCACCGCCTGGGTCACCCAATACCTGCGCATGACGGACCCGATCGGTGTTGCGCCGTTGCCAAAAAAGTTAAAACGCCCCGCTTATGTCGATGTCAAAGTAAAATCCGTGCTTCAGTTGCCGAGATGCATGAATCGACTGCGCTGACATCGTCAACCCACCTCATCGAGAACACATGGCAAGCACCAAGCCGGGCCAGCGCAAGCTGCAAATCCTCCAGGCTCTGGCCACCATGCTGGAGCAGCCCAAAGGCGAGAAAATCACCACGGCGGCACTGGCAGCACGGCTGGACGTATCCGAAGCGGCGCTGTACCGCCACTTCGCCAGCAAGGCCCAGATGTTCGAAGGCCTGATCGACTTCATCGAATCGAGCGTCTTCGGCCTGATTAACCAGATCGCCGAAAACGAACCGGGCGGCGTCGACCAGGCGCACGCCGTGCTGCAGATGCTGCTCGGCTTCGCGGTCAACAATCCCGGCATGACGCGCGTGCTGATCGGCGACGCCCTGGTCAACGAAGACGAGCGCCTGCAACTGCGCATGAACCAGTTCTACGACAAGGTCGAACTGGCGTGCAAGCAGTCGCTGCGCCTGGCCGTCACCCAGGGACACGGCAAGGAAGCCGACGTCGCCGCGCGCGCCAGCCTGCTGGTAAGCTACGTGGTCGGGCGCTGGCACCGCTACGCCAAGAGCGGCTTCCGCCACAATCCGACCGAGGGCACGGCCCTGCAGATTTCCCTGCTGCTGGCGCCCTGAGCGCCTCTACGCCGATGAATGCCGTGGACTGCTTTGCCCTGCTCGACGACGCCACCGGCGCCGGCTCGCGCCTGTACACAGGCCATGCGGGCGAGCTGCGCTGCGACGACGCCAGCGCCTGGCCGGACCTGCTGGCGCAGTTGCAGGCGGCGCTCGGACGCGGCCTGCACGCGGTGGCGGTCCTTCGGTATGAACTGGGCGGGCAGCTGCTCGGGATCGGCACGCACCCGGCCAGCGGGGCGCTGGCGCAGCTGCTGCTGTTCGATACCTGCACCCGCCTGTCGTCAAGCGAGGTGACGGCCTGGCTGGCCGCGCAGGCGGCGGCCCGGGATGGCCCGGCCGGCATCGGCAAGGTGCACGCCAACGTCGACCAGGGCGCGTTCAGCGACGCGCTGGCGCGCATCCACGACTACATCGCCGCCGGCGACACCTATCAGGTCAACTACACCTACCGCCTGCACTTCGACGCCTTCGGTTCGCCCCAGGCGCTGTATGCCCGCCTGCGCGCGCGCCAGCCAGTGCCCTACGGCGCCCTGATCACCCTGCCCGACGGCGGCGCCGTGCTCTCGCTCTCGCCCGAACTGTTCGTGCGCCACCAGGACGGTGAGCTGCTGGCGCGCCCGATGAAAGGCACCGCCCCCGCCAGCGACGACGATACCGAGAATGCGCGCCGCGCCAGCGCGCTGGCGGCCGACGCCAAGAACCGCGCCGAAAACCTGATGATCGTCGACCTGCTGCGCAACGACCTCGGACGCATCGCCGTCACCGGCAGCGTCGAGGTGCCGGCGCTGTTCGACGTGCAGCGCTTCGCCAGCGTGCTGCAGATGACGTCCACCGTGCGCGCGCGCCTGCGCACGGACGCCACGCTGGCCGACATCGTCGCGGCGCTGTACCCGTGCGGCTCGATCACCGGCGCGCCCAAGCGGCGCGCGATGGAAATCATCCGCGAGCTCGAACCGGCCGCGCGCGGCGTCTACACCGGCGCCATCGGCTGGTTCGAGCCCTGCGCCACGCCGGGGGCGATCGGCGAGTTTTGCCTGTCGGTGCCGATCCGCACCCTGACCTTGCAGGCGGAACACGGCGGCACACGGCGCGGCGAGATGGGCGTGGGCGCCGGCATCGTGTACGACAGCGACGCCGCCGACGAATATGCCGAGTGCCAGCTCAAGGCACGCTTCCTGACCGGCCTGCAAAATGACATCGAGGTCTTCGAAACCCTGCACGCCACGCGCGAAGATGGCTGCCGCCACCGCACGCAGCACCTGGCGCGCATGGCGGGGTCGGCGCGCTACTTCGGCTTCGCCTTCGATGAAGCCGCAGCCCACGCTGCGCTGGACGGCGCCTGCGCCGCGCTGGCGCCCGGGGTGGCGTCGCGCATGCGGCTCGCGCTTGGCCCGTCCGGCGCCTTCAGCGTGCAAAGCGGCGCGCTGGCCGCGCTGGCGCAACCGGTGCGCGTACTGCTGGCAGACGACGCGACGCATGCGGACGACCTGTTCCTGCGCCACAAAACCAGCGTGCGCACGCGCTACGACGCGGCCTGGCGTGCGGCCGAGGCGCAAGGCGCGTTCGATATGCTGTTCTTCAACGAGCGCGGCGAACTGACCGAGGGAGGCCGCAGCAATGTGTTCGTGCAGGTCGACGGCCGCTGGCGCACCCCTGCCCTGGGCTGCGGCCTGCTGCCCGGGATCATGCGCGCGCTGGTGCTGGCCGACGCGCGCTGGGATGCCGAGGAAGGCATCGTCACGCGCGCGATGCTGGCGCGCGCCACCGGCCTGATGGTCTGCAATGCGCTGCGCGGGCCGATGATGGCGGTGCTGGCCTAGCAGGCCAGCCAGACGCGCAAATCCTGTTCGCCGGTATCGCTGAAGGCGACCACGCGCGAGTCGAGCGAGCGTCTGGCCCGGCCGATTTCCTCGAAGCGTGCCAGCAGCGCGTCGCCCAGTGCCCCGGCCAGGTGATGGCGCCGCTCGCTCCAGTCAAGACAGGTGCGGCAAAAGGCGCGCCGCGTGCCGGCCGCCGCTGCCGGGTCGACGCCGATCGCCTCGATCATGGCGCTGCCGGCGTCGCTCAGGTGCAGGCCATCCGCATCGGCAATGAAGGCGCCGTGCGCCAGCAGGCGCTCATACACCAGCACACCGAGTTCGCCGGCCAGATGGTCGTAGCACACGCGCGCCTTGCGCAAGGCCGGCTCGCGCGGGCTGGAACGCAGGCGCAGCGCGCCGGTGCGAAAGGCGACGTTCATGAGCGACTCGAGCAGTTGCGCCACATCGTCGTCGGCCAGGCGGAAGTAGCGGTGACGGCCCTGCGCTTGCACCGCGAGCAGGCCGGCGTCGACCAGTTTGGCCAGGTGCGCGCTGATGGTCTGCTTGGTGACGCCGGCGATGTCGGCCAGTTCGGTGGCGGTGAGGGCCATGCCCGACATGAGCGCGGTCAGCACTTCCGCGCGCGCGTGATCGCCGATCAGGGCGGCAATGCCGATAATGTTGGGGCCGTCTTTCATGGTTCGATGGTAGCCGAACCGTGCAGGCCGCGCAAGCTTGTATAGTAGCCGTATCGACCAACGAGAGAGCGGCCATGGAACTGATCCGATACCTGAGCGATGGCTTCTTCACGGAGCAACAGCTGCTGGCGGTGTCCGGCATCGACGCCGGCGAGCTGGCGGCGCTGCAGCAGCGCGCGATGATGCCGCGTCCCTCCTATCGGCTGCGCCTTAACGTGAGCTGCGAGTCCTTCTTCGGCATGCACCAGGAACATACGCAGCTCGACTATTACGCCAAGGGCTACGCCTCGTGGATCGGGCTGTTGCACTCGCTGGGCGGCGAGGGCGAAGCCTTTCGCGTGTTCGCCGAGCGCTACCGCGCCCGCCTTGCGCAACTCAAGGCCGCCGGCCTGTGCACCGACAACCCCAAGCTGGGCGCGGGCCTGGACCAGCACCTGCGCGAAGAGTGGCGCCACTTCCTCGACGGCACCTATGGCTTGTGCACCAAAACCGGCTTACCGGAGGAAATCGCATCGAAGGAACTGGCGACGATGATCATCCGCGAGATCATCGGCAAGCCCCTGGAGCAGGGGCTGTCGACCCGCGACCGGATCTGCCTGACCCTGGCGGTCGACCTGCTCGACACCGCCAGCAGCCAGTTCGCGCCCCATGAAAAGGAGCGCAGTTCGCGCCATGTGCTGATCGATGAAGTGCGAAAGGCGTATCAATTGTGAGCGCCGCCGCCGGTGCAATCCGGCGGGCTGGCGGTTCAGCCGCCGAGGGCTTGCTCGATCTTGCCCACGAGCTGCTTGTCTTCCGGCGTGACCTTGCTCGGATAATGTTCGATGACCTTGCCGTTACGGTCGATCAGGTACTTGGTGAAGTTCCATTTCGGCTCCTTGCCGGTGGCCTTGATCAACTCCGCATGCAGGGGATTGGCGGCCGCGCCCGTGACGGAGCTCTTGGCGAACATGGGGAACTTGACCCCGTAGGTGTTGTAGCAGAAATCGGCGATTTCCTTGGCATTGCCCGGCTCCTGCTTGCCGAAGTCGTTCGATGGAAAGCCCAGCACCACCAGGCCCTTGGCGCCGTATTTGGCGTACAGCTTTTCCAGCCCCTCGTACTGCGTGGTGTAGCCGCAGTAACTGGCGGTGTTGACGACGAGTACGACCTTGCCGGCGTACTGGCACAAGTCCTGCGGGGCCTCGTCCTGCAAGCGCTTGAAGCTGTGTTTGAGCAAGGCCGGGCAGCTTGCTGCCGGCGCAGCGGCGGGGGCGGAGACACTGGCAGCCGGTGTTTGGGCCCGGGCCGCTGCGCTCGTCAGTACAACCGCCGACAGGCTGGCCAGGAGAAGTGCCGAAATCTTGATCATTGTCGTTTCCATGCGATGGGGAAGAGGGAGTTCATTCTATGCCAATTCGGGCGCCTTCGCCCGGCGCGGGCGCGGCACTGGACAAGGGCTGCACGCATGATAAAGCGGCCATCTTGCCTGAAAAAACAGCAAATATTTGATACTGAATGTAATTCCATGTGGCAATACTTGCTATCATGTGTTCATCTTTTGGAGAGCCCCATGCAACGCGCCAGCCTGAGCACCAGCGTCAACCAGCACTACCTGAACAAATTGATGAGCCTGACCGAGGTGATGGATGTCGCCGCCAGCGAAGACATCATCGATATCCGGGGCATGAAGCTGGTGGCCAAGGGCGCCAGGCTGACCCGCGCCCAGCAGGACACCCTGGGTGCCCACAAGCTGAAAAAGACCCTGGAGTCGTCACTGAGCGCGGAAGGAGGCGCCGACACCGGCCTGATCGTCGAGATGGCTACCCGCATCCTCGACAGCAGCGTACCGATCAGGCGCATCCTCGGCAGCAGCGCCGGCCGCGGCGCCTCGCCGCTGGCGCTGCTGGCGAACATGAAGTTCGGCCATGCCATGCGCATGATGCTGACCCTGACCGACCGCGACGGACCGCAGGCGCTCGAACACAGCGTCACCGTCAGCCTGCTGTCGATCGGCATGGCGAAAAAGCTGGCGCTGTCGAACGACGAGCAGCTGGCGGCGGCGGTGGCCGGCATGCTGCACGATATCGGCGAACTGTATATCGATCCGGCCTACCTGGAGCCGGGCAAGCGCCTGCTGCCGCACGAGTGGGCCCATCTGGTGGTGCATCCGCGCATCGGCCAAATGCTGATCACTGAACTGGAAGCGTATCCACCGTCGGTCGCGCGGGCGGTGTCGGAACACCACGAACGGCTCGACGGCACCGGCTATCCGCGCCAGTCGGCAGGCGGCCTGATCAGTGGGGCGGGGCTGGCCGTGTCGGTGGCGGAAATGATCGCCGGCGTGCTGCACAAGGATTATCCGCTCGAACGCGCCGAACTGGCGCTGAAGATCATTCCGGGCGAACATCCGCACCATTTGCTGTCGGCCATTTCAGGCGCCTTGCGCAACCAGCCGGCCAACCACCCGGTCACGCCGCCCAAGCCCGAAGAGAGCGACGACGCCGCCATCGCGCAGCTGTGGCAGCGCATCGGCGCGTCCTTGCAGGCGGGCGAGCAGCTACTGCACGGCAAAAACCCAAGTTCGGCGCGCGCCACGGCCCTGGTCGAACGCGCGCTGGCGCGCATCCGCACCATCGAGCGCGCCTTCTTCAGCACCGGGCTGGACGCCTACATGCAAAACAACCACGGCTTGCACGACCAGGGCGATGGCGCGCTGGAGTTTGAAAAGGTCGTCGCCACGCGCGAAATCACTTGGCGCCTGCGCGATATCGCGCGCGACCTGGCGCTCAACACGGCCGACGCGCCGGGCGAGCGCGACCAGCTGGCGGCCCTGATCGGCATGCTCGACAACGGCATCGGCGGCGCCGCCGTGGCCCCGGCACCGCAGCCGTTGATGCCAGCGTTGCAGCCGCCGTTGCGGATCGTGCGCGCGGTCTGAGCGGACTTACTCGACCTTCAGTTTCGACAGGCGCGGATCGGTGTCGGGGAAGCTCAGTTCCAGCGATTCCATGACTTCGAGCAGCAGGCTGGCGATCAGCAGGTTGCGGTGGGTCTTGGAGTCGGCCGGGATGATGTACCACGGCGCGTGGTCGGCATCGGTGGCGCCGATCGCCCTTTCGTAGGCGTCGCGATAGTCATCCCAGCGCTTGCGCTGGACCAGATCGTTTTCGTCGAACTTCCATTGCTTTTCCGGGTCGTCCAGGCGCGCCTGCAGGCGCCGGCGCTGCTCATCCTTCGAGATATGCAGGAACACCTTGACGATCACCGTACCGGTTTCGGCCAGCATGCGTTCGAAATCGGCGATGTGGGCGTAGCGGCGCTTGCATTCCTTCTCGTCGATCAGCTTTTGCACGCGGGTGACCAGCACGTCTTCGTAATGGCTGCGGTTGAAGATGGCGATCTCGCCGGCGCCCGGCACATGCGGATGAACGCGCCACAGGAAATCGTGCGCCGCTTCGTCCAGGCTGGGCGCCTTGAACTGGGTCGCATTCAAGCCCATCGGGTTGATGCGGCTGAACAGCACGCGCACCGTGCCATCCTTGCCCGAGGTATCCATGCCCTGCAGTACCAAGAGCACTTTTTGCTTGCGCTGCGAATACAGCATCTGCTGGTGCAGCGCGATCTTCGCGGTCAGCGCTTCGGTCAGGGCCCGTTCGTGGGCCTTGATCTGCTCCTTCGATCTGGGATGCTTGCCGCCGGACTCGCGCAGCGGCGTGGCGCCGGCATCGTCCTCGCGCAACTTCAGGCCGGCCGGCGCGCGGAAGCGGGTGCGCGCCTTCATGCCGCGGCGGCGCTGCGCGCGTGCTCGATTTTCATGCAATGGTCCATCACCACGTCGAGCCCGGCCGCCGCGGCCAGGTCGGCCGCTTCCTGGTTGACCACGCCGAGCTGCATCCACAGGCAGCGCGCGCCAGCGTCGATGGCTTCGCGCGCGAGCTCGAGCATGGCCTCGGAAGTGCGGAAGCAATCGACGATATCGATCGGGCCGTCCAGGGCGGCGGCGGCCTGCGCCAGGCTGGCGTAGACCGGCACACCAAGGATTTGCTGGCCGGCATAAGCAGGATTGACACCCAGGATGCGGTAGCCTTGCCGCTGCAGGTAGGCGGCCACGCCATGGCTGGCGCGCTCGGGCCGGTTCGACAAGCCGACCACGGCAATCGTCTTGCTGTCTTTCAGAATATCGGGGATGGAGGTCATTGTGCTCGCCAAGTTAGATGTCAGGCCAGCGTAGCAGATTTGCCGCATCCGGGGGTGGCCGCATGCGTCAGTCAGGGCGCGCCGACGCGCTCGTTGATCAGCTCCGAACCCTGGCTGTGGACCACCACATGGCTTACTTCCCCCTTGGCATTGCGCGCGAACACGATGGTGGTCAGCGAATCGGGCATGAAGAAGCCATCGTTGGCGTATGGGGTCAGGGTGATCGGCTCGCGGTTGCTGCGCTGCATGACCAGCTTGCCATTGTCGCGCTTGAAGCTGCGCGTGGCGTTGGCGTCGATGCGATAGGTGCCGGCATAGGCGTCGAGCAGGGCATCGCCGATCTTCACGGCCTTGAAATCGGGGAAGGGATTGCCGATGGCGATGGCTGCGGCCTTGCTGGCGACCATTTCGGGCTGGATTTTGGCGTCGTCGCTATTGGTCAGGACCGCGACGTAGATTTTTTGCTGCGGCAAGCGCAGCGCATAGGTGGAAAAGCCATTGATGCCGCCGCCATGCGACACCATCGGCACGCCGCGCAGCTTGCCGATCTGCCAGCCGTAGCCATAGTTGGTCGGTTTGCCGTCGGCCAGCACATAGCCGGTGGTCGCCTTTTGCCAGGTGGCCGGCTTGAGCAGCTTGCCGGCGGTAATGGCCGCATCCCAGCGCGCCAGATCGTCCACGGTCGACACCAGCGAGCCGGCCGCGTAAGGCTGCGACATGCTGAGCGGCTTGGATGAGGTGACGCCGAACCAGCCTTTGGTGTGGCCGGCCGCGCGCGGGCCGGGATTGCGTTCATGGCCTTCGTAGGCGCTGTGCTGCATGTCGAGCGGCTTGAAGATGCGCTCTTCGACAAATTTGGCGTAGGGCTGGCCGGAGATTTTTTCGATCACCGCGCCGAGCAGGAAGTAGCCGGAATTGTTGTAGGAAAAGCGCGTGCCGGGCTCGAAATCGAGCGGATCGTTCTTGAAGGTATCGATCATGCCCGACACGCTCATGTGGTTGGTGGAATTGCGCTCAAAGCCAGCCCGGCTGGTATAGCTGACGATGCCCGAGGTATGCGTGAGCAAATGCTCGATGGTGATGCGCTTGGCGCGCGTGGGGTACTCCGGCAGGAATTTGGTGATGTCGTCATCGAGCGCCAGCTTGCCTTCATCGAGCAACATCAGGATGCCAACGGCGGTGAACTGCTTGGTGATGGAACCGAGCCGCAGGGCCGTGTCGGGGGTCATGGCCTTGCCCTTGGCGACGTCGGCCATGCCGTAGGCCTTGCGCAGCACGGTCTTGCCATCTTGCGTGACGATGATGGTCGCGCCGGGCGCATCGGCTTTGTAGTAGGGGGCGATGGCGGCGTCGATGCGGCTGGCCAGCGCTTGCTCGCTGGCGGGACGCGCGGCGTCCTGCGCCAAGGCGGCGGGCGCGTGCAGTGCAACAAGGGTGGCGAAGCAAAGGGCGGAAAGCTTGAACATGCGCAAAAGTCCTATGGTCTGGGTTGATCGGCAGCGGCAGACCAGACTATAGGCGCGGCGCGCCCGCCTGGGTGCGCCGCTGCGACGAACTGCAAAATAACAATCTCAAACGGTGCATCCGCCCGACGGCCGGCGCGCGGCGCTGCCGCCGCGCGCGCCTGTTCGCTTCAGCGGTCGGTGAACACGTCGTTCCAGCTGGCCCGTTCCGGCGCGGTCTGGGTTTGCAGATAGCCGACGTTGGCGACCTGGATGCGGGCGATTTCGTTGAGCGCTTCTTCCGAAAAGCCGGCGCGCTTGACGCCGCGGTCCTGCATCGATAGCGAGTGCAGGTACTGGTGCAGGTGGCGCGGTTCGGTGCAGAACAGGCAGATGCGTTCCCACACGTGCGGATACAAGGTTTTCAGCGCGCCCTGCGGTGCCATGGCGGCCAGCGCTTCGAGCGTCAGGGTAGTGGCCGCGCGCGGCTGGATGATGGTGTCGACCACCGGAACCGCATCGGTGTGCTCGTGCTCGCCCAGGTGCGAGGACGGACCACCCTCCTTGGCCATGTTTTCAGCCGAATAGTCGGCCAGCGCGCGCAGGGTCTGGTCGGTCGACGGCAGGTTATCCCTGGGCCAGCTGAAGCGGCGGATGCCGGCGCTGGCCATCAGGGCCGCAATCGGGATGATATCCGGATTGGCGCCCGGCGCCGGCGGCACGGTCAGTTCGATCACGAACAGCAAATGCAGGCGGGCGTCGAAGACGGCATAGTCGACCCGCCGTCCACTCAGGTGGTGCTGGTGGCTGCTCTTGATCTTGGGATCCGGATTGCTCGGGATCATCAATTTGCTCAGCGGGATGTCGGGAAAAATGTAGCACTTCGGCAAGGCGCGGCGCAGACGGCCGTAAAACGCTTTTTGCTCAGTGCCGAAAAAGCGCCGCTTCGTAAACGAAGGGACAGCCTCGGGAGGTTTCTTTAACAGGCGGTTCAACATGGCGACAACGGCCCTGATCGTGGTTCAAGTCAGTAGTGTGTATTTAATAATCCTAATGCACAAGAAGAAAGCCGGGGAAAGTGAAAATATAACATGTCCGCGCGGAAATATCGTCCTTGCCGGGATATGCATGGCGGGTATGTCCAGCGCGTACTTACGCCGGTTTCAACGTGTTGACAGCCGAAATATGCCAAGACGATCCTTTATGCAGCCTGCATACTTGCCATTTTTATAATGACGGAGACGTGAATGAGTTTCATTAAAGCAAGTGTCAGGGTAGCGGCCGGCATGGCGCTGTCGCTGGCGGCGGTAACTTCCCAGGCGGCCATTCCCTACCAGGGCCATACCTACGAATTCCGCCAGCCGGGCGGCGAAAAGCTGAAAATCCGCCTCGACGGCAACGATTACTACGCCGAACAGCGCACCGAAGATGGTTCGCTGGTCGTTTATGATAATGCGAAACGCGGTTTTTGCTACGCACACGTGAACGCCACCGGCGACCAGCTGGTCTCGAGCGGGGTGCTGGCCACCAACGTCAAGCGGCGCACCGTCAGCATCGCGGCGGACAAGAGCGAGCCGGGCCTGAGCACGGCGGCCAAGGCGCGCCTGGCGCAGCAGCGCTACCAGCAAATGCACGGGCGCCCGCTGGAACTGGCGCAGCGCACGACTGCCGCGATGATGGCGCCGACCGCCTCGGCCAGCGCCGCCGTGAGCGGGCAGATGCGCGGCCTGACCGTGATCATCGATTTCTCCGACGCCCCCGGCACGATCACCAAGCCGCAAGTCGAATCCTTCCTCAACGACCCGGCCTACACCGGCTTCGGCAATGCGCAATCGGTGCGCGGCTACTTCCTGGCCGTCTCGGGCAACAAGCTCGACTACAGCAATACGGTCACGCGCTACTACCGCGCCAAGCGTCCCAAGAGCTACTACGCCGACGCCAGCCTCGATAGCGGCACGCGCTCGCAGGAATTGATCATGGAAGCGCTGAACTGGGTCAAGAGCAGCGAAAGCTTCGATTTTTCCACGCTCAGCCGCGACAGCACGGGCCACATCCTGGGCTTGAATTTCTTCTATTCGGGCGAAGCGGACAGCCCGTGGTCGAAAGGCTTGTGGCCGCACATGGGCTGGCTGGGCGAGCGCTTCTGCAGCAACGGCGCCTGCACCGGCAGCTACCAGATCACCAACATGGGCAAGCAGCTGGCGATCGGCACCTTCGTGCATGAATCGGGCCACTTGATCATGGGCTGGCCCGACCTGTACGACTACGATGGCAGCTCGCACGGCTCGGTGGCCAACTTTTGCGTGATGGGCTTCGGCGGCGTGGGCTACGAAAGCCAGTTCCGTCCGACCCGGCCGGCCGGTTTCCTGCGCTACCTGGCCGGCTGGGACAGCGTGACCGAACTCAATCCGGCGATCAACCGCAATGCGCCGACCGGACGCCTGAGCCAGAACGCCAGCGGCCATGCGCTGTACCGCTGGAGCAACCCGGCCAACGCGGCCGAAGCGTTTTACGTGGAAGCCATCCACAAGAGCGCACAGAACCTGTACCAGCCCGACCAGGGCCTGGCCGTGTTCCACATCGATCCGGCCGGCACCAACACCAACGAATGGCATCCCTACATCCAGCTGGAGCATGCGGACGGCAGGCGCGATCCGGAAAACAATGTGAACCGGGGCGATGGCGGCGACCTGTTCGACGGCGTGGCCACGCGCGCGTTCAACAACAGCGTGCCGAACGCGCTGGCGTCCAGGGGCACCAATTCGCGCTGGTGGAATGGCTATGCATCGGGCTTTGCGCTGTCCAACATCAGCGCGCCGGGCACGACGGTGTCGTTCGATGTCGGCGTCACCGTGCCGGCTGCGGATGTCTACAACGGCACCCTGGCCAACCAGGCCGAAGCGATCCATCCCAACCCATGGTTCGAGTACAAGGGCGGCACCCTGGGCGCGCTGCTGGCCGGTCCGGCCGGCACCGACTTCGACCTGCGCATCGAAAAATGGAATAACACGGCGTGGGTCAAGGTGGCCGAATCGGCCGGCGAAACCTCGCAGGAAAAGCTCAGTTACGTGGCCGCGGCCGGCTATTACCGCATCATCGTCGCGTCCTACAGCGGCGCCGGCAACTACAAGCTCACCGTGACCAAGTAAGCGAGTGCTCACACTTGCCGGAGTTGGAAGCGCTGCCGGCGAAAAGTGTGGCTTTTTCGTCATCTCCCGCCGGCGCGCTGTGCCGGAATTGCCAGTGTCGGCGGGGAAATTGAACAAACCTGATTTTTGCGGCCATTGAGCCGCATTTACCCATATGCATCCGGGATAGTATCAGCACGCCTGATGGCTTGCAGCACGGTGGGAACCACCCCTTCCCACCTCATGACGCCTGCGCCGGCACACAATCTGGCCGGCGCAGCGTCAATCACCGATTGATAATTCCAAGGAGCGAGACAATGTTTGTAGAACGCAAAATCGTATTACTGGCCGGGCTGATCAGCGCCTGTTTCAGCAGTGTCACCTATGCAAAGCAAGCCGATGAAGGCCATACGCACCAAGCGCTGAAACAGGCGCAAATGCCGCATGCGCGCCAGACCCTGCCGCCAACCATGGAGCAGCAACGCTTCAACGTGGCGCCGACCGTCAAGCCGCGTACCGACCTGATGCCGAAGGCGCTCGAGACCGGCCGCATGAGCCTGTTCGCTGCCACGCCCGAGTGCAAGAACATGGATACCCTGACCAACTACAACGGCGCCGCGCTGGCCGATTACCTGGTCGCCATGCCCGATTACGAGTGTACCTATCCCCTGTTTTCGCTGACCCCGGCGCAAGCGGCCAAGGCCTATTCGTCCGCCAACATGAGTGCCATCGCTTCCCGTTTTGCGCGCGAAGCGAGCGCTTACAACGCCAGCGACCGCGCACTGGTCAACCTGGCGCTGTACCTGCGCGCCGGCTACTACCTCGGTGGCGGCGGCACCATCCCGACGCCATCGGCAGCCTTCACCGCTGCGCTGCGTGCCCCGATCAAGACCCTGGTCGAAGGCAGCGTGCTGTACAAGACCAATCCGGTCGCCGGCAGCACGGCGGCCGAGATCATCAAGCTGATCACCAACACGCATGATGAAGCCTACTTCGTGCCCTCGATGAAGAAGCTGGTGGTGCGCTACACCAATTCGGCGAGCAATCCGAACGCGGTCGACGCGCTCAAGCAATATGACGCCGCCGGCGGCATGACCTCGGCACTGACGGTGCTGTTCTACGCCCATTCGCGCCCGGACGCGCTGCCGCTGCTGCAAAGCGACACCAGCTACGCGGTCGCGCTGAACAACTTCGTGGTGCAGAACAAGGCCGCGCTGTTGAATACGTCAACGGCCTACATGCTGACCGATGCCGCCAACGAAGCTTTCCGCTTCATGCAGTACCCGGCGCAAAAAGCCACCGTCAAGCCGATGGTGCAAAGCATGCTGTCGAACAGCAGCATGACCGGCACCGACAGCGCGCTGTGGCTGGCGGCCGCCTCGGCCGTCAAATACTATGACAACGCCAACTGCACCCAGTACGGCACTTGCGGCTACGAGCAAAAACTGGCCGACGCCGTGCTCAAGGTCAGCTACACCTGCAGCCCGACCCTGCGCATCCGCGCCCAGGAAATGACGACCGCCCAACTGCAGTCATCGTGCGCCATCTTGCAGAAAGAAGAAGGCTACTTCCACGACATGCTGCTCACCAAGCGCACGCCGGTGGCCGGCGACAAGAATACCTCGCTGGAACTGGTGATCTTCAACGACTACGCCAATTACGGTAAATATGCGTCGGTTATCTACGATATCCCGACCAACAACGGCGGCATGTACCTGGAAGGCAACCCGGAGTCGTCCACCAACCAGGCGCGCTTCATCGCGCACGAAGCATCGTGGCTGCCGGCGTTCGCGGTGTGGAACCTGGAACATGAATACGTGCACTACCTCGATGGCCGCTTCAACATGAAGGGCGACTTTACCGCCGGCGTGGCCAAGCCGACCATCTGGTGGGTGGAAGGCATCGGCGAATATCTGTCGCTGCGCAACAATAATCAGCAATCGATCGATAAGGCACGCACCGGCACCTACAAGCTGAGCCAGATTTTCGGCAATACCTACGAGATGAGCGACTACACCGACCGCGCGTATCGCTGGGGCTACATGGCAACCCGCTTCATGGTGGAAAAGCACCGTAGCGATGTCGATGCGGTGCTGGGCAAGTTCCGGGTCGGCGATTACGATGGCTACCAGAACTACATGAACTATATCGGCACCCGTTACGACAACGAGTTCGCGTCCTGGGTGAAGACCGCCACCACGGCCGGCGAGCCGCCGCTGCCGACGGTCAGCCTGCCGCCATGCGCCAACAGCACCCAGCTGGGCAAGAACTGCTCGATCGGCGGCTTCGGTTCGTCGAGCGAACGCTACGCCTACATCTCGCTGCCGACCGGCGCCAAGAACCTGCGCCTGTTCACCAGCGGCGGCACGGGTGACGTCGACCTGTACGTGGGACGCGCCCACTATCCGACGACCAACTGGTATGACGCGGCATCGGCCACGCCAGGCAACCGCGAGAGCGTCACGTTCAGCACGCCGACCAACAATCAGTGGTATTACATCATGCTCAAGGCCAAGCAGAGCTTTGACGGCGTGACCCTCAACGCAACGTACGATTAAGTTGCCGGCAAGGCCGCGGCGTCCGCGGCCCGACCAAGAAACGCCGTCTTCGTGACGGCGTTTTTTTTTGAACGCAGCGGAGCTGGGCGATCCTGCGCCGATCGCGCCCCGGCCAGGACAGTCGGTGAATGCGGCCACGGCAGCAGGAGGTGCAATCGAGTGCGCCCGAGGCGATCATTTTGAAGCCCTTGATCGTGCCTTTCAGCGAAACGTATTTGCCTGGGGAACCGGTAAACACTTCAGCAACGTGGAAAGGCTGCGGCAGGAAACGCTGCAACTTACGTGCGCGCGAGACCATCAGTTTGTCTTCCGGGGCCAGCTCGTCCATGCCCAGAATCGCGATAGAGTCGGGTAATTTCTTTGTAGCGCTGCGGGGTGCCCGGCACGGGGCGCGCGGTTTCTTCGTGTTCCTGGCCGACGACCAGCGGGTCCAGTTTGGCGCGAAGTCGAGTCGAGCGGATCGACCGAAGGGTAGATACCCAAGAAAGCGATGTCACGCGACAGGGCAACGGTCGAATCCGGGTGGCAAAGGTGGTTGCCGGCGATGGACCGATCGAATTTATTGACTGAGCCGGGCTTTCTTGCCTCAAAAAATTCCGGGTAAAATCATGAATAGATATGCTTGATCCAGCTGACCAGCTGCAAAAATGGCAAACTTGTCTCATCCAAGAGCTTTTCCTTGACAGCAGACTCCATTCCACGCCCGGGAAACTCTTGCAACGCCAGCCAAGTTGCCACCTCAGCCTTTATCTGATGTAGTGCCTTGAATTTCGGGGCGGCTAATTTATCAATTATTTTTTCTACATCTTGCATGAGTTGGGTTTCGCCCGGAACTATTGATGCTTTTATCCAATGTTCGAGCATACCTTCATCTCGGTTATTGGGCATTATCCACAAACCAATATCATGCAAACCGTCTGAATTTTGAAATAACAACCCGTTTATATTGGGACGACGGATGGGAGAAAAACCAAAATGGGAAACTATATTGGTAACTCTTTCATAAGTCCGGACGAAACCCAGTCCATGCTCGCTTGCGAAGTCGGCATCGACCACTAAAGCGAGCCGCGCAAGGCTGCCATCGGCGAGCTGGTTTAACATCGATGGTAACAAGGAAAAGACACCTTCTTTGTTGTTTGCGCGGCCGCCAAGCGCCTTCGGTGGCGCGACTTTGATCGAGGCTTTAATCGCCAACGAGCTACATAGTTCAGTGTAAAACGCCTCGTCCGATTTTCCTTCTACCACGAGAATAGATGTCGAGTTCATCAACGTACCTCGACGTCGGCCTGGGTTATTCCGTACAGCTGGTCCTCATCGAAAACCGTTGCAATTATCCGGCCGCGGTCACTATCCCGTACACTTTTTCCAACTCGGAACAGCACCCCATCTACATCCGATTTTGCTACGGCGACTTTTGAAAAACTCTCTATGCAATCCCAACTGTGCGTTGTAGCAAAAATTTGAATGTCAAGTTTTACTGCGATATCGAACAGGAGTTCCCATACTTTTTCTTGGACAGTATAGTGAAGACCGTTTTCAAACTCGTCGATAAGCAAGATCCCTCCGGTTGCGGGAAATGCCTTGAGCACCAATTGAAGCACCCGAACCATTCCGTCGCCCATACTGTTAAGAGGAACTGGAAAGTCGATTGACGACAAACGCACCTTTCCAATGCGTTTTGGCTCTCGACGTAATGACGATGGCGTTTCCAGGTCACGAACGAATGCTAAGTCTTGAAACTCAGGGGAAATGATGTTCAACGCTTGCCGGACAATCGTCTCGTTTTCAGTCAATACAATTTCATCCCATCCTTGTGCCAATTCCTCCATTGTTACAAATTGAGTTGGAACTACGCTGCAAGGAAGAACCTCGGACAATTCGGCAAATGAAGTTCTGATACGCTGAGCCGTAAGATCAAGCCAAATTCTGAAGAATTTTTCATTTTTTGAAACAAAGAGCGATTGGATAATTGAACCATCACTCTCATTGGTGATAGCGGAGCGTTCGATTTCCCGCCTGACGGTTCGAATAGTCTGTTCACCTTCCACGTCAACCGACTGTTGCGTTTCGATCAAGAATCCGTGGCGGATGCGCAAAGCGTCAGGATGATTTTCCGCTTCGCCGATCAATATGCTTGTCTCGCTATCTACTGGAAATCGCCGACCGGTAAAAAATGCCTCAAACAGTGCAGCTTGCGGCTGCCCGCGTTCCGGGCTATCTATTCTTGATTTCTCATCATGTTCATTTGCAACCTGCTCGAGAAGCTCCCTATTCGCATTTCCTGCATAGAGGCGCAGGGCCTCGAGCACAGTGCTTTTGCCTGAATTATTTTTGCCGACGATGAGATTTACCCGCCCCAGCCGTGGAACGTGAAAATCTTGCAAGGAGCGAAAGTTCTTTATTCGCAGGGAGTTAAGCATCTTACCCTCCAATGTGGTGCGATCAACTGCCAACTCATGGTTGTGCAAGTCGTTGAGATTTAGCGTCGACGTCATGCCTGGCATACTGTGCTTACGATGGCACCAAGCATGAATCAGCGCAGAAGCGTTAGCGCTATTGTAAGCGTAGCGCGTTACGCACCCACGTAAAAAAAGGCAGCCGAAGCTGCCTTTTTTCTGATGCATGGTCCGGCTTAACGCTTGCCGCGCAGCCTGGCAATTGCTGCCAGCTGGGCGATCGCCGCCGCCATTTCGGCTTGCGCCTTGGCGTAGTCGATCTTCGATTCTTTGTTGACCATTGCTTCTTCGGCCGCTTTTTTGGCGGCCAGTGCTTTTGCTTCGTCCAGGTCGCTACCGCGGATAGCGGTGTCTGCCAGCACGGTCACGCCGTTCGGCTGCACTTCCAGGATGCCGCCAGCGACGAAGACGAACTCTTCTTCGGCCTGGCCAGCCACCTTGATCCGTACCGCACCCGGCTTGATGCGCGTGATCAGCGGGGTGTGCTTGGGATAAATCCCCAGCTCGCCTGCTTCACCCGGCAACGCGACGAACTCGGCTTCGCCCGAAAAAATGCTGGCTTCGGCCGATACCACGTCAACGTGAAATGTGTTTGCCATGTGTGTCCTATCGGGTTCCGGCGCCACGCTGGTTGAGCGCGGCGCCCTCGCCTGTCTTAGTTGAGCTTCTTGGCTTTTTCGATTGCTTCTTCGATCGTGCCAACCATGTAGAACGCTTGCTCAGGCAGGTGATCCAGTTCGCCCGATGCGATCATCTTGAAGCCTTTGATCGTGTCTTTCAGCGAAACGTATTTGCCTGGAGCACCGGTAAACACTTCAGCAACGTGGAAAGGCTGCGACAGGAAACGCTGCATCTTACGTGCGCGCGCCACCAGCAGTTTGTCTTCCGGTGCCAGTTCGTCCATGCCCAGAATCGCGATAATGTCGCGCAATTCCTTGTAGCGCTGCAGGGTGCCCTGCACAGCGCGCGCGGTGTCGTAGTGTTCCTGGCCGACGACCAGCGGGTCCAGCTGGCGCGAGGTCGAGTCGAGCGGGTCGACCGCAGGGTAGATACCCAGCGAAGCGATGTCACGCGACAGGGCAACGGTCGAATCCAAGTGAGCAAAGGTGGTTGCTGGCGATGGATCGGTGTAATCATCCGCAGGGACGTACACGGCCTGGATCGAGGTGATCGAACCGGTCTTGGTCGAGGTGATGCGCTCTTGCAGACGGCCCATCTCTTCGGCCAGGGTAGGCTGGTAACCCACGGCCGATGGCATACGGCCCAGCAGTGCCGAGACTTCGGTACCGGCCAGGGTGAAGCGGTAGATGTTGTCCACGAAGAACAGAACGTCCTTGCCTTCGTCACGGAACGATTCAGCGATCGTCAGGCCGGTCAGCGCAACACGCAGACGGTTACCCGGCGGTTCATTCATCTGGCCGTAGACCATCGCCACTTTGGAGTTCTCTGGATTTTCCAGGTCGACCACTTTGGCATCGGCCATCTCGTGGTAGAAGTCATTACCCTCGCGAGTACGCTCACCCACGCCGGCAAACACGGAGACGCCCGAGTGTGCTTTTGCGATGTTGTTGATCAGTTCCATCATGTTCACGGTCTTGCCTACACCAGCACCGCCGAACAGACCGACTTTACCGCCTTTGGCGAACGGGCAGACAAGGTCAATCACCTTGATGCCGGTTTCCAGCAGGTCTTGCGATGGCGACAGTTCGTCGTACGCAGGCGCCACGCGGTGGATCGATGCGGTTTGCGCGTGCGAGACCGGACCGCACTCGTCGATCGGGTTGCCCAGCACGTCCATAATACGGCCCAGGGTCGCTTTACCGACCGGTACCATGATTGGCTTGCCGGTGTTCTGGATTACCATGCCGCGACGCAGACCGTCGGAGGTACCCAGTGCAATGGTACGGACAATGCCGTCGCCCAGCTGCTGTTGTACTTCCAGGGTCAGCTCGGAGCCTGCCATTTTCAGTGCGTCGAAAACCTTCGGCATTGCATTGCGTGGGAACTCAACGTCCACCACAGCGCCGATACACTGAACGATTTTGCCATCAGCCATGTTCGTTCCTTCAATAGTATTTAAATTCGGGTTTAGACCGCGGCCGCACCGGCGACGATCTCGGAGAGTTCTTTGGTAATCGCAGCCTGGCGGGTCTTGTTATAGATCAGCTTCAGATCGCCGATGACGCTGCCGGCGTTGTCGCTTGCCGCTTTCATCGCCACCATCCGCGCCGATTGCTCGGACGCGAGGTTTTCGGCCACTGACTGATACACCAGCGCTTCCACATACCGCACCAGCAGTTCGTCGATCACGGTCTGCGCTTCCGGCTCGTAGATGTAGTCCCATGCGTGACCACTCTTGTCGCCTTCCAGCTTGTCGGCGGTCAGCGGCAGCAGCTGCTCGACCATCGGGATTTGCTTCATCGTGTTTACGAACTTGGTGTAGCAGATATAGACTGCGTCCAGCTCACCTTCCTCGTAGCGGTCGAGCATGACCTTGATCGGCCCGATCAGCTTGTCGAGGTGGACCGTATCGCCGATCTGGATCGCATGCGACACGACCTTCACGCCAACGCGGTTCATAAAACCCAAACCTTTGTTGCCAATGGCAACCGCTTCAATCTTGTTGCCAGCCGTTTCCAGCTCGCGGGTCTTTTGCGTCAACAGACGCAGGATGTTGGTGTTCATGCCGCCGCACAGACCCTTGTCGGTCGTGATGACGATGAAACCAACCGCCTTCGCTTTCACGTTCTTGCCTTGCGCCATGAACGGATGCGTGTATTCCGGATTTGCCGTAGCCAGATGCGAGGTGATGTTACGAATCTTGTCACTGTAAGGGCGGGCGGCCCGCATCCGGTCCTGCGCCTTGCGCATTTTGGACGCGGCGACCATTTCCATCGCCTTCGTGATCTTCTTCGTATTCTCTACGCTCTTGATCTTGTTACGTATCTCTTTGCCTACTGCCATGAGTCCTTACTCCTTTTGATTCCAGCCGTTTAGCATGTTGAGGACCGACTTTCGCTACGCTCAAGTCCTTCCCACAACTTATTAAGTCTTGAGGACCGACCTGCGCTGCGCGCAGGTCCGTCCCACAAGGATTAATACGCGCCGGATTTCTTGAAGTCAGCAATGGCTGCGGCCATGGCGGCTTCGCCATCCTTGTCCAGTTGCTTGGTTTCTTCGATCTTGGCCAGGAGAGCAGCTTGCTTGGTCTTCATGTAGCCGTGCAGACCGGATTCGAATGCCAGTACTTTTTTCACTTCCACGTCATCGAAGTAACCTTTGTTCACTGCGAACAGGGTCACGGCCATGATCGAGATCGACATTGGCGAATACTGGGCCTGCTTGAGCAATTCGGTGACGCGAGCGCCACGGTCGAGCTGCTTGCGGGTCGATTCGTCCAGGTCGGAAGCGAACTGCGCGAACGCAGCCAGTTCACGGTACTGCGCCAAGTCGGTACGGATACCGCCGGACAGGTTTTTGATGACCTTGGTCTGGGCGGCGCCACCGACGCGCGATACCGAAATACCGGCGTTAATCGCAGGACGGATACCCGAGTTGAACAGCGAGGTGTCCAGGAAGATCTGGCCGTCGGTAATCGAAATCACGTTGGTTGGAACGAACGCGGAAACGTCGCCAGCCTGGGTTTCGATGATCGGCAGTGCGGTCAGCGAACCGGTCTTGCCTTTGACGGCGCCACCGGTGAAGTCTTCCACGTATTTTGCGTTCACGCGTGCCGCGCGCTCGAGCAGACGGCTGTGCAGGTAGAACACGTCGCCAGGATAGGCTTCGCGGCCTGGTGGACGGCGCAGCAGCAGCGAGATCTGACGGTAAGCAACAGCTTGCTTGGACAGGTCATCGTAGACGATCAGTGCGTCTTCGCCGCGGTCACGGAAGTATTCGCCCATGGCGCAACCGGAGTATGCGGAAATGTATTGCATGGCAGCCGACTCGGAAGCCGATGCTGCGACGACGATGGTGTATTCCATCGCGCCGTGCGTCTCGAGCGAGCGCACGATGTTCTTGATGGTCGATGCCTTCTGGCCGATCGCGACGTAGATACACGTCATGTTCTGGCCCTTCTGGTTGATGATCGCATCGATCGCGACAGCCGATTTACCGGTCTGGCGGTCACCAATGATCAGCTCGCGCTGGCCACGGCCGATCGGTACCATCGAGTCGATCGACTTCAAACCGGTCTGCATTGGCTGCGAGACGGATTCGCGGGCGATCACGCCCGGTGCGATTTTTTCGATCGCGGCGGTCAGCTTGGCGTTGACAGGACCCTTGCCGTCGATCGGCTGGCCCAGGGCGTTGACAACACGGCCCTTGAGTTCAGGACCGATTGGCACTTCCAGGATGCGGCCGGTGGTCTTCACGGTGTCGCCTTCGGAAATGTGCTCGTAAGCACCCAGAATCACGGCGCCGACGGAGTCGCGCTCGAGGTTCATCG
Organism: Massilia sp. DJPM01; assembly: GCF_030348125.1. Classification (NCBI taxonomy): domain Bacteria; kingdom Pseudomonadati; phylum Pseudomonadota; class Betaproteobacteria; order Burkholderiales; family Oxalobacteraceae; genus Massilia; species Massilia sp. DJPM01. The sequence continues at coordinate 76,431 of NZ_JAQOZV010000030.1, forward strand.
CCAGGCCAAACGTGTTGCCCGGGAATTCCAGCATCTCGCCCTGCATCACGTCCGACAGGCCATGGATACGGCAGATACCGTCGGCTACGGAGATTACCGTGCCCTGATTGCGAATATCAGCCGAACCTTCGAGGCCTTGGATCCGGCTTTTGATCAGTTCGCTGATTTCAGATGAATTAAGTTGCATGCTAACTCCTAATAGTTTCTTGATGCGTAAGGCAAGGGCGTAGACGCCGGCGCAGTGCGGGTCGTGACGACAGGCGCGTTACGTCGTCAGCGCAACATGCATCTGTTGCAGCTTGGCGCGTACCGAGGTATCGAGCACTTCATCGCCGACGACCACGCGCACACCACCGATCAGCGAGGGATCCACTGTCACCGTTGGGTTGAGCTTGCGGCCAAATTTCTTTTCCAGCGTCGCGACCAGTTGCGCAACCTGCGGCTGGGCAATCTCGAAGGCGCTGGTGATGTTGGCGTCCGCGGCACCGGCATTCGTGTTCTTGAGCACCTGGAACTGGGCGTAGATTTCCGGCAACAGCGACACGCGGTGGTTTTCGACCAGCATGGCAACGAAGTTGTTCACTTCCGCGGTGAGCGGCGACTTCAGCAGCGACACTACGGTCGCGGCAACGTCGGCGGCGACCACGTTCGGGTTGGCCGCGAAGGCCAGCACATCGTGGTGAGCGCCGAGCTGGGCCAGCTCGGACAACACTTCGGACCAAGCCGCCACGTCGCCTTGCTGGGCAACACGGTACAGGGCTTCGGCGTAAGGACGGGCGACGGTTGCGATTTCGGCCATGATTACAGCTCGACCGACAACTGCGTCAGCAGGTCGGCGTGGGCCGCTGCGTTCACTTCGCGCTTGAGGATCTGCTCGGCGCCTTTGACGGCGAGGGCAGCGACCTGGCCACGCAGTTCTTCGCGCGCACGGTTAACCTGTTGCTCGGCATCTGCCTTGGCGGATGCGATGATGCGGGCCGCTTCTTCAGCAGCTGCTTTCTTGGCATCGTCGAGGATCATGGCGGCGCGCTTGTCGGCGGCGCTGATACGCTTTTGACCTTCGTCACGGGCAGCGGCCAGGTCTTTCTGGACTTGCTCGTGGGCTTTCTGCATTTCTTCCTTGCCGCGGTCAGCTGCGGCCAGGCCGTTCGAGATCCTCTGGATGCGCTCGTCGAGCGCTTTCATCAGTGGGGGCCACACGAATTTCATCGTGAAACCAGCCAGGATGAAGAAGACCACGAACTGGGCAAACAGGGTTGCGTTTAAGTTCACGGTGTTTTCCTTCTTACAAAAACGGATGCCGAACCCGGAAGGTTCGGCAATTCATAACCAGCGAAGTGCCGAACGAAAATTACTTCGGAACGAATGGGTTGGCGAATGCGAACAGCATTGCGATACCAACACCGATCAGGAACGCCGCATCGATCAGACCAGCCAGCAGGAACATTTTGGTTTGCAGGGTGTTCATCAGTTCAGGCTGACGAGCCGAAGCTTCGAGGTATTTGCCGCCCATGATAGCGATACCGATACAAGCGCCGATAGCGCCCAGACCGATGATCAAACCGCAAGCCAGAGCAACAAAAGAAAGGTCAGTCATGAGAGTTCCTTCAAAAAGTAAATTAAAAACTAGATTAAAAATTACAAACTTTGCCAACTACTACTATGTTTCGATTCTGTTCGAGCTGTGCCGATCAGTGACCTTCATGCGCCTGGCCCAGGTACACCAGGGTCAGCATCATGAAAATGAACGCCTGCAGGAACACGATCAGGATGTGGAAAATAGCCCAGACCGAACCGGCGATGACGTGGCCGACAAAGCCAAACGTCGTAGCCATCGCACCCAACAAAGCGATCAACAGGAACAGCAGTTCGCCAGCAAACATGTTGCCGAACAGTCGCATGCCGAGCGACACGGTTTTTGCTGCGTACTCGATGATGTTCAACAGCAGGTTGAACGGCGCCATGGCAATGCCGAATGGCGCGGAAAACAGTTCGTGAATCCAGCCGCCGAAACCCTTGATCTTGATGCTGTAGTAGATCATCAGTGCGAACACGCCCAGGGCGATGCCCAGCGAGCCGTTCAGGTCGGCGGTCGGAACCACACGGTGATACGGGAAGATATGTTCGATGCCCAGCAGCTTGAACAGGCCGGAGAACAGGTCGACCGGCAGGAAGTCCAGCGAATTCATCAGTGCAACCCAGACGAACACCGTCAGTGCCAGCGGCGCGATGAAGCTGCGGTCGCCATGCACGATGCCCTTGGCCTGGTTGTCGACCATCTCGAACACCATTTCAACGGCCGCCTGGAAGCGGGTCGGCACGCCGGAGGTGGCCTTGCGGGCCGCCATCCACATGATCAGGCAGCCAAGAATGCCCATGGCGATCGACCAAAACATGGTGTCCATATTGATAATGGAGAAATCGACCACATTTTCCTGATGCTTGGTCGAAAAGTGACCCAGGTGGTGCTTGATGTATTCTGATGCGGTCGGCGCGTGTGCTGCGCCGGCTTCAAGTGTTGGACTCGTCATGTCAGTGCCTAAATATTAAGAATATGTAACTTTTCAGCGCCACGATGAAGCCGCCAATCATGGCGAACACATTCAAGTCGCGGTACAGCGAGAAGGTCGCGGCAATCAGCGCCACCGTCAAAGCAATCTTTATGAATTCCCAGATAAAAAACGATATCGGGTCGGCCCCACCTGGTTTCTTCGTATTGGCGAACAGGCGCAACGCGAAAACGGCATTGGGCAAGACACAACACAATCCGCCGAACACCGCCGACAACATCGCAGCCCATCCCCCCAGAAGCGCGGCGATAAGGCCAGCAGCGACTGTTACCATCAATTGCAGGGAGACTAAGCGCAACATGTTGTATTCCTTGCGCCAGCCATATAAGTGCCGTGTTCCGGTGTCTGAATTATGTGAATCAGCGGGATTATAAGTGCTTATGCTTGCGTGCGTCAAACGTTGCTGCACTGTGAATGAACGCGATTGTGTCCAAAAACCACGCATTTTTCTGCAATCTGCACTAAACGGGGGCGAACTGGTCCTCCTTGTTAAAAGTTAACTAGAAGCAACGTCTTGCGTGATAATGGTCGCGCGGGCGGGTGGTGGGGCGGCTTGCCGGCTGCTGGCGCGGGGTACGGTTATATCGTAGGCGCGTGGTGGGGAGGGGGCAATTACCTGGGAGGTTATGGCCCGTCGTTCCTGGCATTGCCAGAAACGACTTCCCGCGCAGGCGGCACTCGGCGCGGGAACGACGAGGGTGGAGGTGGGAACAACGATGTTGGGGTAACTTACGCCCGCAAACGCGCCAGTACGCCGTCCAGGATATCGAGATCGGCGAAATCGATGATCATCTGTCCCCTGCCCTTCGCCCCCATCTTGAACAAGACCGGCGTGGCCAGCTTGTCGGACAGCTCTTCTTCCAGCCGGGTGATATCGCCCGATTTTTCCTTCTGGCGCACAGTGGCTGGATTGTTCTGCTCTTCCAACTCCCTGGCCACCAGCTTTTCGGTTTCGCGTACCGACAGGCGCTTGGCCACCACCTGGTTGGCCAGGCTGATCTGGCTGGCCGGGTCGACCGCCAGCAGCGCGCGCGCGTGACCCATGTCCACGTCGCCCGCCATCAGCAGGGTTTGCACCGGTGCCGCCAGGTTCATCAGACGCAGCAGGTTCGATACCGCGCTGCGCGAGCGCCCCACCGCCGTCGCCGCCTGCTCGTGCGTGAAATTGAAGTCCGAGATCAGGCGATGAATTCCCTGCGCTTCTTCCAGGGGATTGAGATCCTCGCGCTGGATGTTCTCGATCAGCGCCATCGCGGCGGCGGCCTGGTCGTCCACATCGCGCACCAGCACCGGGATGTCGTTCAGCCCGGCCAGTTGGGCCGCGCGGAAGCGCCGTTCGCCGGCGATGATCTCGTAGCGCACCGCGCCAGTCAGGGTGTCCTGCCCGATCGGGCGCACCAGCACCGGCTGCATGATGCCCTGGGTTTTGATCGACGCCGCCAGTTCGTTCAGCGCACCTTCATCCATGCGCGTGCGCGGCTGGTATTTACCGGCCTGCATCTGGTGCACCGCCAGCGTGGACGGCGTATCGGGCTTGGCGCCCTCGCCATCGCCGCCCAGCAGCGCGTCGAGCCCGCGACCGAGCCCTTTGAGTTTTTTGGTTGCCATAATTCTTGAATGCCTTCGTTTACATTGTTTTGATGCGTTCGACCATCTCGGCGCCAAAGGCGATGTAGGCCTGCGCCCCTTTCGAGGACGGATCGAACACCACGCCCGGCACGCCGTACGACGGCGCTTCGGCCAGGCGCACATTGCGCGGGATGATGGTGTTGAAGACCTTGTCGCCGAAGTGCTGCTCCAGCTGGGCCGATACCTGCTGCGACAAGGTCATGCGCGGATCGAACATCACGCGCAACAGGCCAATGATCTTCAGGTCGGTGTTCAGGTTGGCGTGCACCTTCTTGATGGTGTTGACCAGATCCGACAAGCCTTCCAGCGCGTAGTACTCGCATTGCATCGGGATGATGACGCCGTGTGCGGCGCACAAGCCGTTCAGGGTCAGCATCGACAGGGCTGGCGGGCAGTCGATCAGGATGAAGTCGTATTCCTTGTCGACCGACGCCAACGCATCCTTCAGGCGGCGCTCGCGGTTTTCCAGTTCGACCATTTCAACTTCGGCGCCGGCCAGCTCGCGGTTCGAGGGCAGCACGTCGAAGCGCCCCGCTTCCGAACGCGTACGCGCCGTGCTCACGTCGGCCTCGCCCAGCAGCACTTCATAGGTCGATGCCTTCAGGCCCGCCTTGTTGATGCCGGCGCCCATGGTCGCGTTGCCCTGCGGGTCCAGGTCGACGAGCAGCACGCGCTGGTCCAGTTTGGCCAGGCCCGCTGACAGGTTGACGCTGGTGGTGGTCTTGCCTACGCCGCCCTTTTGATTTGCAACGCAAAATATTTTCGCCATGTATGCTCTTATGATAGTTTTGATGCAAACGATTTATACTGTTTTAATCGTATAAACCGTTTATTCGATTTATATAGTTTGCTTAATATAAATCGTTTATTTGATTTATACTGTTTATTGGTTCTTCTCGATAAATACGAGATGCCGCTCCGCCTGCAGTCCTGGAACCTGGATAGGCCGTAATTCGCTCACTTTCCAGTCGCCCGGCAGCCGTTCCTGTTCGTCCGCCGGCGCCGTGCCTTTGAGGGCGATGAATTTGCCGCCCTCGGCCAGCAGGTGTCCCGACCAGTTGACGAAGTCGGACAGGTCGGCAAAAGCGCGCGAGGTGATGACGTCGAATTTGTGCGGCACCTGCAACTGCTCCACGCGCGCCGTGTGCACAGTGACATTGGCCAGGCCCAGTTCGGCTTTGACTTGGGTGAGGAAGGCTGTCTTCTTGTGCACGGTATCGATCAGGGCTACTTTCATGTCCGGCCGCGCGATGGCGAGCACGATGCCAGGCAAGCCGCCCCCCGCGCCCACGTCCAGCACGCTGACGGCGCCCGCAAAGGCGGATACCGCAGCCAGCGAATCGAGCGCATGGTGCGTCACCATCTGCATGGGATCGCGCACCGAGGTCAGGTTGTACACCGAGTTCCACTTGGCCAACAGCGCCAGATAGTCGAGCAGTTGCCCGTGCTGCTGTTCGTTCAGGTCGAGCTTGAGTTCCTTGATGCCATTGGCCAGCACCGGCGCAATGGCGTTACGGTCGAAAAACTTCATCCTGCCAACTCCTCGTTGAGGGTGGCAAAGCCTTTGGCGCCACGTTTTTTCAAATGCACCAGCAGCAGCGAGATCGCCGCCGGCGTCACGCCCGAGATGCGCGATGCCTGCCCCAGCGTTTCAGGACGCTGCTTGTCGAGCTTCTGACGCACCTCGATCGACAGCGCGCTGATGTCGAGATAGTCGAATCCAGCCGGCAACTTGAGGTTTTCGTAGTGGTCGTGACGCTCCACTTCCTTGGCCTGGCGGTCGATATAACCCGCGTATTTGAGCTGGATTTCGACCTGTTCCTTGACTGCGGGATCGTCAACGCCCGGACCGGCCAGCACCTGGCCATCCACGCCGGACAGGCCCATCAGCTTTTCATAGTCCACGCCCGGACGGCGCAGCAGGTCGGCCAGCGAGTATTCGCGCTCGATGGCTTGTCCGATCACGCGCTCCGATTCGGCGCTGGCGAGGATGCGCGGGTTGACCCAGGTCGTGCGCAGGCGTTCCAGTTCGACAGCGACAGCTTCGCGCTTGCGCTCGAATGCCTCCCACTGGGCATCGCCCACACAGCCGAGTTTGCGGCCGATGTCAGTCAGGCGCATGTCGGCATTGTCTTCACGCAGGCTCAGGCGGAACTCGGCGCGGCTGGTGAACATGCGGTACGGCTCGGCCACGCCCTGGGTGGTGAGGTCGTCGACCAGCACGCCAAGGTAGGCTTCGGAACGGCCCGGAACCCAGGCCTCGCTGCCCTTGGTCAGCAGCGCCGCGTTGATTCCGGCCAGCATGCCCTGCGCTGCCGCTTCTTCGTAACCGGTGGTGCCGTTGATCTGGCCGGCAAAGAACAAGCCCTGTACGGCCTTGGTTTCGAGCGAGGTTTTCAGGCCGCGCGGGTCGAAATAATCGTATTCGATGGCATAGCCCGGACGCAGGATGAAGGCGTTTTCCATGCCCTTCATCGAGCGCACCAGGGCGATCTGCACGTCGAACGGCAGGCTGGTCGAGATACCGTTTGGATAGAATTCGTTGGTCGTCAAGCCTTCCGGCTCCAGGAAAATCTGGTGCGATTCCTTGCCGGAGAAGCGGTGGATCTTGTCTTCGATCGACGGGCAGTAGCGCGGGCCGACGCCCTCGATCACGCCGGTATACATCGGGCTGCGGTCCAGGCCGGCACGGATGATGTCGTGCGTCTGCGCATTGGTATGCGTCACCCAGCACGGGACCTGGCGCGGGTGCATGGCGGTGTTGCCCATGACCGAGAACACCGGCACCGGATCGAGGTCGCCCGGCTGCTCGGACATTTGCGAAAAGTCGATGCTGCGGCCATCGATGCGCGGCGGCGTGCCAGTCTTGAGGCGCCCTTGCGGCAGCTTCATTTCCTTCAGGCGCGCCGACAGCGAGATCGCAGGCGGATCGCCAGCGCGGCCGGCGGAGTAATTTTGCAGGCCGACGTGGATCTTCCCATCGAGGAAAGTGCCGGCCGTCAGCACCACCGCTCGGGCGCGGAACTTGATGCCGATCTGGGTGACAGCGCCGACCACGCGGTCGCCTTCGAGCATCAGGTCGTCGACCGCCTGCTGGAACAGCCACAGGTTCGGCTGGTTTTCCAGGCGCGAACGGATGGCTTGCTTGTACAGGATGCGGTCCGCTTGCGCGCGGGTAGCGCGTACGGCCGGGCCCTTGGACGAGTTAAGGATACGAAACTGGATACCGGATTCGTCCGTGGCAATCGCCATGGCGCCGCCCATGGCGTCGACTTCCTTGACCAGTTGCCCCTTGCCAATGCCGCCGATAGACGGGTTGCAAGACATCTGGCCGAGCGTTTCGATGTTGTGGGTGAGCAGCAGTGTCTTCTGGCCCATGCGGGCAGAAGCGAGCGCAGCCTCGGTGCCGGCATGGCCGCCGCCGACGACGATGACGTCGAATTCAGTTGGAAATAGCATGATGGAGTGTAGAGCGAGGGATATGAGGCCCGATTATAGAGTCTTTTCGGCCCCCCGGGTCTTTTGCACCCAGAATCACCGTTTTTTACACAACGGATTGTTTCACGTGGAACGTCGCGTTTGACGAACGCGGATTGTTTCACGTGGAACGTCGGTCAGCTCACCACGGCTGTTCCACGTGGAACATCTACCACTTCACGATGGCGTCGTAGCTGGTCTTCACAATCAGCAAGCTCACCACCACCAGGAATAGCTTGCGCACGAACGCGCTGCCGTGCTTGATCGCCAGCCTGGTGCCGACCAGGGAACCTGCAACCTGGCACACCGCCATCAGCAGGCCCAGCTGCCAAAGGATATGTCCGCTGTAGCCGAACCACATCAGCGCAGACAGATTGCACGCCACGTTGACCACTTTGGCGGCAGCAGACGCGCTGAGGAAATCGAATCCGAAAAAGCGCACGTACAGAAACAGCAGGAAGCTGCCGGTACCGGGGCCGAAGAAGCCGTCGTAGAAACCAATCGCGGCACCGATGCCCAGCGCCACCCAGCGCTCGGTCGATCCGCTGTGCAGCGGCGCGTGGACGCTGCCGAAATCCTTCTTGCGGAAAGTGTAGACCGCCACCGCGACCAGCACGAACGGCAGCAGGGTGCGCACGAAATCGGCCGGCACTTTGGTCACGGTGTACGCGCCGGCAAACGACAGCAGCAAGGCCGACACCGCCGCCGGTGCCGCAGCGCTCCACGCCACCCTCACCTTGCGTGCGTAATTGACCGCCGCTGCGCCAGTGCCGAAGATGCCCGCGAACTTGCTCGTGCCCAGCAAGGTCGCCGGGATTTCACGTGGAAACACCGAGAACAGCACAGGCACCTGGATCAATCCACCTCCGCCCACCACCGCATCGACCAGGCCGGCAAGAAATGCCGCGCATCCGAGTAACGCAAAATCGATCATGTTTTCCTTGGGAAGTGGACTCAACAACAGAGTCAGATATTGTACGTAAGAAATCTCTCCCGCGTTTCCGACGGCCATTTTCATGACGGTGAAGAAGATGGTGTAAACTTTTGGGATCCCCCACCGACTTTGCAGGTGCACAATGACCCACTCCGCCGAGTTCAGTTTCAGTACCGTTCCCCATCTGGTATCGGCCCCCGGCGCAGCCAGCCGGCTGGGGTCGATGGTCGCCAGCCACTTCCCTGCCGCCCGCCGCGCCCTGATCGTCACCGACCCCGGCTTCCTTGCCACCGGGCTGGTGGACGCGCCGCGCCGCTCGCTGGAACAGGCTGGCCTTGCCGTGCAGGTCTGGTCGGACGTGGTGGCCGATCCGCCGGAATCGGTGGTGCTGCAAGCGGTGGACGTGGCGCGCCAGCTTGGGGCCGACCTCGTCATCGGCCTCGGTGGTGGCAGCTCGATGGATGTAGCCAAGCTGATCGCCGTGCTGGCCGGCAGCGACCAGCCGCTCAGCCAGATCTATGGCATCGGCAATGTGCGCGGCACGCGCCTGCCGCTGGTGCAGGTTCCGACCACGGCCGGCACCGGATCGGAGGTGACCAACATCGCCATTGTCACCACCGGCGCGACCACCAAGATGGGCGTGGTGGCGCCCCAGCTGTATGCGGACCTGGCGATCCTGGATGCGCAACTGACGCTCGGCCTGCCGCCCATGGTGACGGCCGCGACCGGTATCGATGCGATGGTGCATGCCATCGAGGCATACACCAGCAAGCACAAGAAGAACCCGCTGTCGGATAACCTGGCGCGCGAGGCGCTGTCGCTACTGTCGCGCAACCTGCTGCGCGCGTGCGAACACGGCAGCGATCTGGAGGCGCGCCAGGCCATGCTGCTCGGCGCCTGTTTCGCCGGCCAGGCATTTTCCAACGCGCCGGTGGCGGCAGTGCACGCCCTCGCCTATCCCATCGGCGGCATATTTCACGTGCCACATGGCCTGTCCAACTCGCTCGTGCTGCCGCATGTGCTGCGCTTTAACCTCTCGCACGCCAGCGCGCATTACGCCGAGCTGGCCGGCATCATCGTTCCAAGCCTGAGCGGCAGCGAGGAGGCGCGCGCCCATGCGCTGATCGGCGCCATGGAAAGCATCGCGGCCAAGACCGGCATCCAGACCATGCTGCGCCAGGTCGGCGTTGGGGCAGGCGACATCGACCGCCTGGCCGATGACGCGATGCTGCAAACCCGCCTGCTCGGCAACAACCCGCGCGAGCTCACCCGCGACGATATCCACGCCATCTACTGCGCCGCGTACTGAGCGAGCCGGCCCGCTTTACGCGTCCGGATGCTGGTAGCGGCATTCCTGCGTCTTGCCGCCATACCCGTAGGCCGTGGCGCGCACATCGTCGACGTAGATGTAGCTCTCGTCGTGCAGGGGGCCGAGCAAGGCGGCGAAGCCGGCGAACACCTCGGCAATATAGAGCGCCTTTTCATCCTTGGTATTGGTTTCGTCGGTGACCTTGATGTCGACGTAGACGCTGTGTTTGCGTTGCTCGCGCAAAGACAGCCCGGCCACGATCCAGCTGTCGGGATCGACAAAATCGATGGCGATGGAGGTAAGCTGGCGCTTCTTCCTCAGGATGCGGGTGGTCTTGTCGAGCAGCAGATCGGCAATCTGCCGGATCAGTTCGGGGGTTTTCACTGCGCTGACTTTCACGTTCAGGATCGGCATATCACTTCCTTTTAATTAGCTATGCAACTACTTAGGTAAAAGAATCAGGCGACGGCGGAGCGCGCCTGCTTGAGCGCGCCGACAATGGCGGCAAACTGTTCGGGTTCCAGCAGCTGTTTCAACCTGGCGGTAACGGCACCGCTGGCGGCGTTGAGTTCGTCGTGAATGGCGCGCGCGGCAGGCTCCGGAAAGACCGCGCATTCGCGCCCATCCCCGCCCGTGGCGCGACGGCCGATCAGCTGCAACTTCTGCAAGCCATCGAGCGAACGGGTTGCGGTCGGGCGGCTGATCACCAATTCCCTGGCCAGCTCGCTTTGCAGCAAGCCGGGACGGGCCAGCACCGCGCGCAGCATGAAGGCCTGCGAAGGCGTCAGTCCGAACGGCTTGAACGCGCGCGTCCACTCGCGCTCGAGAACGCGCGCCAGGGCAGTGGTGTTGAAATAGAGGCAGTGATCAAACATGACTCCACTGTAGCCCAAGATAGTTCGCTATGCAATCACATTGTGGAAATTGTTTCACGTGAAGCAATTTGGGCAGTTTGCAGCGTGCGAAGCAGGCCAGCAGGTGCTGGTTGACTGCCCCGGCAATGCCGCGCAGCTGGAATACCAGCACGTAATAGCCCTTGAGCAGCTGTAGCGGCCCGCCGGCGGTGTATGCTGCCTTGGCGCCCACCGAGAGCGCTACAAAGCGCTCCACGCGCCCTGGCGCGACCATGCAGACGTTCCAGCCAATCACCGCTCCCCAATCGCGGCCACCAGCAAAACCCGCTCGATCTCCAGCGCATCGAACAAGCCGATCACGTCCGCCCGCAACTGCGTTATCGCGTAGGCGTGTTTCCTGGCGGGCGCCTCGATTTTGCCAAAGCCGCGCAGGGGTTCTGTCGCGTTGTTGATCAAACGGCGGAATTTTCCGGGAACGGCCAGTGCCCCTTAAACTGGACGGACCATTCCTGCTGTGAATTTTCGGCGTTAAGGAGCCATTTCGTTGTCGGCGTTAAGGCGCCACCAAATCGTCGCCGTAATGGCGCCACAAGATCGGCGGCGTAAAGGCGCCACTTCATCGTCGGCGTAATAGTGCCGCTCGATCGTCGGCGTTAAGGCGCCACCGTTCACGGGCTCAAACTTTCATTGATCGGCTAGACTCCCCGGCATTTCGCCTGGAGAAGCCGTGACTAAACGGAGGTTCGAGATGTATCAATACCGTCATATCTTGACGCGCATGCGTCAGGGAGATTCAGACCGGGAGATAGCCCGGTCGAAGACCATGGGGCGCAAGAAGATCGCCCAGGTTCGCGAGTTGGCGAGCGCGCGTGGCTGGCTTGCACCCGGCACGGCATTGCCGGACGACGCAGTTCTGGCATCGGCGCTCGTGCGCAAGGAGCCGCTGCCGAGCACTTGCATATCCACGTTGGAACCGTGGCGTGCGCAGATCTGCAACTGGTACGCCGCCGGCATTCAAGGGACCATCATTCACGCCACGCTGGTGCGCAATCATGGCTACACCGGCAGCTACTCGGCAGTGTACCGGTTCCTGCACCAGTTGGTCGTCGACGAGGTGGCCGAAGTGCCGCTGCGGTTGGAGTTCAAACCGGGTGAAGCGGTTCAAGTCGATTTCGGCGCCGGCCCGCCCATCACCGACGTGCATACCGGGGAAATCTTCAAGACCTGGTTCTTCGTGATGACGCTGGCGTGGTCACGCCACCAGTACGCCGAATTCGTGCGCGACCAGACCGTGGCCACCTGGCTCGGTTGCCACCGCCGTGCCTTCGAGTGGTTCGGTGGCGTTGTCGAACGCGTCACGATCGACAACGCTAAATGCGCGATCACGCGGGCCTGCGTGTATGAGCCGGAGGTGCAGCGTTCGTACGGCCAGTGCGCCGAAGGATATGGGTTCAAGATCGATCCATGCCCGCCTAGAGATCCGCAAAAGAAGGGAATCGTGGAGTCCGGCGTCAAGTACATCAAGGGCAGCTTCCTGCCGCTGCGCGAGTTCCGCGACCTGGCGGACGCCAACCGGCAACTCCACGAGTGGGTACTGGGACAAGCGGGCAACCGCATTCACGGAACGACCCGCACGGCCCCTCTGAAGCGCTTCGCGGACGTCGAGAAGAGCTTGCTCAAACCCTTGCCCGATGTGCCGCCCCAGCTGGCCACCTGGGTCAAGGTCAAGGTGCACCGCGATACCCATGTGCAGTTCGAGTACAACTACTCCGTGCCGTTCCGCTTAGTCGGCCAAGCCCTGTGGCTCAAGGCCAGCGACACCGTCGTGACGATGTACCTCGAGCATGAACCGGTCGCCACACATGTCCGATTGAAGCATCGGGGTGAACGCAAGACCGTCCCCGACCACATGCCGCCGGAGGCACAGGCCTGGCTGCTCAAGGACACAAAGTGGTGCATGGCCGAAGCCGAACGGGTGGGGCCGGCATGCATGGCCATGATCCGTGCGATGTTCGGCGATAAGGTGCTGATCCGCATGCGCGCCGTGCAGGGCGTGCTTGGGCTGCAGAAGAAATACGGCGCCGTGAGGCTGGAAGCGGCCTGCTCGCGCGCCAACCACTATGGCACGCCCGGTCTCAACGTCGTCAAGCGCATCCTCGAGAAAGGCCTCGACCAGCAAGACCTGCTGGCGGCGTTCGACGCGCTAGCCAGCACCTACACCGAGGGCGGCCGTTTCTACCGCGCCACCAACACTATCCTTCAATAAGAACGACCATGCATCCAATTCCAGAACTGACTTCCCTGCTCAAACAACTGCGCCTGTCCGGCATCCTCGACTCGCTGGAGGCGCGCAACCGCGAAGCCATCGACCGCAAGCTGTCCTTCACCGAGTTCCTGAGTCTGCTCATTCATGACGAGGTCGCCCGCCGCGACCAGAAGAAGCTGGCGCAACGCATGCGCCGGGCGAACTTCCGCAACCAGAAGACGCTCGACGGGTTCGACTTCAACCGCTTGCCAGGCTTGAACCGCGCCGCCGTCCATGACCTGGCCACCTGCCGCTTCATTGACGAGAAGGTGGCCGTGCTCATCGCGGGCCCCTGCGGGACAGGCAAGAGCCACCTGGCGCAGTCGCTAGGGCACGCCGCAGCGCGCCAGGGCTACGACGTGCTGTTCATCACCCAGACCCAGCTGATGGTCAGTCTGCGCACCGCACAGGCGATGGGAACGTATGAGCGGCGTCTGCAGTACCTCAGCAAGGTGGCGCTGCTTATAGTCGATGACTTTGGCCTGAAGCCGCTCCGTCCGCCCGAGGACGAGGATTTCCATGACCTGATTGCTGAACGATACGAGAGAACGGCGACGATCCTGACATCGAACCTCCACTTCGACGAATGGGGCGCCGCCTTCGCGGCTAACAAGATGATCGGCGCGGCGACCTTGGATCGTTTACGCCATGGCGCTTACAAGCTCGTGCTCGATGGGGATAGCTATCGTGCCTTGCCACCGGCCTCAGAAGCGTCCAAACCACCAACCGAAAAGGGGCGGAAGGTAGAGACGCAATGAGCGTTTTGTTCAATATAAATCGTTTATATTGTTAATGGATTTTAGGGGGATTCGTTCCGGACCATGCCGGCGTGAGTACCCTCTCTTTACCTTGGCCGGCCTCCAGGCTGGTTTCCGAAGCGCGACTTCAGACAATCTGGGGCGCTGCCGGCAACTCTTGGCAATGACCGCTGTCGCCCCACAGCTGACCTCGCGCCGTAATAGCGTGGTTGCCGTGATGATGGGCGCCAAAGGGTTGCGCAATTCGTGGCCGAGCATACCCGCTGAGCTACCGGCACCTCGAAGAGATGATGGAAGAGCGGGGGTGTCGGTCGACCATTCGTCGATCAACCGTTGGGCGATTCGCTTCCTGCCGCTCATCGAGAAGATGGCCCGGAAACACAAGTGCGCGGTCGGCGTCAGT
>NZ_JAQOZV010000031.1:0-88540 GCF_030348125.1 Massilia sp. DJPM01
CTAGACCTCCTCTCCCGCCGAAGCCGCATTCAACCCGTAGACGCAAAAATGCCCAGCGCGAGACCGGGCATTTTTGCGTGTCGTTCACGAGGTGCAGATGTCTGCACTGAGCCTCACGCTACGTCGACAGGCGTAAAAAAGCCGCTGGAGGGCGGCTTCTTCATACGTCACAGGCTGTCATTTTGCTGTCATTCTGGTGCCTAAACAGCCCCAAATAACCCCAAAACAATGCTAGTAAAAATTTCTAAGTCATTGATTTTAAAGTGTTTAGTGGTGGGGCGGCGGGAATCGGACCCGCGTTTCAGTAACGGCGCCGAAGGCGTGCTTTATGGTAAGCCTATCGGCAACGTAGACGGCGGCGGTCTGGCGGTCCTGACGGCGTCGCGCGTGGTGAATCCTGCGCGCTGGAATTTTACGTTGACTGGGACGGGTTCGATCGAGCGGGTACAAAAAAGCCACCTCTATGGGTGGCATCGCCCTGCGTCACAACCGTGTCACAAATAAAATATAAGTCATTGATTATTAAGCGTTTTATGGTCCCTCCGACAAGAATCGAACTTGTATCCCACGCTTAGGAGGCATGTGCACTATCCATTGTGCTACGGAGAGGACGCTGTGATTCGGCGATCGGCCTCCGCCTGAGGCGGCCCGGTGTCGTGAATCGACCGCAATTATAGCCGAGGTTCGCCCCCTAAATGGCGGCAAATTGGGTGCCACCTCTCCCAAGTCGGTACAATGCGTGCTTCATTCATTCATCTGGCGGGTTTTCCCGCCTGCGCACTTACCCTCTATGGCTGTCATTTCACTCTCGTCGGCGCAACTTGCGTTCGGCCACGTCGCGTTGCTCGATCACGCGGAATTTTCCCTTGAAACCACGGAGCGCGTCGGTCTGATCGGGCGTAACGGCACCGGCAAGTCTTCGCTGCTGAAAACCATCTCGGGCAAATTCAAGCTCGACGATGGTCTGCTGGTGATGCAACAAGGCATCAAAATCGCCTATGTCGAGCAGGAACCGACCTTCGACCCGGCCATGTCGGTGTTCGACGCGGTCGCCGCCGGCATGGGTGGCCAGGCTGCCATGCTGGCCGAATACGAAGCATTGACCGGCCAGTTCGGCCAGGGCGACGACGATGCGCTGATGGAGCGCATGCACGACCTGCAAGTCCAGCTCGACGCCACCGATGGCTGGAGCATGCAAAACAAGGTCGACACCACCCTCGACCGCCTGAGCCTTGCCGGCGAGTCGCTGATGGGCACCCTGTCGGGCGGGATGCAAAAGCGCGTCGCGCTGGCCGTGGCCCTGGTGTCCGCGCCGGACGTGCTGCTGCTCGATGAGCCGACCAACCACCTCGACTTCCGCTCCATCCTGTGGCTGGAAAGCCTGTTGCGCGACTTCAAGGGCTCGGTCCTGTTCATCACCCACGATCGTAGCTTCCTCGACAACGTCGCCACCCGCATCATCGAGCTCGACCGCGGCAAGCTGCTGTCCTATCCGGGCAATTTCACGGCTTACCAGACGCGTAAGGCCGAACAGCTGGAAATCGAAGAGGTCGAAGCGGCCAAGTTCGATAAATTCCTGGCCCAGGAAGAAGTCTGGATCCGCAAGGGCGTCAAGGCACGCCGCGTGCGCGACGAAGGCCGCGTGCGCCGCCTGGAAGCGCTGCGCCTGTTGCGCGCCGCGCGCCGCGACCAGCAAGGCCAGGTCAAGCTCGAAGTGTCCTCGGGCGAACGCTCGGGCAAGATCGTGGCGGAGCTGGAAAACGTCAACAAGGCGTATGGCGACAAAGTTATCGTCAGCAATTTCAGCGGCACCATCCTGCGCGGCGACAAGGTCGGCCTGATCGGCGCCAACGGCGCCGGCAAGACCACCCTGCTGAAAATGATCCTCGGAGAAGAAGCGGCCGACAGCGGCACCGTACGCCTCGGCACCAAATTGCAGGTCGCGTACTTCGACCAGATGCGCACCCAGCTCAATGAAGAAGCCAATCTGATGGAAACCATCGCCCCGGGCAGCGACTGGGTCGAGATCAATGGCGCGCGCAAGCACGTCATGACCTACCTGAACGACTTCCTGTTCGCGCCGGAACGGGCCCGTTCGCCGGTCAAGTCGCTTTCCGGCGGCGAGCGCAACCGCCTGCTGCTGGCGCGCCTGTTCGCCAAGCCGGCCAACTGCCTGGTGCTCGATGAGCCGACCAACGATCTGGACATCGATACCCTCGAATTGCTGGAAGAGTTGTTGGAAGACTACACCGGCACCGTGTTCCTGGTCAGCCACGACCGTACCTTCCTCGACAATGTCGTGACCCAGGTGATCGTGGCCGAAGGCGAGGGCAACTGGCGCGAATTCGTGGGCGGATATACCGACTGGGAACGCGTCAAAGGCCAGATCCAGGCCCAGGGCGGCGCCGCGGCACCGAAAGCGGCTGTTAAAACTACTACAACATCCTCTGGCGTTCCTGTTGCTAAAAAGGTAAAATTAAGTAACAAGGAACAGCGGGAGCTCGAAGAGCTGCCATTATTGATAGCCAGCCTGGAGGACGAGCAATCGGCCATCACGCTGCAACTCAACGCACCGGACTTTTACAGGACCAACCCGGCCGATGCCAAGCGCCTCAATACGCGCTTTGCCGAAATCGATCAGCTACTGAGCGATGCGCTGGAAAAGTGGGAACTGATCGAAGCCCGTTCAAAGGGATGATCACCATAGATTAAACAGGAGCAGGCGTTTGCCTGGCAGATGAAGAACCATGTCCGAACGCAATGAACAACCCGACCTGACGGCGCCTGCCGCTGCCAACGTTCCGATGTTCAGTCGCTCGGCCTGGGCCCGCATCCTGCCCTTCCTGGTGTATATCTTCTTTATCATCGCGGTCGATGTCCTGACCCGCCTGGGCGTCGATGCCCAGGCGCTGCGCTGGATGTACGCCCTCAAGATCGGCGCCGTCCTGGCCACGCTGGCCTGGTTCTGGCGCGATTACACCGAACTGCATGCCTGGCGCGCCGGCGCGCTGGCGACCGTCATCGCCGCCCTGACCGGGGTGGTGGTGCTGGTGCTGTGGGTCAGCCTGAATGCGGACTGGATGGTGATCGGCGCGCCCGACGGCTTCAATCCCACCACGGGCGGGCGGATCGACTGGCTGATGGTGGCGGTGCGCATCGCCGGCGCCGCCCTGGTCGTGCCCGTCATGGAAGAATTGTTCTGGCGCTCGTTTTTGATGCGCTGGATCGATTCGGACCACTTCGATTCGCTTGATCCAGCACAAATAAGCCTCAAAAGTTTTGTGATCGGCGTGGTCCTGTTTGGATTTGAGCATAACCTGTGGCTGGCCGGGATCGTCGCCGGCGCCGCCTATTCCCTGTTGTACATGAAACAACGCAGCCTGTGGTCATCCATCCTCGCGCACGCCGTCACCAACGGCCTTCTCGGGCTGTGGATTGTGCGAACGGGAAATTGGACATACTGGTAATATCTCGCCAATTCGAAATGACTTGAACAAAGACTAACAAATGCCTTCCACCTTGCCAACACATCCACATCGCCCGCGCCTGGCGCCTGGCGCCATCGTGCCGGGCGCCGTAGCGCTGGCCCTGGCCATGGGCGCAGCCGCGACGCCGGCCTGGGCCGGGCCGTCCGATGCGCTGCACGTCTACGGCGGCCTCGGCTATTTCTACGACGACAACCTGTTTCGCCTGGAAGACGCCGCGCCCGGTTACGACAAGCAGCGCAGCGATTCCGCGCGCCAGAGCGTGGCCGGGGTCATTTTCGACAAAACCTATGGCCGCCAGCGCATCGAGCTGCAGGGCAAGCTGTCGAAAGTGGCGTATTCGCACTTCCAGCAGCTCGATTACGACGGCAAGGATTTCCAGGGCACCTGGAACTGGCAGCTCGGCAACCACCTGGACGGCAGCCTCGGCGCCACCTATGCCCAGAGCCTGGCGCCGTACACCGATTTCCAGAGCCGCGAACGCAACCTGCGCGTGCAGCGCCGCCAGTTCGCCGATGGCGCCTGGCGCATGCATCCGAGCTGGCGCGTGCGCAGCGCCGTCGCGCGCGACAAATTTACCTATGAGCTGTCGACCCAGCGTTATAACGACCGCACCCAGGACACGGTCGAAGCCGGCTTCGACTACCTGCCGCGCAGCGGCAGCAGCGCCGGCCTGGTGGCGCGCCGCCTGAGCGGCAAGTACCTGAACCGGCGCATTATCGGCGGCCAGGTGCGCAACAACGATTACCAGCAGGATGAACTGAAGGCGCGCGTGGTCTGGCGCGCCACGCCCATCCTTACCGTGCAGGGACTGGCAGGCTACGCCAAGCGCAAGAATGCCGAATCGGGTCCGCACGACGTGAGCGGCTTTAACGGCCGTGTCACGGCGGACTTCAGCCCGCGCCAGAAGCTGCGCTTCAATACCGCGCTGTGGCGCGAGTTTGCCCCCATCGATAACTATTACTATACCTTCAGCCTGAACCGCGGCGCCAGTCTCGGCAGCGCTTGGGATGCCATGGCCAAGGTGCGCTTCGACGGCACGCTGAGCGTGGAACAGCGCTCATATGAAGGCCGCCTGCTGCCCAATTCGCCGGGCGACCTGAGCGACACGCTGCGCACGGCCACCTTCGGCGCCACCTGGGTTCCGTTGCAGACAGTGCAATTTTCCACCTCTTTCATCCACCAGGAGCGCAGCGGCGCGCAATTCCTCGGTAATGGAAGCTTCAAGGCGAACACAGTTTCGGTAAACGCCAATGCGCAGTTCTAAAGGTGCCCATGACGGTCAATGACATCCCCTTAATTTCGTTTTTCCAGCGCGTGCTCGATCCCCTGATCATCATGGGGACCCTGTACGTCTCGTCGATGTTCTTCCATGAACCGTTCACGGGGTATTCGCTGGTATTGATGATTCTCGCCTTCTTCGTCTCGTCGGCCGTCTACCAGCACGTCGATCCGTACCGGACCTGGCGCAGCGGGCGCATGTTCGCCTACATGCGCGACACCGTGTTCGGCTGGATCCTGACCGTGTGCGTGCTGCTGTTCCTCGGTTCGGCCAGTGGACTGTCGTATTATTACGACAATAAAGTGGTGCTGGCCTGGTTCATCGCCACCCCGATCGTGATGCTGGTGAGCCACCTGGCGGTGCGCCGCGTCTCCGTCGGCCCCGGCAACAATACCGAAATGCGCTCGGTGGTGGTGATCGGCGCCAACGACGTCGGCATCAAGTTCGCCGGCATCTGCGAGCGCCACAAGAACCTGTTCATGCAGATGCACGGCTTTTTCGACGACCGCACCGAAGACCGCCACCCGGCCAACCTGCGCCATCCGATGCTGGGCAAGATGGCCGATATCGCCGCCTATGTGCGCGAACATAACATCAAGATGATCTTCATCAGCCAGCCGATCTCGGCCCAGCCGCGCATCCGCAAGCTGCTCGACGAACTGCAGGACACCACCGCCTCGGTCTACTTCCTGCCCGATATCTATGTGTTCGACCTGATGCAGGCGCGTTTCGACAACGTTGGCGGCATGCCCGTGATCGCCATCTGCGAAACCCCGTTCATGGGCTTGAACAGCATGGTCAAGCGCACCAGCGACATCGTGCTCGGCCTGATCATCCAGCTGATGCTGCTGCCGATCATGCTGGTCATCGCTTGCGCCGTGAAGTTCACCTCGCCGGGGCCGGTGATCTTCCGCCAGCGCCGCTACGGCCTGTATGGCGAGGAAATCATCGTCTACAAGTTCCGCTCGATGACCGTGACCGAAAATGGCGACACCGTGGTGCAGGCGCGCAAGGGCGACCAGCGCATCACCCGGGTCGGCGCATTCTTGCGCAAGAGTTCGCTTGACGAACTGCCCCAGTTCTTCAATGTGCTGCAGGGACGCATGAGCATCGTCGGCCCGCGTCCGCACGCGGTGGCGCACAACGAGCAATACCGCAAGCTGATCAAGGGCTACATGCTGCGCCACAAGGTCAAGCCCGGCATCACCGGCTGGGCCCAGGTCAACGGCATGCGCGGCGAAACCGAAACGCTCGACAAGATGGAAGCGCGGATCCAGTACGATCTCGATTACCTGCGCAGCTGGTCGCTCTGGCTTGACCTGTGGATCATCGTCAAGACGGTCAAGGTGGTGTTCAGCCGCGAGAATGCGCACTAATACAACACGGCGTATTAAGCCGGCCTTAATGCTCTACCGCAGTGCAGCAAAAGTTGTTTCGTCGTCATCGGCAACGCGCTAAAATGAAGGCCGGCGCGGGCGCCCCGGGCTGCCCGCCGGCCATCATGCAGGGCGGAATAACAGTACCATTTAAACGCATCGATTTGCCGATGTGTGTAATAATCCCGGCAATCTCGTTGTGTATTAATCAAGCTTTATTAACAAAATTGAGGAATAAATTGAACAACTCCACCCTGGCCATGTCGGCGCCATCCCACAAACGTTTGCTGTGCGCCGCGCTCATGGTCGCGCTCGCCGCACTTGGCGGCTGCGGCAACAAAGGCAGCAAACCCAAGGTGGGCCAGGCGCTGGTCAGCGTCAATGGAGAAGAAATCACCGAGCTGCAGCTGAGCGAAGAGCTGATGCTGGCCAATGTGCCGCCGGCCCAGCAGGCCGAGGCCAGCAAGAAGCTGGTCGAAGCCCTGATCGACCGCCAGCTGCTGCAAAATGAAGCGGCCAAGGAAAAGGCCGACCGCGATCCCAAGGTGGTGCAGGCGATCGAACGGGCCAAGGCCCTGATCATCGCCCAATACTATATGCAGAAGAAGGTCGGCACCGTGGCCCGCCCGAGCGCCGCCGAAATCAGCGATTACTACACCAAGAATCCCGACTTCTTCGCCGCCCGCAAGCAGTTCGACATGAAGCAGCTGGTGATCCAGTCGAAAGACCTGAGCGAGGAAGTCAAGAAGGTGGCCGAAAACGCCAAGTCGCTGGACGACGTGGCCGTCTGGTTCGACGCCAACAAGATCAAGTACATGCGCGCCCAGGCCTCGCGCACCACCTCCGACCTGGCGCCGGAAATGTCCGCCAAGCTCAAGAGCATGCCGAAGAACCAGCTGTTCATCGTCAAGGAAGGCGAGCGCAGCATGCTGGTCTTGATCGTCGACGTGCGCGACAACCCGGCCACGCTCGAAGTGGCGTCGCCCCAGATCGAGAAATTCCTGTTCAACAAGCGCACCAAGGATGCCGCCGATGCCGAACTCAAGCGTCTGCGCGCCGCCGCCAAGATCGATTACCTGAAAACCCCGACCCTGGCCGCGGCCCCGGCCGACGCCCCGGCCGCAGCGCCAGCGCCGGCCCCGGCCCCGGCGCCGGTCGCGGCCACCCCCGCGGCGGCCCAGCCAGAAGCGGCCCCGGCCACCGACGATGCGGCTACCGCGCGCGGCGTGGCAGGCTTGAAATAAGCGGCCCCGGCCGCCATCCCGACAACTGAAACTGATTAGAGGTGAAATAATGAAACAACTGGTACACGGCCTGATGGCTTTCCTGATGACCATGACGATGGGTGCGGCCATGGCCGCCGACCTGCAGCTCGGACCGGGCGACGTGCTCAAGGTCTCGGTCTACGGCAGTCCCGACCTGACCCTGGAAGCCCGGGTCAGCGAAGGCGGCAATATCAGCTTCCCCCTGATCGGCCAGGTGCCGGTGGCCGGCCTGTCGGCGGCGGCGGCGGAAAAGAAAATCGCCTCCATGCTGGAAGCGGGCAACTTCGTCAAGAAGCCGCAAGTGAACGTGATCGTCACCGCCGTGCAGAGCCAGCAGGTATCGGTGCTGGGCCAGGTTAACCGCCCGGGCCGCTATCCGATCGAAGGCAAGCGCAGCCTGATCGACTTGCTGGCCATGGCCGGCGGCATCAACGGCGAAGGCGGCGACCGCGTCAGCCTGATCCGCACCCGCGACGGCAAGACCACGCGCGAGGAAATCGATGTCATCGAAATGGTCCGCGCCGGCCAGCTGTCCAAGGATTACGCCTTGTCGGGCAACGACGTGCTGTACGTCGAGCGCGCGCCGAAATTCTATATCTACGGCGAAGTCCAGCGTCCGGGCGCGTTCCGCCTGGAACGTGCGATGACCGTGGTGCAAGCCCTGTCGGCTGGCGGTGGCTTGTCCATGCGCGGCACCGAGCGCGGCCTGGTGATCAAGCGCCGCGATGCGGACGGCAAGATCCGCCTGATCGATGCCAAGCAGGATGACATGCTGCAAGTCGACGATGTCGTCTTCGTCAAGGAAAGCTGGTTCTAATTTTTTGGCCGGGGCCGTGGCCTGCGGCCCTGGCCCGCGGCCCCAGGGCGCCGCACCATATCGAGAGTTGCTAAATGAATTTATCCCAGTTTTTGCTGATTTTGTATGCGCGCAAGTACATCATCCTCGCGACCCTGCTGGTCACCGTCACCCTGACCCTGATGGTCAGCCTGTCGATGCCCAAGACCTACCAGGCCACGGCGTCCGTGCTGCTCAACTACAAAGGCGTCGATCCGCTGACCGGCATGGCGATGCCGAGCCAGCTGCTGCCGGGGTACATGGCAACCCAGATCGATATCATCAGCAGCAAAAACGTGGCCGGACGCGTGGTCGACCAGCTCAAGATGGCTGAAAACCCCACCGTGGTCGAGCAGTTCAAGAAAGCCACCGGCGGGCGCGGCACCGTGCGCGACTGGCTGGCCGACCTCTTGCTGCACAAGCTCGACGTGGTGCCATCGCGCGAAAGCAGCGTGGTCGAAATCAATTTCAAGGGCGCCGACCCGCAATTCGTGGCGGGCGTGGCGAATGCCTTCGCCGAGGAATACCAGAGGCTGAGCATCGAATTGAAGGTCGAGCCGATGAAAAAGGCCGCGGCCTATTTCAATGAGCAGACCAAAATGCTGCGCGGTAACGTGGAAGCGGCCCAGAGCCGTCTCTCCAAGTACCAGCAGGACAATGGCATCGTCAGCGTCGACAACCGTCTCGACGTCGAATCGAACCGCCTCAACGACTTGTCGGCGCAACTGGTCGCGGCCCAGGGCCAGGCCATGGAAGCCAATTCGCGCCAGGGCATGGCGCAGGGTTCGCGCGGCGCCGATTCGCCCGACGTGGCCGCCAATCCGCTGGTGCAGAACATCAAGGTGCAACTGGCCGGTGCCGAATCGCGCCTGGCCGAAGCGGGCCAGCGCCTGGGCGTGAACCATCCGCAATACCTGAGCATCAAGGCCGAAGTCGACAAGATCCATGCCAACCTGGCTTCCCAGCAGCGTTCCGCATCCAGCAGCGTCGGCAACAACGCCGCCATCCTGCAGCAGCGCGAAGCCGCCGTGCGCGCCGCGCTGGCGGCCCAGAAGGCCAAGGTACTGGAACTGAACCGCAGCCGCGATGAACTGGGCGTGCTGGTCAAGGATGTCGAGAGCGCCCAGCGCGCCTTCGATGCCACCTCGCAGCGCTTTTCGCAAACCCGCATCGAAGGCGCGTCCGAGCAGTCCGACATCGCCGTGCTCAATCCGGCCACCGCGCCGCTGGGCGCCAGCGGCCCGCGCGTGATGCTCAACACCATGCTGTCGGCCTTCCTGGGCGTCATGCTGGGCCTGGGCTTTGCCCTGCTGACCGAAATGATCGACCGCCGCGTGCGTTCCGAAACCGATATGGCCGAAGTGCTGCAGATGCCGGTGCTCGGCATGATCGACTGGACCGCGCCGAAGCGGCGCCGCTACAGCGCGATCAATTCGCTGCTGCCGCGCCGCCTGCGCCTGGGCTAGCAAGCCCGCGCCTGAACCAACAAGAGGAAACACCATGACGCAGACCGAGCTTTCCCTCGCCGCTTCCGAGAAAATAAAACGCGCCGATTCGAGCATCGGCCATATGTTGCTGGAATCGGGCAAGATCACCCCCGAAAACGCCGAGCGCGTGCTGCGCATGCAGAAGGAACTGGGGATCCGCTTCGGCGAGGCCGCCCAGCGCCTGGGCCTGATCAACGAAGCCGACATCCAGCAAGTGCTGGCGCGCCAGTTCGACTATCCCTACCTGCAGCCGGGCGAGGGCAGTTACTCGCCGCACCTGGTGGCCGCCTACGATCCCTTCAGCCCGCAGGTCGAAACCCTGCGCGCCGTGCGCAGCCAGCTGATGCTGCGCTGGTTCGCGCGCGGGCGCAAATCGCTCACCGTGGTCGGCATCGACCGCGGCGATGGCGCCAGCCTGTTCGCGGCCAACCTGGCGGTGGTGTTTTCCCAGCTCGGCGAACACACCCTGCTGGTCGACGCCAACCTGCGCACGCCGGCCCAGCACAGCATTTTCAATATTCCCGGCAAACAAGGTTTGTCCGACGTGCTGGCCGGCCGCGCCGACCTCGACGTCACCGCCCATGTCGGTTCCTTCGTCGACCTGTCGGTGCTGGGCGCCGGCACCTTGCCGCCGAATCCACAGGAACTGCTCAGCCGCAGCAATTTCGCCGGGCTCAACGCCCAGCTCGAATCGCGCTACGACGTCACCCTGTACGACGTGGCCGCCAGCCAGACCGGGCTCGACGCCCTGGTGCTGGCTGCCCGCACCGGCGGCGTGCTGATTGTCGCGCGCAAGAACAAGACCCATATGGGCGACGTCAATGCCCTGGCCGAACAGGTTGCCCAGAACGGCGCCGTGGTGGTCGGTTCCGTGCTCGTGGATTTCAAATGACGATGCAGGCCAAGTCGACCCTGCCGGCCGGCCTGTCCGGCAACGGCCCGCTACCGTCCTGGGCACCGCTCGCGCTCGGCGTGCTGCTGATGTATGTGCCGAGCTTTTACGATATGTTCACCGGCTTGTGGGCGACCGAAGAGCAGGCCCACGGCCCGATCATCCTCGGCATCGCGCACTGGCTGCTGTTCCGCAACTGGGGCCAGATGCTGGCCGCCAGCGAAGGCCAGCGCGGTAGCTGGCTGGGCTGGCCGTTGCTGGTGCTGTCCGTCTTCGTGTACTTTCTCGGCCGTTCGCAAGGCATCGCCATCTTCGAGATCGGGTCTTACCTCGGCACCCTGATGGCCCTGATCCTGCTCATGCGCGGCACGCGCGCGCTGCGCGTGCTGTGGTTCCCGTTTTTCTTCATGCTGTTCATGCTGCCGCTGCCGGGTTCCCTGGTCGACATGCTGACCATGCCCATGAAGACCGCGGTCTCCTGGGTGGTCGGCAACGTGCTGTACTGGGTCGGCTATCCGATTTCGCGCAGCGGCGTCATTCTCCAGATCGGCCAGTACAAGCTGCTCGTGGCCGACGCCTGCGCCGGCCTGCACACCCTGTTCACCCTGGAAGCGCTGGGCTTGCTGTACCTGAACGTGGTGCGCCACAACTCGCTGTTCCGCAATGTCACGCTGGCCATCCTGATCGTGCCGATCTCGTTCATCTCCAACGTGATCCGCGTGATGGTGCTCACCCTGATCACCTACCACCTGGGCGACGCGGCCGGGCAGGGCTTCCTGCACGGTTTCGCCGGCATGGTGCTGTTCGTCTCGGCGCTGCTCCTGATCATCGCGACTGATTCGCTGCTGCGCTTCGGCGCCTCCGACAAGGAAGCGCTGCCCCTGTTCGCCAGCGAAGGCGGCCCGCCAGCCCTGGCGGCCGACTACGGCCCGCTGCGCATGGCGATTCCGGCCGCGCTGCTGATGGGTGCGGCCCTGCTGGGGACGATCGCCATCAAGCCGCAGAAAATGCTGGCCGACAGCATGCCCGCGATTAACCTGGAAACCAGCGTGCCGGCCGCTTTCGGCGACTGGAAGGTCGATCCCGATGCGGTGGCCATGGTGCCCTCGTCGGTGCAGCAGGAAAAGGTGGCCGCCATCTACAGCCAGACCCTCTCGCGCACCTATATCAACAGCCGCGGCCAGCGCGTGATGCTGACCATCGCCTACGGTTCCAACCAGACCCAGTCGATGCGCGCGCACCGCCAGGAAGTCTGCTACGCGGCCCAGGGTTTCCAGATCCGCGACCTGCACAGTGAAAATATCGTCATCGACGGCTTGCCGGTGCCGGTCACGCGCATGGTCGCCAGCAATGGCCCGCGGGTCGAGCCGGTCACCTACTGGTTCACCATGGGCAGCAGCGTGGTGCGCAGCTACCTCGACCGCCAGGTGGTGCAGCTCAAGTACGCGCTGTCGGACTTCATTCCCGACGGCTACCTGGTGCGCGTCTCGGCCATCGAAACCGATGACAAGGCCGCGTTTGCCGCCCAGGATGCGTTTGTCAACGACCTGATGAAGCACGTTGCGCCACCCGTGCGCGCCAAGCTGATCGGCGCTCCTGCGTGATGTGCGGCGGATTGAACGCACAGGGGCCGGCATGATCGAGCACCCGGTTCCCCACTCGCGCCGCTACCAGGGCCGCGGCAAGGCGGGCGCGGTAGCCGGCATCGCCGCGCTGCTGTTGCTGGCGGCCGTGTTCGGGGCCGTCGTGCCGACCCTGGGCGTGCTGGTGCCGGCGGTCGTGATCCTGGCCGCCCTCGGCTTGTGGGTCATGCTCGATTTCCGGGTCGGGGTGGCCGCCGCCATCGTCATCATGCCGCTCTCGGCGCTGGCCTTCTTTCCGCATGAAATGCTGGGCATCCGCGGTCTCAATCCGCTCAACCTGATCTTGTTCCTGACCATGGTCTCTTATGTCGTCCATGCCGGACTGCGGCGCTGGCGCGATCCGATCGCGCCGATGCGCCTGCTCGTCTGGTATGTGCTGCCGATCGCCATCGCCTGCCTGGTCGGCATGTCCAACGTCAGCCTGATTCCGCCGCGCTTCGAGGCTGAACGCCTGATCCAGTACAAGGATGGCATCGGCTATCTGCGCGATATGTTCCTCAAGCCGCAATTCCTGGTGCTGCTGACGCTGCTGGTGGGGCTGTCCGTGCGCCACAGTAAAAAGCCGGAAAAATTCCTCTACCTGATGCTCGCTTCCGGCTGGGTGTTCTGCACCCTGGTGGGCTGGCGGCTGTTATCCTCTGGCATGTCGCTGCGCCAGCTGGCCTCGCCCCTGGCGCGCGACTTCCTGGGTAGCCTCGGCATGCACGCCAACGAGATGAGCTTGTTGTTGAACATGCTCTACGCGGTGACCCTGTTCTCGCTGCGCGGGGCCGGCAACGCCCAGCGCCGCCTGCTGTTCGTCTCTTCCGTGGTGTTCGCCGTGTGCGTGCTGATGACCTTCTCGCGCGGCGGCTTCGTCGGCTTCGTCCTGGTCAACCTGATTTACTTCTGGAAGCGCATCAGCGTCAAGACCGTCATCATCGGCGTGATCGTGGCCGGCTGCATCGGCCCGCTGGTGATCGAACCGATCCTCGACCGTGCCCTGACCGGGGTCGGCAACGGCGACCGCGGCGCGGTCACGGCCGGCCGCCTGGATGGCATCTGGCTGCCGCTGCTGCCGTATGTGCTGGAGGAGCCGTTCTTGCCGCACGGCGTGCGCTCGCTCTTGTGGAGCCCGCCGGTGCGCCTGAACAAGATGCTGCCGGTGGCGCAGACCCACAGCGCCTGGCTGGGCGGCCTGATGGACATGGGCCTGATCGGTTTCGGCTTCATGCTCGCCTTCCTGCTGTTCGTACGGCGCGAATTCCTGCGCCTGTCGCGCGAGCATCCCAACGCCAGCCTGCAAGGCATGTTCGCCGGCGGCGCCGTGCTGATCCCCGTGTGGTTCATCCAGGGCTTCACCGACGATATGTTCACCCCCACTTTTTCGCAATCGTATTTCTGGATCTTGCTTGGCGTCCTGATCGGTTGCGGCGGCGTGTACCGCACCAAGGACAGGCACCGGCATCGGGAACCGGCACCCTGGCATGACAAGCCCTTTGACCTACGGAAAGACGAGCTGGCAACGTGACGGATATTGATTCAACGCAGCGCGATGCAAAGCAGCGCACATCGGCGCGCATCTGCATGCTGAACTATAACGCCTGGGGCGTCATCGCCGACCTGGATGGAAAAAACGTCCACATCGGCGGCGAAGAAGTGCAGCATGCGCTGATGTCGCGCTACCTGGCGCGCAGCGGCCACCAGGTCACCTCCCTGGTGGGCGACTTCGGCCAGAAGGCGGTCGAGCAGGTCGGCGGCGTGACCGTGCGCAAGACCTTCGCCCTCGGCGCCGGCTTGCCCGGCCTGCGCTTTTTCGCGCCGCGCCTGACCTCCACCTGGGCCGGCCTGAAGGCGGCCGACGCCGAGGTCTACTACGTCAGCTGCGCCGGCGCCAGCGTCGGCATCCTGGCCGCCTTTTGCCGGCGCCACCGGCGCCGCCTGGTGTTCCGCATCGCCTCCGACGCCGATTGCGCGCCCGATACCCTGATGCTGACCAACGCACGCGACCGCATGCTGTATCACTACGGCCTGCGCCACGCCGACGCGATCCTGGCCCAAACCGACAAGCAAGCCGAGCTGCTGCTGAAAAACTATGGTTTGCATGCGGAAGTGGCTGGCATGTTTTCCGACTTGCCCGAGACCATCGTCCCCCCCGCCGAGCGCGCCACCGACCTGCTGTGGCTGGCCAATATGCGCTCGATGAAGCGTCCCGAGTGGTTCATCGAGATGGTGCGCGAGCTGCCCGAGCTGGTCTGCGAGATGGCTGGCGGCGCCCATCCGCCCGAGCGCGAGCTGTACACGCGCGCCGAGCAGGGCAGCCGCGCCTTGCCGAATCTGCGCTTTCACGGCCAGGTCAAGTTCGGCGCCACGCGCAGCCTGTTCGCGCGCGCCCGCATCTTTGTCAATACCTCGTCCTTCGAGGGCTTTCCCAATACCTATCTGCAAGCCTGGGCCAACGGCGTGCCGGTGGTGGCCACCTTCGATCCGGACGGCATCATCGCCCGCCTGGGCCTGGGCGTGGCGGTGAGCGACGTCGCCGGCGCCGTCGCGGCGGTGCGCGCGCTGCTGGCCGATCCGGCCCAGCTGGCCGCCTGCAGCGCGCGCTGCCGCGCCTACGCCAGCGCGCGCCTGGCGCCCGAGACCGTCTCCGCTCCCTACCTGTCGGCGCTGCTCGCATGAAGGCGCGGCCGGCATTCCCGCCAAGGCCGTCGCGGCCGGGGGCCGCGACGCTGGCCTCGCCCAGGGCGCTGATCGCCATGCCTGGCCGGAGCGCGCGATGAGCGGCGCCAGCCTGAAACGCGGCGCGATCACCCTGACCGCCGCCAATATGCTCGATTTCGCCCTGCAATTTTTGATGCCGGTCGCGCTGGTGCGCCTGTTGCCGACCAGCGCCTTTGCCGATTACCGCCTGGCCTGGCTGGCGATCGGCACGGCCATGGCGATCGCCCCCTTCGCGCTGCCGCGCAGCCTGTTCTATTTCCTGCCGCGCAACGAAGGAGCGGCGCGCGCGCCCTATGTGCACCAGACCCTGCTGTTGCTGCTGTTTACCGGCGCCTGCGCCGGCCTGGCGCTGGGGCCGTGGAATCCGCTGCTGCCGGCCAGCCTGCGCGCCATGCACAGCGCGGCCTGGTTCATGCCGGCCTTCCTGACCCTGTGGGTGGCGGCCAACCTGATCGAGTTCCTGCCCAATGCGCGCGGCGACGTGGCCGGCCAAGCCAGGACCATCGTCGCGCTGTCCGTGCTGCGCGTGCTGATGGTGGGTGCCGCCGCCTGGTCCGGGCGCGCCGACGTGGTGTTCGGGGCCCTGGTGGCCTACGCCGCCATCAAGGTGGGGCTGCTGCTGCTGCACATCGGGCGCCACTACGGCTGGCGCGTCTTTCCGCTGCAGATGCCGGTGCTGCGTACCCAGCTGGCCTACGCCTTGCCGTTCGGCTTCGCTTCCGCCCTGTACCTGCTGCGCGGCCAGGCCGACCAGTGGGTCGCGGCCGCCATGTTCCCGGCCGCCGCCTTTGCCGCCTTCTCGATCGGCGCGGTCATCATGCCGGTGGTCGCCCTGGTGCGCAACAGCGTCAGCAACGCCATCGCGCCGCGCCTGTCCGCGCTCGAATCGAACAAGGACCAGGCCGGCATGCTGCGCCTGAACCAGCGCGCCAACCTGGCCAGCGCCTTCGTGCTGCTGCCGACCCTGATGCTCACGGCCGTGCTGGCCGTGCACATCGTGACCGTGGTCTATACCGACAAATACCTGCTCGCCGCCGACGTCATGCGCATCAATTGCCTGGCCCTGCTGGGCGTGGCGGTCGAGGTCAGCACGCTCACGGTGGTACTCAACCAGGGGCGCTTCCTGCTGGCCGCCGACGCCTGCCTGCTGCTGGTCAGCCTGGCCGCCGGCGTGACTGGCGCGCTGCTGTTCGGCGTGCCCGGCGCCGCGCTCGGCAATGTGCTGACCCTGGCCGCCGGCAACGCCTTCAGCTTCTGGCGCGTCTCGCGCGTGACCGGGGTGCCGCTGCGCCGCCTGCAGCAGTGGGGCGCGCTGCTGCGCATCCTGGCCGCCTGCATTGGCGCCGGCGCGCTGGCCGCGCTGCTCGATGCGGCCGACCTGGTGCGCGCGCCGCTGCCCGAAGCGCTGCTGATCGGCGCCGCCTTCGCCATCGCATATGTCGCCATGCTCAAGCTGGCCGGCGCGCTGCCCGAGGCGCGCGCCCTGTTCCTGCCCCAGGCGCCCAGCGCATCTCCCGCATCTCTTACCAAACACGACTAACCATCCCAGGATTACCATGCCCGCACTTCAAAAACTGCTCTTCGTCTTCGGCACCCGCCCCGAGGCCATCAAACTGGCACCGGTGGTGCTGGCTGCGCGCGCCCACGGCGGCTTCGAGGTCGTGGTCTGCGTCACCGCCCAGCACCGCGAAATGCTCGACAGCGTGCTGGCCTTTTTTGGCATTGTGCCCGAGCATGACCTGAACCTGATGAAGCCGGGCCAGACCCTGACCGGTCTCACCACCGGGGTGCTGGAGGGCCTGGCGCCGGTGCTGGAACAAGTGCGCCCGGACTGGGTGCTGGTGCAGGGCGACACCACTACCGCCTTTGCCGGCGCGCTGGCCGCCTTCTACGCCAAGGCCAAGGTGGCCCACGTCGAAGCCGGCTTGCGCACCGGGAATATCTATGAGCCTTTCCCGGAAGAGATGAACCGCAAGCTGGTCGGCGCCATCGCCGAAATGCACTTCCCGCCGACCGCGCCGGCCCAGGCCAACCTGCTGCGCGAAGGCATTTCCGAGGCGCGCATCCTGGTCACCGGCAACACCGGCATCGATGCCCTGTACCTGGTGCGCGAGCGCCTGCAGGCCGACCCGGCTTGCCGCGCCCAGGTCGCCGCCGCGCTCGAGCCGCAGGGCTTGAACCGCTTCATCGGGCCGGCCCGCCCCTTCGTGCTGGTCACCGCGCACCGGCGCGAAAGCTTCGGCGCCGGCTTCGAGGCGATCTGCACCGCCATCGGCGAGCTGTGCACGCGCTATCCCGCGATCGATTTTGTGTTCCCCGTGCATCCGAACCCGGCCGTGCGCGGCGCCGTCGAGCGCTTTTTGGTGCCGGCCGGCTTCGCCAACCTGGTGCTGTGCCAGCCGCTCGACTACCTGCCGTTCGTGGCGATGATGATCAATGCCAGCGTGGTGCTGACCGATTCCGGCGGCGTCCAGGAAGAAGCGCCCAGCCTGGGCAAACCGGTGGTGGTCATGCGCGACGTCACCGAGCGCATGGAAGGCGCCGCCTCCGGCATGGTGCACCTGGTCGGCCCCAACCGCGAACGCATCGTGGCGGCCGTGGCCGGCCTGCTCGACAGCGAACTGCGCGCCGGCAGCGGCGGCAATTTCTATGGCGATGGCCACGCCTCGCTGCGCATCCTCGATTCGCTGGCCGGCTTCGGAGAGCGCGCTTGAAGATTTTTGCAATCTGCTACTACGCGCCGCCCAAGCTGACCCCGCAGGCGATCCAGATCGGGCGCCAGTTATACCACCTGGACGCCCGGGTGGAGTTGCTGCACGGCAGCGATCCGCAATTTTCCGACGCCTACGACCAGTATCCGGATTTTTTCGAGCGCATCGGCTCGCTGTGCGTGCCCAGCCCCGGCACCTTTTTCCAGGGCTTCCTGCACAAGGTCGCGCGCCGCCTGCTGCCGCTGTATAACACCATTCCCGACGGCCTGGGTCCGTGGCGCCGCCGCGCGCTCGGGCCGGCGCTGGAACGGATCGCGGCCAGCGGCAGCGAGGCGCTGGTCAGCTTCGGCATGCCGATGTCGGACCACCTGCTGGCGCTGGAACTGAAACGCCGCACCGGACTGCCGTGGCTGGCGCATTTCAGCGACCCCTGGTCGGACAATCCCTTCCATCCGAATACCTGGCTGGAACACCGGGTCAACGCGGCGCTGGAGCGGCGCGTGATCGGTGCCGCCGACCGCGTGCTGTTTACCTCGCAGCGCACGCTGGAGCTGGTGATGGCCAAGTATCCGCCGGCCTGGCGCGCGCGCGCCGCCGTGCTGCCGCACGCCTGGGACATGGATAATTTCGCCGGGCCGGCGCCTGCCCTGGCGCCGGCCGAGGCAGCGGCGGCGCGTCCCGGCGTGCGCCACGTGGTGCGCCACATCGGCGCCTGCTACGGCGCCCGCTCGCCCGAGCCGCTGTTCGCGGCGCTGGCGCGCATCGCCGAACGCCAGCCGGCCGCGCTCGAGACGGTTGCCTTCGAATTCGTCGGCCACGTCTCGCCCAAGCTGCTCGCATCGGAAGCCTACAAGGCGCTGCCGGCGGGCCTGGTGCGCATGCGCGGCCAGGTCGGCTACCGCGAATCGCTGCAGCTGGCGCGCGACTCGGACGCGCTGCTGGTGATCGACGCGCCCAGCCAGTTGCCCAGCGTGTTCCTGCCGAGTAAACTGGTGGAATACATCGGCGCGCGGCGCCCGGTCTGGGGCATCACGCCGCCGGGCACCTCGGCCGACCTGATCGCCGAGTGGGCCGGCAACGCCGACGCTTGCGCCGCGCCGGACGATATCGAAGCGGTCACCCGCATGCTGCGCGCCGGCCTGGACGCCCTGGACGGCGGGGCGGAGCGGGGCGGGCCGGAAGCGGTGGCCGAGCGCTTCGCCGCGCCGCGCGTGGCCGCCGCCCTGAAGGCCCAGATCGCGCTGGCGATCGGGCGCGGCACGGCCTAGCCCTGCTTGGCCGAGCGCGGCCCGGCCCGGCCTGCGCGGCCTAGCGCGGCCCGGCCTGCGCGGCGCGGCCTGCGCGGCCCGGCGCGGCCCGGCCCGGCCCGACCTGAACCCGCTGTCGGCCCCGCCGCGGCGGGCGCCTCAACCTTGACTATGATTGCTTGAAAGCCCAGATGACGCCAATGACCCTCCTGTTCGTCGCCGACCAGCTCAAGTTCGGCGGCGCCGAACGCCACCTGGTGGCGCTGGCGACCGGCCTGGCGCAGCGCGGCCACCGGGTGGCAGTGGCCTACCTGAAGGATTCCGACGAACTGGCCGCCGAGCTGGAACGGGGCGGGGTCGCACCCATCGTCTGCTGCCATTCGCGCGGCGGGGTCGACCTGGGCGCCCTGAAGCGCCTGGCCGACCTGGCCGACCAGCTGGCGCCCGACCTGGTGATCGCCACCTCCCAGTATTCGCAGATGTGCGCCACCCTGGCCGGCTTGCGCGCGCGGCGTCGCCCGCCGCAGGCGTTTATTTGCCACAGCATGGGGGTGGTGCGGCGCGGCGGCAGCGCGCGCCTGCGCTTTATCGTCTATCGTCAATTCTATCGGATGGCCAGCTGTGTCATCTTCATCAGCGAGCTGCAGCGCGGGTTTTTTGCCAAGCTGGGGGTCGGGCTGCGCCGCAGCGAAGTGGTCCACAACGGGGTCGACCTGGGGCATTTTTCGGCCGCGCTGGTGGCCGAGCCGGCCGCCGCGCTGCGCGCCCAGCACGGCATCGGCGCGCACGAGCTGGTGATCGGCCTGTGCGCGATTTTCCGCGAGGAAAAACGGCACGGCGATTTGCTCGAGGCCCTGGCGCGCTTGCGCAGCGACGGGGTGGCGGCGCGCGCGGTGCTGGTCGGCGACGGCGTGATGCGGCCCCAGATCGAGGCCCGCATCGATGCGCTCGGCCTGCGCGAGGCGGTGCTGCTGGCCGGTTTCCAGCAGGATGTGCGTCCCTTCATCGGCATGTGCGATGTGATGACCCTGACCTCGCACGACGAGAATTTTCCGATCGCCACCCTGGAATATATGGCGCTCGGCAAGCCGCTGGTGGCGAGCGATGTCGGCGGCATGCGCGAGCAGGTCGATGACGGCGTCAACGGCCTGCTGTATCCGGCCGGCGACGTCGGCGCGCTGAGCGCCGCGCTGGCCCGCGTCGGCGACCCGGCGCTGCGCGCGCGCCTGGGGCAGGGCGCGCTGGCGTCGGTGCGCGCGCGCTTCGACGTGCAGCACATGATCGCGCGCTATGAGACCATCTTCCGGGGGCTGGCCGGCGCCAGCGCCAGCACCACCGGGACTACGACCACGACAGCACAGAAAGCCCAGCAGCATGCCGATTGAAGACATTGTCCATCCTTTCCTGAAGTTTTATACGGCGGCCCCGCAATGGGTCAAGAGCTCGGTCGGCCACCTGTATTCGCTGGCGCCGACGCGCCTGCGCTACGGCGCCAAGTACGACGAGTTTTCCGCCGAGATTGCCCGCTGCGGCGATCCGGCATGGAGCGCCCGCCGCGCCGATGAAAAACTGCTGGCCACCCTGCGCTGGGCGATCGAGACGGTGCCGGCCTACGCCGGCCTGAAAGGCGCCCTCGACCAGATGCGCGATCCTTCCGACGCGGCGCGCCTGCTGGCCGCCTTTCCGCTGCTTGACAAGGAATCGATCAAGGCCGACAGCACGCGCTACCTGTCCACCCGGATGGGGCCGGAAACCCACCTGATGGCGTTTACCGGCGGCTCGACCTCGGTGCCGATGAAGCTGTACCTGGAAAAATACGTGTCGCGCTCCAAGGATTTTGCCTATAACAGCATGTTCGACACGGTCGCCGGGGTCGGCCAGGGCGACATCATCCTGGCGCTGCGCGGGCGCAGCGTGCCGGGTGCCGGCAAGCCGGGCGGCGCGCTGTGGATGTACGACCCGATCAAGCGCTACCTGCATCTGTCGTCGGACCACCTGGAGGCGCAGTACATGCCCGGCTACGTGGCCGCCATCGCCAGGTGGAAGCCGACCTTCATCCACGCCTTTCCGTCGGCGCTGGTGCCGCTGGCGCACTGGCTCAAGGCCAATCCGGCGCCCGAGATCTGCGCCCGCATCAAGGCGGTGCAACTGTTTTCCGAAAATGTCTACGATTACCAGGTCGAGCTGATCCGCGAAGTGTTCGGCTGCCCGGTGCTGCTCGACTATGGCCACTCCGAGCGCGCCGTCAAGGCCATCTCGCTGCCCGAAGACGGGCGCTATTTCTTCTGGCCCCTGTACGGCAAGGTGGAGCTGGTCGACAGCGCCGGGCGCGCCATCGAGGAGCCGGGCGTGCTTGGCGAAATCGTCGCCACCGGTTTCGACAACCGGGTCATGCCGCTGATCCGCTACCGCACCGGCGACCTGGCCATGTGGAGCGCGGCCCCCAATCCGCTGCGGCCGGGCTTTGCGGTGGTCGAACGGATCGAAGGGCGCCTGCAGGAATTCCTGGTGTGCCGCGATCACCGCCTGGTGTCGATCTGCACCATCGGCGCGGCCCACTTCGAGCAGCTTGCCAGCGCCGACATGATGCAGTTCGAGCAGAACGCGCCCGGAAAAGCCATCCTCAAGGTCATGTCCGACACCGAACTGACCCCGCGCGCGCGCGCCGCGCTGGCGGCCGGTATCCTGGCCAAGACCCAGGGCGGGCTGGATGTGGAGATCGTGCGGGTCGACACCATCCCGCGCTCGGTCTCGGGCAAGCACAAGCTGCTGCTGCAGCGCCTCGACCTGTCCGGCTACCTGGGCGCGGCCCATATTGATAGCGACAGCGACAGCGCCGGGTCCGACTGATGAAGTCGGTCATCATGATCGGACCGTCGCCGGCTTCGCGCGGTGGCATGGGCAGCGTGGTCCAGACCTATCTGGCGCACGGCTACGAGGAGGGCGGGCGCTGCCGCTTCATCGCCACCCACGTCGACGGCGGCGCGCTGCGCAAGGCGCGGCGCGCGCTGGCCGCGCTGCTGCAGTTCCTGGCGCTGCTGGTGTGCGGCCGCGTTTCGCTGCTGCATGTGCACCTGGCCTCCGGGGTCAGCTTCTGGCGCAAGGCGCCCTTCATCGCGGCGGCGCGCCTGTTCCGGCGCCCGGTGCTGCTGCACCTGCATGGCGGCGAGTTCATCGACTTCATCGACGTGCGCCTGTCCGGCTGGCGCCAGCGCCTGGCGCTCGACCTGCTGGGCAGCGCCGCCGCCGCCTTCGCCCTGACCGAGGTGTCGGCGGCCTGGCTGCGCACCCGCGCCGGGCTCAAGGCGGTCGAGCTGTTTCCCAACCCGATCGCCGGCGCCGCGCCGCTGGCGCGCCGGCCCGGGCGCAGCGTGCTGTTCCTGGGACGGCTGGAAGAGAAGAAGGGCGTGTTCGACCTGATCCGCGCCTTCGCCGCCGTGCAGCACCAGGCGCCCGACGCGCGCCTGGTGCTGGCCGGTGACGGCGACGCCGACGGCGCGCGCGCGCTGGCGGCCGAACTCGGCGTGGCCGATTGCCTGCGCCTGCCGGGCTGGGTCGATGCCGAGGCGCGCGCGGCCCTGATGGCCGAAGCGGCTGTTTTCGTGCTGCCATCGCACAAGGAACAGATGCCGATGTCAATCCTGGAAGCCATGATGGCAAGTGTTCCGGTGGTTGCCACCGATGTTGGTGCAGTGCCACACATGTTGAATCAAGGAAATTGTGGTTTTCTGGTCCAAGTGAGCAATATACCCGAATTGTCTGCCTCAATTTTGCGCATTTTGGACGATAATATCTTGGCGGATACGATCTCCGAGCGCGGACTTGCGCGTGTCAAGTCCGAATACATTGTCGGGACCGTCTTGCGACGTCTTCGGCACCGTTATGAGGAGTTGGCAGCATGATAAGATTAATAAGCGTTTTTTCCCTGGCGACGGCGGCCTTGTGCCTGCCCGCCTCGGCGCAGAATTTCACCGCCACCACGCCGCGGTTTACGGCCGCCGAAGTGACGGCCACGGCCACCGCCCTGACCGCCTCGTCCTTGACCAGCGCCATCGATAAATTCGACGCCGCCGCGCCGATGGGCCACCCGCGCCTGTTCAAGGGCCAGCCCGATTACCTGGGCATCGTGGCGGCCACCAAGGCCGAGCGGACCTCGTCCATCGTGGCCCTGACCGGCTATTTGCAGCGCAATTCGGTGGCCAATGTCACCAGCACCCTGAAGACGCAGATCAATTCGACCAATACGGCAACGCGCATGGAAAGCTGGTGGCAGCAGGACCGCTTGCTGGAAGGCATGGCCGAGGCGGCTGTGGCCTACCATATGACCAAGAATACCTGGTTCCTGACCGAAATGCGGGCCCGCATGCAGCTGTTTGCGCCCGGCATCCTGGCGCGCAAATGCGCCGGCGACGTCTCCGAAACGCGCGATTACGCCTGGTTCTATGCCCTGGCCTACGATTTTGCCTATCCCGCCCTGACCAGCGCCGACAAGCAGATGGTCAAGGATATCCTGCTCGCCTGCGGCAACTCGGGCCTGAACAAGGTGGCCGACACGGTCAAGCTGTATCCGGAAAACGGGATTGCCTTTAATGCCCTGGGCAAATTCATCGGCGCCATGCTGATCGTGCGCGGCGACATGCCCGAAATGAATGCCTGGCTGCGCAGCGCGCTGCCGGTGTATGTCAGCGGCACCAGCCCGTGGGGCGGCGACGACGGCGGCTTTGCCAACGGCTCAAGCTATGCCGGCTGGGATGCCGGCGAATCGCTGGTGATGTGGGACTTGATCGAGCGGGTGCTCGGGGTGCCGTTCTACCGCAAGCCCTGGCTGGCCGAATTCGCCCGCTTCATGGTGTACGCGCTGCCGCCCGGCGTGCCGGTCGGCGTGTTCGGCGACGGCGCCGAAGTGAACCGGATCGAAGACTGGGCCCGCTTCGGCAAGGCCATCATGAACCGCTCCGACACCACACTGTCGCGCTGGTACGTCAAGCAGCAGACCGGCGAAGACTATGCGCGCCTGCACATCCTGCTCAGCCCGCGCGAGTATATCGGCACCGTCACCTTGCCCAGCACCCAGCCGAACGGCGCCTACTTCCCGGCGATCGGCTGGGCCGCCATGCACAGCTCGCTGGCCGACCGCGCCCGCACCTCGGTGTTCTTCAAGAGCAGCCCGTTCGGCTCGGTGAACCACTCGCATGCCGACCAGAACAGCTTTGTCATGTACTCCAAGGGCAAGGTGCTGGCCATGGACAGCGGCTACTACGATTACTACAACTCGCCGCACTGGCGCGACTACTACAAGCAGACCAAGGCGCACAATGCGATCACCTTCGACGGCGGCCAGGGCCAGTACCTGGGCGCCAGCGGCCTGGGCGATCGCTCCGCGTCCGGCAAGCTGACCAAGTTCCTGCAGGCGGCCGCCTACGACATCACCACCGGCGACGCCACCGCCGCCTATGCGGGCAAGCTGAGCCAGGCGAAACGCACCGTGGTCTTCATCCGTCCGTCGGCCCTGGTGACGATCGACCAGCTCAACAGCGCTACGCCGCGCAAATACGAGTACAACCTGCACACCGTGGCGGCCTTGAGCGGCACCGCGGCCGCGTTCCGCGCCGACCTGGCCCCGGCCGAGCTGTGCGGCACGGTCGCCTCGCCCGACCCGTTTACGATGAGCACCTCGGTCGGCTACATGCCGGCACCGACCGTGCCGGCGGGACCGCATTTCTGGAATAAATTTAACTATTCGACGGCCAAGAACCGCGGCTTTTTCGTCTCGGTCCTGCGCTCGAATTGCTTGATTGTTAAGCCGGACATCACTTTTAGTGGTACAAGTGCTAAGATTGCGGTTGGTGGACGTGTCATCTCGGTGACCGACCTGGATGTGACGGTCAACTAATCATGCATAGGGATGGACAATGGGGGGTGTAGGATCGGTAGTACAAAGCGTGGTGGGGCGTGTGCGTTTCGGCTTGATCGACTTGATCAGGCGCACCAGCACGGTGTCCATCCTGCACGAACTTGAAGCCATTCAATTCGAGTCTCCCCCTCAATTGCAGCAGCGCCAGCAGGCGCTGCTGCAAGGCTATGTCGACCTGGTGCGCAAGGCCAGTCCGCTGTACGCGCGTTTGACCGGGTTCGCCCAGTTCCCCGTGATCGACAAGGCGTTTGCCAACGCCAACCGCGCGGGGCTGGTCAACCCTGGCTACCGCGGCAAGGTGGTCAGCAAGAAAACCGGTGGCTCGACCGGCGAACCCTTCGTCTACGCCACCGGCGTCAAGGCCCAGTCCTACCTGTGGGCCGCCATCCTGCTGAGCTGGCGGGTGGCCGGCTACCGGCTGGGCGAACCGGTCGCCTTCATCGCCGGCACCGCGCTGTTCGGCACCGGCTACAAGCAAAAAATCTATTACGCGCTGATGAACGTGCACATGTATTCGGCCTTCGACATGAGCGCCGCCCGGCTCGAGGCCTATGCGGCCGACATCGCGCGCCAGCGCTGCCGCCTGGTGTACGGCTATGCCTCGGCCATCCACCAGCTGGCGCTGCACATCAACAAGTCGGGCCGGCGCCCCCCATTCCGCCTGCGCGGCGTGGTCTGCACCGCCGAAGTGCTGACCCCGGCCATGCGCGAAACCATCGAACAGGCGTTCGGGGTGCCGTGCTTCAGCCAGTACGGCTGCAACGATGCCGGCGTGTCCGCCTACGAGTGCGAACGGCGCAGCGGCTTTCACCTGATTACCCAGCGCTCGTATTTCGAGGTGCTGCCCGGCGGGCGCCTGGTCTCGACCGACATGGCGAACGATGCGTTCTTCCTGCCGCGCTACGACACCGGCGACCTGGTCGAGATGGCGGCGGCGCCATGCCCCTGCGGCCGTGGCTTTCCACTGATTAAGAATGTGGTGGGACGGGCCAACGACCTGGTCGAAGACAGTGCCGGCAATACCGTCCACTCCGAGTTCTTCACCCATCTGTTCCGCGAGGACAGGCGCATCAGCGAATTCCAGGTGGTCTACGACGCGCGCGAACTGGTGATCATCGTCCATTGCGCCGATGCCGCCTTTGCCCATCCGCCGTATCTGGAACGGATTGCCGCGGCGCTGGCCTTCGCCACCATCCGTTTCGCCGTCAACCAGCCATTTGTTGCCATCAAGAATGGCAAACACCGCTTCGTGATGCGTGTCGACAACGTCGAACAGGCCTTGGGCGAG
Source organism: Massilia sp. DJPM01 (assembly GCF_030348125.1). Classification (NCBI taxonomy): domain Bacteria; kingdom Pseudomonadati; phylum Pseudomonadota; class Betaproteobacteria; order Burkholderiales; family Oxalobacteraceae; genus Massilia; species Massilia sp. DJPM01. Next base: position 26,129 of record NZ_JAQOZV010000031.1, read on the forward strand.
ACGCTCGCTTGCTGAGCACGCGCGCACATTCGATAATGTGCGGACAACGGATTTGCCTTTCCGATTATAATTGCCTTTTTTATAAATCTGGATGACTATGCCACTGATCTATCTGGTTGCCGGTGCTCGACCCAACTTCATGAAAATCGCACCGATCGTGCGCGCCTTGCAACAGCAGGATGCGCTCACGTTCAAGATCATCCACACCGGCCAGCACTACGACCGCGAGATGAACGATGTGTTCTTCGAAGAACTGGGCATTCCCCAGCCCGATATCTTCATGGGCGCGGGCGGCGGCAGCCATGCCCAGCAGACCGCCAAGATCATGGTCGCGTTCGAAGAGCTGTGCCAGGCCGAGCGCCCGGCCGCCGTGCTGGTGGTGGGCGACGTCAATTCCACCCTGGCTTGCTCGATCGCCGCCAAGAAGCTCAACATTCCGGTGGCCCACGTCGAAGCGGGCTTGCGCAGCGGCGACATGACCATGCCGGAAGAAATCAACCGCCTCGTCACCGACAGCATCAGCGACTGGTTCTTCGTCACCGAGCCGAGCGCCGTGACCCACCTGCGGCGCGAAGGCAAGGCCGAGTCGGCGATCCATTATGTCGGCCATGTGATGGTCGATAACGTCTTGTTCCAGGCGGACAAGCTGGGCACCGCCGATACCTCCTCGTACGAAACCAGTGCCATCAAGGCCGCGAACAGCGCCAATGGCGCGCGCTACGGCGTGGTCACCCTGCACCGTCCCAGCAATGTGGACGACGCCGCCATGATGAGCACCCTGGCCGGCGCCCTGCGCGAGATCGCGCAGGAGCTGCCGCTGATCTTCCCGGTGCATCCGCGCACCCGGGCCAACCTCGACAGCTTCGGCATCGACCTGGGACCGAACGTGACCCTGGTCGGCCCGCAAGCCTACATGGCCTTCCTCAACCTGTGGAAAGACGCGGCGGTGGTGCTGACCGACAGCGGCGGCTTGCAGGAAGAAACCACCGCGCTGGGCGTGCCCTGCATCACGATCCGTGAAAACACCGAGCGCCCGGTCACCGTCGACGAAGGTTCGAACGTGCTGGTCGGCACCGATCCGGCGCGCATCGTGGCCGAGGCGCGCAAGGTCTTGCGCGGCGAAGGCAAGCAGGGCCGCCGTCCGCACCTGTGGGATGGCAAGGCGGCCGAGCGCATCGTCGCCGTCTTAAGCAAGGAACTGGCGACGAAGGAATTGGCGTGAGTGAGCGTATCGAAATGATGGGTTGTCTGATGGACAACCTGACGATGGAAGAAACCTTGCAAAAAGTGGAAGGCTTCATCAGCGCCGGCACGCCCCACCAGCACGTGGTGGTCAACGTCGACAAGCTGGTCAAGGCCAACCGCGACCCCGAACTGCGCCGCATCATCAACGAATGCGCGCTGATCAACGTCGACGGCATGCCGGTGGTGTGGGCCGCGCGCCTGCTCGGAAAACCGCTCAAGGAGCGTGTGGCCGGGGTCGACCTGTTCGAAGCGCTGATGAAGCGTTCCGCCGAAAAAGGCTGGCGCGTCTACCTGCTGGGCGCGCGCGAGGAAGTGGTCTCCGATGTCAAGCGCATCTACGAGAAAAAATACGCCGGCATGACCCTGGCCGGCTACCGCAACGGCTACTGGAAACCCGAAGAAGAAGCGGGCGTGGTCGAGCAGATCGCCGCCGCCAGGGCCGACCTGCTGTTCGTGGCGATCAGTTCGCCCAAAAAGGAACATTTCCTGGGCCAGTACCAGGCGCAGATGAAGATTCCATTCGCCATGGGCGTGGGCGGCACCTTCGACGTTGCCGTCGGCAGGGTCAAGCGCGCCCCGCTGTGGATGCAAAAAAGCGGCCTGGAGTGGTTCTACCGCTTCCTGCAGGAACCGCGCCGCATGTTCCGCCGCTACTTTATCGACGACATGGGCTTCATCTGGCTGTTCCTCAAAGAAGCGACCCGGCGCAAACCGGCCGCTCGCTGAACCCGGCTTGCCGCATCCCCGCTTGCTGAACCCTATTTACACTATTCATTCAAAGGCAGTTTTATGAGCACAATTGGCGTCATCGGTCTCGGCTACGTCGGACTCCCCCTCGTTGTCGAGTTCGCGAAACTGGGCCCTACCATCGGCCTCGATATTTCGGTCTCCAAGGTCGAAGCCTGCCGGCGCGGGGTCGACCCGTCGCGCGAACTGTCGGACGAGCAGATGGCCGCGGCCGTGCACGCCGAGTACACCAACGATCCGGCCCGCCTGGCCGACGCCGACCTGATCATCGTGGCCGTGCCGACCCCGGTCGACATCGCCCACAATCCCGATTTCGGCCCGCTGATCGGCGCCAGCCAGGTCGTCGGCAAGCACATGAAGAAGGGCGCCACCGTCATCTACGAGTCCACCGTGTATCCGGGCGCGACCGAGGAAGTGTGCATTCCCGTGCTCGAGAAAGCCTCGGGCCTGACCTGGATGAAGGATTTCTTTGTCGGCTATTCCCCTGAGCGCATCAACCCGGGCGACAAGGAGCACACCCTGACCACGATCCTGAAAGTGGTCGCCGGCGACACTCCGGAGACGCTGGAAAAGGTCGCGAAAATGTATGAATCGATCGTCAAGCCGGGCGTGCACCGCTGCTCGAGCATCAAGGCGGCCGAAGCGTGCAAGGTCATCGAAAACACCCAGCGCGACCTGAACATCGCGCTGATGAACGAACTGGCCATCATCTTCGACAAGATCGGCATCGACACCTCGGAAGTGCTCAAGGCGGCCGGTACCAAGTGGAACTTCCTGAAGTTTTCCCCGGGCCTGGTGGGCGGCCACTGCATCGGCGTCGACCCCTACTACCTGACCCACAAGGCCGACATGCTGGGCTACCACCCGCAAGTGATTCTGGCGGGACGGCGCATCAACGATGGCATGGCCAAGTTCATTGCCGAGCAGACCATCAAGAACATGATCGCCGCCGGCAGCTACATCAAGGGCGCCAAGGTCAACGTGCTGGGCCTGACGTTCAAGGAAAACTGCGCCGACCTGCGCAACTCCAAGGTGGCCGACGTGATCACCGAACTGAAAACCTACGGCGTCGAAGTGTTCGTGCACGACCCGTACGCCGATGCCGACGAAGCGATGCACGAGTACGGCGTCAAGCTGGTCAGCTGGGATGAATTGCCGCGCGCCGATGCGCTCGTGGCCGCCGTCTCGCACCGCCAGCTGATGGCCACCTCGATCGAGGACTTCCAGAAGAAGCTGATCAAGGGCGGCGTGTTCATCGACGTCAAGGCGTGCTTCGACCAGGCTGCCCTGGTCGAGGCCGGCATCAAGGTATGGCGCCTGTAAAGGGCGCCATGGCAAGGCCGCGCCAGCAGGGCGCCGCCTTGCTGCTGTTGCTGGCCGTGGCCGGCATGGGTGCCGCCTCGCTGCTGATGTCCGGCATGGCGAACACCGATATGTATGCCGCTCCCGAGCGGCGCAGTGCGGCCGCGCTGGCCCAGGCCCGCGAAGCGTTGATCGGCTTTGCGCTGGTCAATGGCCGCCTGCCGCGGCCGGCGCTGGAGCAGGGCGGCGGCCGTGAATTCGAGGGCCGCTGCGATAGCGACGCGCACTGCACCGGCCTGCTGCCCTGGGTCACCCTGGGGCTGGTGCCGGGCGATGGCTGGGGCAAGCTGCTGCGCTACAGCGTTTCGCCCGCGCTGAGCGCGGCACCGATCCAGCCCACCGTGGCGTTCGGCACCAAGTCGGTGCTCACGCGCCGCGCCGGCCGCCTGGCTTTCCTGGCCGGCGCCGCCGAGTGTTCGATGGCCACCCAGTGCGCCGCCGCCGTGGTGCTGTCGCACGGGCGCGAGCATGGGGGCATCAGCGTGCATGGCGTGCCCCAGCCGGACACATCTAGCAGCAATGCCGATGAGCGCGTCAATGCCGGCGCCAGCACCACGTTTGTCCAGCGCGCGCGCGAGCGCGACGCCAGCCTGGCCGGCGGCGAATTCGACGACCAGCTGGTGCTGGTCCCGGTGGGCATCCTGTTTAACCGCATGAGCCTTGCACGCAGCTTGCTGCAGGGCAAGTAGGGCGGCCTCTGGCCACCCCCATCTGTTTCCGAAAGAGTCACACCCATGAAAATTCTCGTTACCGGCGGTCTGGGCTACATCGGCTCGCACACCTGCGTCGAACTGATCGCGGCCGGCCATGAGCCGATCGCTTTTGATAACCTGTCCAACAGCCAGCGCAGCGTGCTCGATCGCGTCGCGCGCATCAGCGGCCAGCCGCTGACCTTCATCGAAGGCGATATCCGCGACGCGGCCGCCCTCGACGCCGCCTTCAGTGCGCACCAGATCGGCGCCGTGATCCACTTCGCCGGCCTGAAAGCGGTGGGCGAGTCGGTGTCGCAGCCGCTGCGCTACTACGACAACAACGTGGCCGGTTCGCTGGCGCTGTTCGAGGCCATGCAGCGCCACGGCGTCACCTCGCTGGTGTTCAGTTCCTCGGCCACCGTCTACGGCGACCCGGTCTCGGTGCCGATCCGGGAAGACTTTGCGCTGTCGGCCACCAATCCCTACGGCCGCAGCAAGCTGATCATCGAAGACATGCTGCGCGATATCGCCAAGGCCGAACCGGGCTGGCGCATCGCGCTGCTGCGCTACTTCAATCCGGTCGGCGCCCACGAAAGCGGCTTGATCGGCGAAGAACCGAACGGCATCCCCAACAATCTGCTGCCCTACATCGCCCAGGTGGCCGAGGGACGGCGTGCATGCCTGTCGGTGTACGGCGGCGATTATCCGACCCCCGACGGCACCGGCATGCGCGATTACATCCACGTGGTCGACCTGGCCATCGGACATGTCAAAACCTTAAGCAAGCTGGCGACAGCTCCCGGCATTGTTACGTACAATCTCGGCACCGGGCGCGGCAACAGTGTGCTGGAAATGGTGCGCGCGTTCGAGCAGGCCAGCGGCAAGAATGTGCCCTACCAGATCGTGGCGCGCCGCCCCGGCGATATCGCCGCCTGCTACGCCGATCCGGCCCTCGCCGAAAACGAGCTGGGCTGGAAAGCGGAGCGCGGCGTGGCCCAGATGTGCGTCGATGCATGGCGCTGGCAATCCCTGCCCAAGTAAGGCTTGAACCGTCAATACTAAGGAAGAATTCCCATGAAAGCGATGATCCTGGCCGCTGGTAAAGGCACCCGTGTGCGTCCCCTGACCTATGATCTGCCCAAGCCGATGATCCCGATCCTGGGCAAACCCGTGATGGCTTACCTGGTCGAGCACCTGGCCAAGTATGGCGTGACGGAAATCATGGTCAACGTCAGCTATCTGCACGAAAAGATCGAAGAGTATTTCGGCGAAGGACACCAGTTCGGGGTCCAGATCGGTTATTCCTTCGAGGGTTACACCAACGACGATGGCGACGTGGTGCCGCAGCCGATCGGCTCGGCCGGCGGCATGAAGAAGATCCAGGAATTCGGCGGCTTTTTCGACGACACCACCATCGTGCTGTGCGGCGACGCGCTGATCGACCTCGATCTCAAATCGGCCCTGTTCGAGCACCGCCGCAAGGGCGCGCTGGCCTCGGTCATCACCAAGGAAGTGCCGTGGGATAAGGTGTCCAGCTATGGCGTGGTGGTCACCGACAAGGATGGCCGCATCACCGAATTCCAGGAAAAGCCGTCCGAAGCGCAAGCGAAATCGAACTTCATCAGCACCGGCATCTATATTTTCGAGCCGCGCGTGATCGACATGATTCCCAGCGGCGTGCCGTTCGATATCGGTTCGGAATTGTTTCCGCTGCTGGCCAAGGAAGGCTTGCCGTTCTACGCGCAGACGCGCGGCTTCAACTGGATCGATATCGGCAGCGTCTCCGACTATTGGCAGACCCTGCAAAACGTGCTGCTGGGCGAAGTCGCCCACATGGACGTGCCCGGCATCCAGGTCGAAGATGGCTTGTGGGTGGGCTTGAATACCCGCATCGAGTGGGAAGGCACGACCATCGAAGGTCCCGTCTACATCGGTTCCGGCGCCTGCGTCGAGGCCGGGGCGACCATCATCGGCCCCAGCTGGATCGGCCACGGCAGCCATATTTGCGCGGGCGCGAAGGTGGTGCGCAGCGTGTTGTTCGAGTACACACGGGTCTTGCGCGATGTAACTTTAGATGAAATGATCGTGTTTAAGGATTACAGTGTGGATCGGGCCGGCGAAATGAAGCACGTGTCCGAATACGCGTCGGACGAATGGGTCAACGCGCGCGACCGCCGCTTCACCCGGCGCACCGACGTGGCGCTGGAAGCGGCCAAATAAGCTGACATCAGCTGGAACACGACGACGCCTATAAAAACAGTGGTACAAAAATACCTGAAAGAGACGCCATGAAAATCTACCCAGTGATCCTGTCCGGTGGCGCGGGAACGCGCCTGTGGCCCTTGTCGCGCGCAGTCTTGCCCAAGCAGCTGCTGGCGCTGGTCACCGACAAAACCATGCTGCAGGATACCGTCCTGCGTGTGTCGGGCTGGCCCGAGCTGATGGCGCCGTTGGTGGTGTGCGGCAATGAGCACCGTTTCCTGGTGGCCGAGCAGATGCGCGAAATCGGCGTCACGCCGCTCGGCATCCTGCTCGAACCGGTGGGGCGCAATACGGCCCCGGCGGTCGCGGCCGCCGCCAACTATCTGCGCGCCATCGATCCGGACGCCGTCATGCTGGTGTTGCCGGCCGACCATGTGATCGACAAGAATGTCCCGTTCGCCCAAGCCGTGGCCCAGGCCAGCGCGCTGGTGGCCGACGGCGCCCTGGCCACCTTCGGCATCGTGCCGCAGGCGCCGGAAACCGGCTATGGCTATATCCACCGCGGCGCACGCGCCGGCGGGTCGGACAGCGCCTACCAGGTCGACCGTTTCGTCGAGAAGCCCGACCGCGCCACCGCCGAGCTGTTCGTGGCCGATGGCGGCTATTACTGGAACAGCGGCATGTTCCTGTTCCGCGCCGAAGGCTATCTGCGCGAGCTGGGCGAATTCGCGCCCGCCATCGCGCAGGCGGCTGAAGCGGCCGTGCGGCTGGGCTACCGCGACCTCGATTTCTGCCGCCTGGACGAAGCGGCGTTTTCCAGCTGCCCGTCGGACTCCATCGATTACGCCGTGATGGAGCGCACCCGCCACGCGGTGGTGGTGCCGGCCGACATCGGCTGGAGCGATGTCGGCTCGTGGTCGGCACTGTGGCAAGTGCAGCAGGGCGATGCCCAGGGCAATGTGCAGCGCGGCGATGTGTATCTGGACGGCGTCACCAATTCACTGGTGCGCGCCGAAAGCCGCATCGTGGCCGTGATCGGCGTGAACGACCTGGTGGTGGTGGAAACCCCGGACGCGGTGCTGGTCGCGCACAAGGACCAGGTGCAGCGCGTCAAGCAGATCGTCGACCATCTCAAGTCCAAGGAACGCACCGAGCACTTGCACCATACCAAGGTGTACCGCCCCTGGGGTTATTACGAGGGCATCGATGCGGGCGACCGGTTCCAGGTCAAGCGCATTACCGTCAAGCCGGGCGAAAAACTCTCGCTGCAAATGCACCATCACCGGGCCGAGCACTGGGTGGTGGTGAGCGGTACGGCGCGCGTAACGTGCGGTGAAAAAGTCAGCTTGCTGTCGGAAAATGAGTCGACCTACATCCCGATCGGCATGAATCACCGTCTGGAAAACCCGGGCAAGGTGCCGCTGCACATCATTGAAGTGCAGTCGGGCAGCTATCTGGGCGAGGATGATATCGTGCGCTTCGAAGATATTTACCAGCGCGCGTAAGCGCAGGGCTGGGCAGGGAAGGGGAGCCGCGGCTCCCCTTTTTTTCGGGCCGCCGGCTAGCTATATCATATGGGCATTGGTGAGCTGCCAAGTCAAATGCGGCGGTGCAATAAAACAGTTTTGCCGATTTCTACAGCGCTGTTCGTCGAAAATGTTGCTAAATACATTTTATTACAACTTAGTGCTTTTTTCGTGTCCTGGAATTGACGTTTCTCGAAAATTTTTTACGTTTCCTGCTAGACATGTTCTGGCTTTGTACTCCCTTCCTCGCGCATCATCAGATAAAGATGATGAAGATAGGCAATTTGTGAAATTTTGAAATAAATTTCCACGGCAGAATTGTTTCCCCACGCATAGAATTCGGACCGTTATCCGATTTCATCTGATGTGAGGAAGTATGTTTTTTAACGTATTCAACCGGGGGCTGCTGTGCGCCGGGATCTTTGCACTGAGCGCTTGCGGCGGTGGAGATCTGGCCAACGACCCGCTGCCCGCTGTCCGCCAGAGTCCGGCAGCGCCTGTGCAGCAAGCCAATCCCGCTTCCACCACCCCGGACGCGCCGCCCGCCGCCCCGGGGGGGGCGCCCCGGTTTGCCACCGCGGCCGAGCGTGAAGCCGAGCAATTGCGCATGGTGCCATACGAGCAATCGTTCTCCTTCGAAATCCATCGCCGCGCCCGCGAGCGTCCCGAACACTTGCGCGAGCCGGCCGAGCCGGTGAAAGCGATGGGGCAGGCGTGCGACGCCGCCGCCCAGGGCCGGCCCGCCGACTGCATCCCCAGCCAGCCGGGCGTCCCGGTCCAGGCTGGCGGCCAGGCGCTATAATCGTCGGCGCGCGGCAAACGCCGCGCCCAACCGACAACCGGCTGATTCCATGACCCTGCGCGCTGCCCTGTTCGTGTCCCTTGCCCTGCTGGGCGCCACCAGCCTGGCCGCCGCCCAGGCCGCGCCGGCCACGCGCCTGCTGCCGCGCCAGCTGGCGCTGGTCGTCAACGATGCCGAACCGAACAGCGTCACCATCGCCGAGTATTACCGCAAGGCGCGCTCGATTCCGGCCGCCAACATTATCCACGTGAGCATTCCCGGCAAGCCGCAGCGGCTAGCCGCAGCGCGTTTCAGCGAGCTCAAGGAGAGCATCGACAGCCAGTTGCCGGCCGGCATCGAAGCCGTGCTGATGGTCTGGACCGCGCCCTACGCGGTCGAATGCAATGCCATCACGGCCGCCTACACCATGGGCTTCGACGCCGGCCAGTGCCGCAACACCTGCGCCGCCAGCCGTCCGAGCGCCTACTTCAACGCCAGCTCGGCCCATCCGGTGGCCGATTTCCGCATGCGCCTGTCGATGCTGCTGCCGACCGAATCGGTGGCGCAGGCCAAGGCCGTGATCGACCGCGGCGTGGCCAGCGGCTTCCGGGTGCCGAACGCGACGGCGTACTACCTGGTGACTTCGCAGGCGGCGCGCAATTCGCGGGCCGAGCTGTTCCCGCGCGACGGCTATCTGGCCGCCAAAAAAATCCGCACCAGGACCCTGCATGCCGACGCCCTTGAGGGGGTGAAGGACATCATGATCTACCAGACCGGCATGGCGCGCGTGGACAAGCTCGACGGCTTGGGTTTCCTGCCCGGCGCCCTGGCCGACCACCTGACGTCCTTCGGCGGCGACCTGCTCGGCACCGGCCAGATGAGCAGCCTGCGCTGGCTGGAAGCGGGCGCCACGGCCAGCTATGGCAGCGTCAGCGAGCCCTGCAATCACTGGCAGAAATTCCCCCATCCCGCCATCCTGCTCAAGCATTACCTGGGCGGCAGCAGCGTCATCGAAGCTTACTGGCGCAGCGTGGCCTGGCCGACCCAGGGCTTGTTCATCGGCGAACCGCTGGCCGCGCCGTACGGCCGCTAAGCGCGCCGGGGCGGTGACAGCGCGCCCATCCTGATGCTGGCAGTGCGGCGCGCCCGTCCCGACTAAACCGGCAAGCCCCCTGCCGCGTCATCATGTTGTCATTTATCACAATTATGATGAAATTTACTATGGAAGAATACTTTTTGCTAACATAGAACTCCAACGTCCATAGTCAATATGATCATGACGATTCCAATCTCCTCCCTTCAGGAAGTTTCGATGAAAAAGCTCGTAGCAACCATGCCTGTCCCCGGCCGGCTTACCGTGCTCGCCGCGTTGATGGCTGGTTTATCCGCTCCCGCCATGGCCGTGTCGCCTGACCTCGTGATCAGCCAGGTGTATGGTGCGGGCGGTAACGCCGGTACCACTTTCTTCACCCACGACTACATCGAAATCTTCAATCGCGGCACGACCGCGGTCACCGCCGAAGGCTGGAGCGTGCAGTACGGCTCGGCTACCAGTACCGGCGCCTGGAGCGGCAAATCGGCCTTGCCGACCTTCACCGTCGAGCCTGGCCAGTATGTACTGATCCAGGAGCAGAGCGGCGGCGCAGGCCAGCCATCGCTGCCAAACCCGCTGATCGTGCCGGCAAGCGGCTTCAATATGTCGGCATCGAACGGCAAAGTGGCCCTGGTGCGCGATAGCGTCACCCTCAGCGGCGCCACCCCGGCGGGCGACAACGTCGCCGATCTGATCGGATTCGGCACCGCCAACGGCGCCGAAGGCACGCGCGCGCCGGCCATGTCGGCCGCGCTGGCATTGTTCCGCGCCAACGGCGGCTGTGCCGACACCGATGACAACAGCATGGACTTCGCCACCGCTGCCCCGGCCCCGCGCACCAGCGCCTCGGCCCGCAACAGTTGCGGCAACACCATTCCGCAAGCCAAGCCGATCATCCCGGTCTGCCCGGCCAGCATGGCCATCGAACAGGGCAAGCCGGGTGCGGTGCCGCTGAGCGCCTCGGATGAAGACAGCATCGTCAACGGTGCCGTCATCGCCAGCGGCAACGTGCCCGGCATCAGCCTCGGCAGCTTGAGCCCCGCCAGCGCCAATGGCGGCAGCGCCAGCGTCAACCTGCAGGCCAGCGCGGCCCTGGTGGCCGGCAGCTATCCAGTCGTCATCCGCTTCACCAACAATGCCGGCCAGGAAGCGACTTGCCCGGTCAGCGTCAGCGTCGCCGGCGCCGCCACCATTCCGCAGATCCAGGGCGCCGGCGCGGCCAGCCCCTTCGTCAATGCCAGCGTGAGCACCGAAGGCGTGGTCACCCACAAGGTGTCGAACGGCTACTTCATCCAGGATGCCAGCGGCGATGGCGATCCGGCCACCTCGGACGGCCTGTTCGTCTTCACCGCTACCGCCCCGCTGGTCGCCGTGGGCGACCTGGTGCGCGTGAAAGGCACCATCGTCGAGTACAAGCCGACCGGCGCCGCACGCACCTACACCGAAATGAAAGACGTGACGGCCACCAGCGTGCTCGGCGCCGGCCACAGCGTCACCCCGGCCAATATCGTGTTCGAGCCGGGCATGGACCTGGCGCGCCATGAAGCGATGCTGGTCAATATCACCAATGCGCTGACTGTCAACCAGACCAGCTACCTGGGCGACCGTGGCGAACTGACCTTGTCGGTCGGGCGCCGCGAAACCGCGACCAACCGCTACCGTCCGGGCACGCCGGAAGCGCTGGCGCTGGCCAAGGCCAATGCCGGCAACGAACTGGTGCTCGACGACAGCTGGTTCGTGGCGCCGCCCGCGGCCACCCCGCCGTGCGCCGACGTGGTGGTCTGCTCCGGCATTCCCTACCTCGGCCAGGATGGCACGGTGCGCGCCGGCGACACGGTGGGCAACCTGGTCGGCGTGGTCGACTTCGGCGCCATCGGCGGCGGCGGCGCGGCCTTCAAGATCCAGCCGACCGCCGCGCCATCGTTCACCCGCAGCAATCCGCGCCTGCTGGCGCCGGAACTGCCAGTTGGCAACATCAAGGTGGCCAGCGCCAATGTGCTGAATTTCTTCACCACCTTCCTCGACGGCACCGACGCCTGGGGCCGCACGGGACAGGGCTGCACGGTCGGCTCGACCACGCGCGCCTCGAATTGCCGTGGCGCCGACAACAGCGCCGAATTCGTGCGCCAGCGCGACAAGATCGTGGGTGAACTCAAGGGCATCGACGCCGACGTGGTGGGCTTGATGGAAATCCAGAACAACGATGACATTGCGGTCGATTACCTGGTCAAGCAGCTCAACGCGGCCATCGGTTATCCGGCCTATGCCTACGTACCCAAGCCGGCCACCACCGGCACCGACGCGATCCGCGTGGCGATGATCTACAAGCCGGCCAAGCTGGCCATGCTCGGTGGCGCGCTGTCTGACGGCGACGCGGTCAACAACCGTCCGCCGATGGCGCAAACCTTCAAGGCCGGCAATGGCGCCAAATTCTCGCTGATCGTCAACCACCTCAAGTCGAAGGGCGGCTGCGGTAGCGGCGCCAATGCCGACCTGGGCGATGGCCAGAGCTGCAACAATGCCACCCGCGTGCTGCAGGCGACCCGCCTGGCCACGTATTTCATTCCGCACGTGATCAGCAGCGCCGGCGACCCGGACGTGCTGGTCATCGGCGACATGAATGCGCACGGCTTTGAAGATCCGATCCACCTGCTCAACCAGGCTGGCCTGGTCAATGAGCTGGAACGCTTCGTGCGTCCGTCGGGCATTCCTTACTCTTACGTCTTCGACGGCGAAAGCGGCTACCTCGACCATGCACTGGCGAGCGCCTCGCTCGACGCCCAGGTCGCCGGCGCCACCGAATGGCATACCAATGCGGATGAACCGACCGTGATCGACTACAACACCGACGCCAAGAGCGCCGCCGCGGCAGCCCTGTACCGGAACGATGCCTTCCGCTCCTCGGATCACGATCCGGTGGTGGTGGCCCTGAACCTGGCCCCGACCTACCTCGACGTAACGGCGTCCTTCCGCGAACAGCGCTCCGGCCTGAGCGTGGACCGCCTGGCCAACAAGTTCAGCGCCACCATCACCCTGACCAACACCTCCGGCGCGGCCATCACCGGCCCCGTGCACCTGGTGCTGACCGGCCTGACCGAGGGCGTCATCCTGGAGAATAAATCAGGTGTTGTCGGAAATGAACCTTATGTGAGTGTTAACAATGCTACAATTCAAGCCGGGGAAAAAATCACACTGAGAGTTGTCTTCAGCAACCCGGCACGGCGAGGCATTGGTTTCGTCAGTAAAATTTTAAGTGGTTCACTCTAAGGGAGCAACATGTTCAATTTTAAGACGTTCGTCAAACAAGCGTTACTCGCGGCCACCCTTGCTTTCGGCATCGGTAACGCAACGGCAGGACCGACCTACCACGTCGATATCGACACCACCAATTATTCCGGTAACGGTTCGATGGATTTCTGGCTGTCCAGCTTCACCGGCGCCAGCGGTGCCATGGCCACGGTGAGCAATTTCACCGGCAATCTGGGCGCGGAAACCTTCCGTTTCGGTAGCGTTGGCGGTGCCTTGCCTGCCTCGGCAAAATTCGATAACAGCGAGGACTTCAGCTCGGTAACGCATGGTGTCACCCTGGGCGAAAAATTCGGTTTCGACGTGAACTTCAGCGGCGACTTCCTGACCGTGCCGGGCTTTGCATCGACCTTCAGCATTGCCATGTACGATGCGCTCGGCAACTACCTGGTGCAGCCAAACTTTCTGCTCGAGTTCAGCCTCAATCCGCCGACGATCGATGATGCCGCCAGCGTGAGCTACACGGCTGCCCGTAACGTGCGCGTGTCGGTGCCTGAGCCATCGGACATGCTGCTCGTCATGACCGGCCTGGGCCTGGTCGCGTTCGTACGCCGCCGCGCCGCCAAGGCGCCGCGCTAAGCAGTGTCCTGGCGGGCCGTCACGGCCCGCCAGCATGCATTGCACATTTGTCCGGCGACGGCAAATGTGCTTTTTTTTGCCCACGCCGCATAGCCGTAATCGATCCGTAAGCACCCCGAAAAACCTTGCCCCAAAGCATGTCAAATCTCCCCGCGTCCTCTATGAAAGAATAGTTGTCGCAACCGTCGGCGGCATGGTAGCCTTGCACGCCAAATTCAGCATTGAGGAGTCGAACGGATGTTTGCAGCAACCAAATTCAACAGTGCCCGACGTGAGCGCCACGCCGGCTTTACCTTGCTCGAATTGCTGGTCGTTATCGTCATCATCGGCTTGCTGGCGGCCTACGTGGGACCGAAGTATTTCGCCCAGCTCGGCAAATCGGAAGTGACGGTTGCCAAGGCCCAGATCGAAGCGTTCGAAAAATCGCTGGACACCTACCGCCTCGACGTCGGCCGCTACCCGAGCACCGAAGAAGGCATGGCCGCGCTGCTGGTCGCGCCCGCCACCGCCGGCGTCAAGTGGAATGGTCCCTACCTGAAAAAGGCGGTGCCGCTGGACCCATGGGGCCGCCCGTACCAGTACCGCGCGCCAGGCAGCAAGGGCGAGTATGAAATCCTGTCGACCGGCAAGGACGGCCAGCCCGGCGGCACCGGCGAAAACGCCGACATCACGTCCCAATAGTTTCCTGACCCATCCCCCCGTAAAGGCCTCATGCAGTTTGCTGTCCGTACCCTCGCGCCTGACCTGAGCATTAGCAGCCAGGTGGTCGACGCCCAGGATGAGGCCGATGCCCGCCGCCAGTGCGAAGCGCGCGGGCTGTTCGTCAGCGCGGTCGAACCGGTGCGCGCGGCCGGCCTGCGCCGCAGCCGTGGCGCCAGCCTGTCGCTGGTGCTGTTCAGCCAGGAATTGCTGGCCCTGCTGACGGCCGGCCTGGGCATCGTCGAAGCGCTCGAAGCCCTGCTCGAAAAAGAAACCAATCTCTCCACCCGCAGCGTGCTGGAACGCCTGCTTGGCGGCTTGCGCGAAGGCAAGCGCTTTTCCAGCGTGCTGGCCGACCAGCCCGACCTGTTTTCGCCGCTCTACATCGGCATCGTGCGTGCCGCCGAAGGCACCAGCGACTTGCCGCGTTCGCTGGCGCGCTACATCGATTACCAGCAGCGTATCGACGTGGTGCGCAGCAAGATCGTCAGCGCCGCCATCTATCCGGTGATCCTGCTGGCAGTCGGCGGCGGCGTGAGCATGTTCCTGATTACCTACGTGGTGCCGCGCTTTGCCGAGGTCTACCAGGGCGCCGGCCGCAACCTGCCATGGATGTCGCACATGCTGCTCGGCTGGGGCCAGTTCGCCAGCGGCCACACCAGCCTGCTGCTGGGCGGCGTCGCCGTGCTCGCCAGTGCGCTGGTGCTGCTGTGGCGCCACCTGACCCGCAACGGCGGCCTGACGCGCCTGATCACGCGCCTGCCCGGCATCGGCGAGCGGGTGCGCATCTATGAACTGTCGCGCCTGTACCTGACGCTCGGCATGCTCAGCGAAGGCGGCATCACCATCGTCAACGCCATCGATACCGTGCAAGCCATGGTGTCGGTGTCGATGCGCGCCTCGCTGGCGGCGGCGCGCACCAGCATCGAATCGGGCTTGCCGCTGTCGAGCGCATTCGAAGCGAACAGCCTGACCACCCCGATTTCGCTGCGCATGCTGCGCGTGGGCGAGCGTACCGGCGACATGGGGCCGATGCTGACCCAGTCGGCCGCGTTCTACGACGGCGAAATCAGCCGCTGGATCGACCGCTTCACGCGCACTTTTGAACCCCTGCTGATGGCCGCCATCGGGCTGGTCGTCGGCGCCATTGTGGTGCTGCTGTATATGCCGATTTTCGATCTGGCGGGAGACATGTCTTGAACGCCGTGCCGAACCCGCCCATGCTCGACCCGTCCCTGCTGGCGCGCGCCCGCGCCCAGAGCCTGCAATCGCAGCGCCCACTGGTGGCCGAACTGGAAGCGGTCAGCGGGCTCGATGCGCGCCAGATCGTGCAAGCCCTGGCCGACCCGTTCGGCCTGACGGTGATGGAAACGGCTGAAATGCTCAGCTGCGCCACCGCCTTCGACCTGCTGCCGCTGGCCCAGGCGCTGGCGCGCCACTGCGTGCTGCTGCGCGAGCCGGGCGGGCGGGTCACGGGCGTGATCGCCGACCCGTTCGACGTCGACCTGCAAACCTGGCTCACCACCTGCGCCCGGGCCACGCCCAGCGCGCCGCTGCACCTGCGCCTGGCGCTGCAATCGGATATCCAGGCTTACCTGTCCAAGCAGGAGGAATCCGCGCGCGCGGTCGATACCCTGGTGGCCAACGTGGGCGACGCCCGGCGCGACGGCAAGACCGCCGCCGTGCTGTCGTTCGCCTCGGTGTCGGAAGCGGCCAGTCCGGCCGTCAAGCTGGTCAACTCGACCCTGTACGACGCGCTCAAGGCCGGCGCCTCCGACATCCACCTGGAGAGCACCGCCAGCGGCCTGGCCGTCAAGTACCGGGTCGACGGCGTGCTCGATCACGCCACCTCGGTCAATGGCATCGAAGTGGCGGAGCACATCATCTCGCGCCTGAAGGTGCTGGCCGAACTCGATATCGCCGAGCGCCGCGTGCCGCAGGACGGCAGCTTCCGGGTCGAATCGGGCGGACGCGAAATCGATTTGCGCGTCTCCATCATGCCCAGCATTCACGGCGAGGACGCGGTCATCCGGATCCTGGACAAGCGCGCCATGATCGAAGCCTACGGCGCGCTCACGCTCGAAGCGCTCGGTTTCGACGCGCCCTCGCTGGTGTCCTTGCGCATGCTGGCGCAGGAAGCCTACGGCATGCTGCTGGTGACCGGGCCGACCGGCTCGGGCAAGACCACCACCCTGTACGCGGCCCTGACCGAAATCCACAACGGGCGCGAAAAGATCATCACCATCGAAGACCCGGTCGAATACCAGCTGCCCGGCATTCTGCAAATCCCGGTCAACGAAAAGAAGGGCCTGACCTTTGCCAAGGGCTTGCGCTCGATCCTGCGCCACGATCCCGACAAGATCATGGTCGGCGAAATCCGCGACCGCGAAACCGCCGAAATCGCGGTGCAGTCGGCCCTCACCGGCCACCTGGTGCTCACCACCGTCCACGCCAACAATGTGTTTGACGTGTTCGGCCGCTTTACCCACATGGGCATCGACCCCTACGCCTTCGTCTCGGCGCTCAACGGCATCTGGGCCCAGCGCCTGGTGCGCATGAACTGCCCGCATTGCGCCGAGCAGTTCACCCCGAGCGACGCCGAACTCGATGGCGTCAACCTGGAACGCAAGGACGTGCAAGATTATCTTTTCATGCAGGGCAAGGGCTGCGGCGACTGCCGTGGCACCGGTTACAAGGGGCGGCGCTCGATCGCCGAAATCCTCACCCTGAACGACGAAATCCGCGAACTGATCGTCGACAAGCGTCCGATCCGCCAGATCAAGGCCGCGGCCCACGCCAACGGCACCCGCAGCCTGCGCCTGGCCGCGCTCGACCTGGTCAAGCGCGGCGCCACCACCCTCAGCGAAATCAAGCGGGTGACCCTGCATGCGTAGACGTTTCGGACAAGCGCTGCGCGTCGGCGTGGCACCAGGCGCGGTCGCGCTCCTCAAGACCAGCCGCTGGGGCAGCCGCGCTCCCGAACTCGTGGGCGAACTCGCGTTCGACGGCGGCAGCCATCCCGAAGCGATCGGCCTGGCCCTGCGCCAGCTGCTGCAGGGCGCCGGCTGCGCCAGCTGGCCCGTGACCATCGTGCTGGCGGACGAACTGGTGCGCATCTGGCAGGTCGCGCCGCCGGCCGGCAGCGCACGCCTGGCCGACCTTGAGGCGGCCGCCGCGCTGCGCTTCCAGACCCTGTTCGGCGAACCGACCGGCGCCTGGACGCTGTCGGCCGGCTGGGACCCGGCGCAAGCGTTTTTGGCAGCCGCGCTGCCGCGCCACTTGCTGGCGCTGATCGAACAGGTATGCGCCGCCCAGCGCGCGCCCATCGTCGAACTGGTGCCGCAATTCGTGGCCGGCTTCAACCAGTGGCGCGGCGCCCTCAAGGCCGGCGCCTGGTATGGCCTGGTGCAGCAGCGCGTGCTCACCCTGGGCATGATCGACGGCGGCGCCATCCGCGCCGTGCGCGCCAGCGCGCTGCCCGACGGGGCCGACCTGGACTGGCTGGCCGCGCACGTGGCGCGCGAAGCGCTGCGCCTGAACCTGGCCGCGCCGGCGCGCCTGGCCGTGTCGGGCCATGCACCGGCCACCTGGAACAAGGGAGCCTCCCATGCGACCCTGGCCTGCCATCTTTTGGGGCAAGGGCAGGGGCAGGGGCAGGGCGCCGGCTGGTCCGACTGCGCGCGCCTGGCCGCCACCGGGAGCCTGTCATGAAGCCGGTCCGCATCGATTTTGCGCCGCCGAGCCTGCAGCGTACCCTGCACCGCGCCGGTCCTGCCACCTGGATCGTGGCCGTGCTGGCGCTGGCGCTGTGCGCCACCGCGGCCACCCTGGGCTGGCGCCTGATGGCGCAGCAGCGCGCCCAGGCCGCCGAACTGCAAGCCGCGCAACTGCGCGCACGGGTGCCCGTGGCGGTGGCGCCGGTCGCCGTGGGGCCGCGCATTTCGGAAGCGCAGGCCGCCGCCGTCAACGCCGCCGTGCTGCAACTGAACCTGCCGTGGCGCGCGCTGTACGACGCCATCGGCGCCGCCACGCCGCCGACCATCGGCATGCTGGCGCTGGAACCGGACGCGCGCAAGCGCACCATGAAAATCACCGCCGAAGCGAAAAGCAGCGACGCCATGATCGAATACGTCGAGCTGCTCAAGCACGAGGAACTGTTTTCCGGAGTAACCCTGATCCGTCACGAAATCAACGAACAAGACCCGGCCAAGCCGATCCGCTTCCAGCTCGAAGCCGAATGGGTGGCGCCATGAACGCGCCCGCCTTCTCCGTGCTGCTGCTGCGCGCGCGCCTGGCCGTGGTCGCGCGCGGGCCGCTGTTGTGCGGCGCCTGCGTGCTGCTGGCCGGCGCCGCCGCCGCCGTGGCCTGGCTGCTGCCGCAGGCCGCGCTGCGCTCGAAGAACCACGCCGTCGCGCTGCAGATGGCGCGCACCCCGGCGCACGTCGACAAGCCGGCTCCCGTGATTGCCAACCAAAACCTGGCCCTGTTCTACGCCACCCTGGGCGAGAAGCGCTACGCCGAGCAGCAGGTCAAGACCCTGTTCGGGATCGCCGCCAAGAGCGGCCTGTCGCTCTCGCAGGGCGACTACAAGGGGGCTTTCGACCGCAATGCGCGCCTGCATACCTACCAGGTGACCTTGCCGGTCAAGGGCAGCTACAACGCCATCTGGAAGTTCACCATGCTGTCGCTGCGCGCCATTCCCTTTGCCTCGCTCGACGAAATCAGCTTCAAGCGCGACAATATCGGCGAGCCTGCGCTGGAGGCGCGCGTGCGCATGACCTTCTACCTGGCCGACCAGCCGGGAGTGGCGCAATGACGCCGCGCCACCTCGTGATGGGCGCGGCCGTGCTGCTCGCCGCCGGCCTGCTGGTGTTCGGCGACAAGACGCCTGATTCCGGCGTGAGCGAAGCGGTCGAACGCAGCGCGCCGAAAGCGGCTGCCGCCCGCACCAGTGCCGCCACCAGCACCATGCCGGCCGTAGCGGCCGAACCGGCCATCCTGCGCCTGGTCGCGCGCGACACGCTGATCGGCGACGATGACGACGCCTTCGGCGCCAACACCGTCTTCGGCAGCCAGAACCTCAATCCGCCGCCGCCCCCGCCGCCGGTCGACAACACGCCGCCGCCGCCACCGCCGCCCAGCGCGCCGCCGCTGCCGTTTGTCTTTATCGGCAAGGCGGTGGGCGAGGGCGCGTGGGAAGTATTCCTCGCGCGCGGCGACAAGACCTATATCGTACGTCACAAGATGGTAATCGACGGCACTTACCGGGTGGACGCAATCGCGCCGCCCACGCTGACCCTTACCTATCTGCCCTTGAACCAGGTTCAACAGCTCAACATTGGAGTCTTCGACTGATGGCTAGTCACCGGATTGGCACACGCTGCCTGTATTTGCCACTTTGGAGCCGTCTTGTGCGCGGCGCGGCGCTGCCGCTGATGGCGCTGGTGCTGGCCGGCTGCGCCGGACAGGCCGCCTACCTCGAAGGCAATTCGCTGATCGAGAAGGACCAGGTCGAGGCCAGCCTGCTCAAGTACCGCCAGGCGATCGATGCCCAGCCCGAAAACCCGGTCTACCGCGCGGCCTACCTGCGCGCGCGCGACCGCGCCACCACGCGCCTGGTCGAGCAGGCCGAACGTGCGCTGGGGGCCGGCAAGGCCGCGCCCGCGCTGCAGGGTTACCAGCGCGTGCTGGCGATCGACCCGGCCAACGAACGCGCCCGCGCCGGCCTGCGCCTGATCGAGATGGACGAGCGCCACACCAAGGTGATGGAAGACGCCAGTGCCGCCTTCGAGCGCAAGGACTACGATGTGGCGCGCGCGCGCGCCGCCGCGATCCTGGTCGAGCGCCCGCAGTACGAGCCGGCGCGCCAGCTGCTGCTGCAAGTGACCGAGAAGACCGCCGGCCCGGCCGCCGAAACCGGCCTGGCCGCCGCCTACAAGACGCCGATCAGCATCGAGTTCCGCGATGCCCCGCTCAAGCAGGTGCTCGACGTGATCGCGCGCCGCTCGAACCTGAACTTCATCTTCGACAAGGACGTCAAGACCGACCAGAAGACCTCGATCTTCCTGAAAAACAGCACGGTCGAAGCGGCCATCTACTACCTGATGGTGTCCAACCAGCTGGACTACCAGGTCATGGACGGCAATACCCTGCTGGTGTACCAGAACGTCGCCGCCAAGCTCAAGGAATACCAGGAGATGACGGTCAAGACCTTCTTCCTGGCGAACGCCGATGCGAAGGTGGTGGCCAACACGCTCAAGACCATCCTCAAGTCGCGCGACGTGGTGATCGATGAAAAGCTCAATCTCGTGATCGTGCGCGACAACCCGGAAGCGATCAAGCTGGCCGCCAAGCTGGTGGCGCTGCAAGACGTGGCCGAGCCGGAAGTCATGCTCGAAGTGGAGATTTTGGAGATCAAGCGCAGCCGCCTGCTGGAACTGGGCGTGGCCTGGCCTACCTCGCTGACGCTGGCGCCGCTGGTCGGCAGCAACGGCGGCCAGCTCACGCTCGACACGGTGCGCGGCCTGGGACGCGCCGATATCGGCCTGTCGTCGCTGTCGACCACGATCACCGCGAAAAAGACCGATGGCGACTCGAACACCCTGGCCAATCCGCGCATCCGCGTGCGCAACAAGGAAAAAGCCAAGATCGTCATCGGCGACAAGATCCCGAACATCACCACCACCTTGTCGGGCGGCGGCGTGGCCAGCGGCTTTTCGCAGGAATCGATCACCTATCTCGACGTCGGCCTGACGCTCAACGTGGAGCCGACCATTTACCTGAATAATGAAATCGGTATCCGCGTCGGCCTCACCGTCAGCTCCCTGGGCGAGGCGATCACTACCGCCTCGGGCAATATCGCCTACCGCATCGGCAACCGCGAAGCGACCACCATGCTGCAGTTGAAGGATGGCGAGAACCAGGTGCTGGCGGGCCTGATCAACAACGAAGACCGCAGCAACGGCACCAAGATTCCCGGCCTGGGCAGCCTGCCGATCGTGGGCCGCCTGTTCGGCCGCGTCGCCGATGGCGCCGACCGCACCGAGATCGTGCTGTCGATTACGCCTCACCTGATCCGCAACATCCAGCGTCCGCCCGCCGGCGCGTCCGAGTTCAGCGCCGGCACCGAGACCAGCTTCCGGCGCCGTCCCGACAGCGCGGCGCGCGCACCGGTGCTGATGCCGCCGTCGCCGGGTGCGCGTCCACCGGTGCCGGCCGCGGCCCCGGTTCCTGCCCCGGCCCCGGTTTCGGCCGCACCCGAGGCGCCTGGCGCCGCCGTGACCCCGATCCCGGTCCCGGAAACCACGCCCGTGCCGCAGCAATGATGGCGCAAGGGCGGGGCCGCGGCTTCACGCTGATCGAATTGCTGGTGACACTGGCGATTCTGGCCCTGCTCGGCACCCTGGTGGTGCCGGTGACGCAAGTGACCATGCAACGCCAGCAAGAGCAGGAACTGCGCCGCTCGCTGCGCGAAATCCGCCAGGGCATCGACGCCTACAAGCGTGCCTACGACGAAGGGCGCATCGCGCGCTCCCTCAACAGCAACGGCTACCCCAAGTCGCTCGAACAGCTGGTCGAAGGCGCGCCCGACATGCGCAGCCCCAAGCGCGCCAAGATTTTTTTCCTGCGCCGCGTGCCGCGCGATCCCTTCAATCCCAACAGCGACCTGAGCGGGGCCCAGACCTGGGGCAAGCGCAGCTACGCCAGCGAGGCCAGCGACCCGCGCGAAGGCGAGGACGTGTACGATGTGTATTCGACCTCGGACCGGGTTGGCCTCAATGATGTGCCGTACCGCAAATGGTGAACAAGATGCAAGCGAAACCTGGCCGCACAGCGCGCGGCTTCACCCTGATCGAATTGCTGGTGGTGCTGGGCATTATCGCGCTGCTATTGACGCTCGCGGTGCCGCGCTTTTTTCCCAGCATCGACAGTACCAAGGACACCATCTTGGCCGACAACCTGCGCAATGTCCGCGCCGTGATCGACCAGTATTACGCCGACACCGGGCGCTATCCCGATTCGCTGGAACAGCTGGTCGAGAAAAAATACCTGCGCGCGATTCCGGTCGACCCGGTGGCCGACAGCAGCACCAGCTGGATCCTGGTGCCGCCCGAAGACACCACCCGGGGCAATCTGTACAGCATCAAGAGTGGGGCGCCCGGCAATGACCGCAACGGCAAACCGTATCTCGACTGGTAGGCGGCCGCCGCGCGCCGGCGGCTTTACCTATCTGGGCCTGATCATCCTGGTCACCATCGTCGGGCTGGTCGGCGCGGCCAGCCTCAAGGTCGGCGCGCTCATGCAGCGCGCCGCCGCCGAGGAAGAATTGCTCGATATCGGCGCCGCCTTCAGCGATGCGCTGCGCAGCTACGCCGCCGCGACCCCGCCCGGCCAGCCGCAGCAGCCGCCCAGCTTGCAGGAATTGCTCAAGGACCCGCGCTTTCCCAACCCGCGCCGCCACCTGCGCAAGATTTTCGTCGACCCGATCACCGGCAAGGCCGAGTGGGGCATCATGTATTTGACCGACAAGCAGGGCGTGCTGGGCGTGTACAGCCTGTCGAACGCGCAGCCGCTCAAGGTCGGCAATTTCGATGCGCGCTTCTTGAACATGGAAAACAAGACCCGGTTTTCGGACTGGAAGTTCACGCTGTCGTCGCAGACCATGCCGCCGCAGGAGGCGCCGGCGTCGCCCGCGCCCACTCAGCCGCCGCTGTTTGCGCCGGCCGCGCCGGCGCCGGACGGCGCCATGAAGCCGCCCGGGGAGCCGGCGGCGGCGATGCCGCCGGCGGCCGAACCCCAGGAAGCCCCCGCGCCGCCCGAGGAGCCGCCGGCCGAGCCACCCGCTGCGGACGCCAAGGCGGCGGAACCGGTGGAAGAGGACGATCCCTCGGGCACCAACAAACAGGACAGGGACAAGGCGGAGGAAGAGGAGCGCCGCCGCGATGAACGCCAGCGCGACGAGGGCCGCCGCAACGAGCCCCGGCGCGAGCGCTAGTTCAGCGCCCGCTGCGCTTGAAATCCTTGAAGCGGAAGCCCAGGCCGAACAGCACCACGAAATACGCCGTGGCACTGCCAGCCACGATGGCGAACAGGGCGCCGGCGCGCAGCCATGGCTGCGCTTGCAGTGCGGCCCAGTCGAACTGGATCTTGCCGTACCAGGCGATCAAGCCCATCACCGCCACGGCAATCACGAGCTTGGCGAAGAACATCAGCCAGCCCGGCTGCGGCACGTAAATGGCGCGCTTGCGCAGCATGCTGTACAGCACGGCCGCGTTCAGGCAGGCGCCCATGCCGATCGACAGCGCCAGTCCGGCCACGCCTTCCAGCAGCGGCACGAATACCAGGTTCATCAGCTGCACCGCGACCAGCACCCCGATGGCGATGCGCACCGGCGTGCGCACGTCCTGGCGCGCGTAAAAGGCGGGCGTGAGTGTCTTGACCAGGATGATCCCGACCAGGCCCGCGCTGTACGCCATCAGCGGCATGGCCGCCGCGTGGATGGCCTTGACGTTGAAGGCGCCGTAATGGAACAGGGTGGCGATCATCGGTTCGGCCAGCGCGGCCAGGCCGACCGAGGCGGGCAGGGCCAGCAGGAAGGTCAGGCGCAGGCCCCAGTTGAGCAGGGCCGAGTATTCGGAGGTGTCGCCCTCGGTATTCGCCTTGGCCAGGCTGGGCAGCAAAATGGTGCCCAGCGCCACGCCCAGCATCGCCGTGGGAAATTCCATCAGGCGGTCGGCATAGGTCAGGGCCGAGACGCTGCCGGCGCCCAGGCGCGAGGCGATGCCGGTATTTACAAGCAGGCTGATCTGGGCGGCGGAGACGGCGAACACGGCCGGCCCCATCTTCTTGAGCATGCGGTGCACGCCCGGGTCGCGCAGGGCGGCGATGGGATTGAGCGAGATGCGCGGCAGCATGCCGATTTTCATCAGCGAGGGAATCTGGATGCCCACCTGCAGCAGGCCGCCGACCACCACCGCGAACGCCATCGCGTAGATCGGCTGTTCGAGGCGCTGGGCCAGGAACAGCGAGGCCAGGATGAAGGAAATATTCAGCAGCACCGGGGTGAAGGCGGGAATCTTGAACTGGCGCCAGGTATTGAGGATGCCGCTGGCCAGCGAGACGAAGGCCATGCAGATAATGTAGGGGAACATCACGCGCGTCATGAAGATCGCCGCCTGCCCGGCCTGGGGCGTCTGCTTGGAGGTGTCCATGACCCACTTGATCAGCAGCGGCGTGGAAATGATGCCGGCGATGGTGATCAGCAGGGTCGACCAGATCAGCACCGTGGCCACGCTGTCGATCAGCGGGCGCGTACCCTGGTCGCCATGCTGGGCCTTGACGTCGGCCAGGATCGGCACGAAGGCCTGGGCGAAGGCGCCCTCGGCGAACATGCGGCGCAGCAGGTTGGGAATGCGGAAGGCGACGTTGAAGGCATCGGTATATTCCGAAGCGCCGAAGGCGCGCGCGAAAAGGCTTTCGCGCAGCAGGCCGGTGACGCGGGACAGCATGGTCATGCTGGAGATGGCAGCCAGGGTTTTGAGCAAGTTCATGGGCCGGGATTATAGCCCGGCAAGAGTGGCGCGGAGGGGGGCGCCGGACAAATGTTGATTTTTGAATTGCCCTTGCCGAAAGTTTTCGCTATAATCGAAGGCTGTACAGAATTCTGTTACGCAGACACTAATGTTTGGCAGGCACTGGTTTGACACACAAGGTGTAGAAAAAACACTGGTTTGACAGACGCTATTGTTTGCAAACGCAACTTGACCCCGATTTAGGAAATTCCATGGCAAATACCGCACAAGCACGCAAGCGCGCTCGTCAAGCAGTTAAGCAAAACGCTCACAATTCGTCGCAGCGTTCGACCCTGCGTACCGCTATCAAAGCAGTGCGCAAGGCTATCCAGGCTGGCGACAAAGCGGCTGCAGCATCGATCTTCCAGGCATCCGTGTCGACCATCGACAGCATCGCCGACAAGAAAATCATCCACAAGAACAAAGCAGCGCGTCACAAGAGCCGTCTGGCTGCTGCTCTGAAAGCGCTGGCTTAATAGCCCGTGCCGCCGCGCGGACTTCGGTCTGCCGGCTGAGCTTGTGAGCATGTCAAAAAACCCGCCTGGCTTCGGCCACGGCGGGTTTTTCTCGTGTGTTTCGGCCTGAAAGGCGCGTGTGCGCTTGCATGAAAACTGTCGCCCCCGCGCCTTGGCGCGGGGGCGACGGCTATGAAGTCAGTGGTCAACACGGTGCAGCTCACTCTGACCCCGGTTAGAAAATCTTCAGATTTTCTTCATGTCGCCGGCTGGCACTTCCACCCATTCCCCGGGCATCAAGGGGTGCGTCGCCAGCGAAAACGGCCCGATGCTGCTGCGTACCAGCCGCAGGGTCGGCAATCCCACCGCGGCCGTCATGCGCCGCACCTGGCGATTCTTCCCTTCCTGTAAAGTGATCGCGATCCAGCTGGTCGGCTTGTCGGCGCGCACCCGGATCGGGGGCGTGCGCGGCCACAGCCAGCCCGGTTCGGCAATCTGTACCGCGCGGCAGGGCTTGGTCACGAAGTCGCCCAGGTCGAGCGGCGCCCGCAGCCGCGCCAGCGCGTCCGCATCGAGCGCACCGTCGACCTGCACCAGGTAGGTCTTGGCTTGCTTGTGATCGGGATGGGCGATGCTGTGCTGCAGGCGGCCATCGTCGGTGAGCAGCATCAGCCCCTCGCTGTCGGCGTCCAGCCGGCCGGCCGGGTAGATGTTGGGCGTGCGCAGGTAGTCGGCCAGCGATGCGCGTCCCGGCTGGGGCGAAAACTGGCATAACACCTGGAACGGCTTGTTAAATAGAATGAGGGGCATAATTGCGTGGTTGGGAAGAAGTTGGGCCCGCCGTTCGGCTGGCGTGCCAATTGTTAGTGTCGCAAAATCGTAGCGCCTAGTAAAATACTGGTGCATAATGTGAAACGCGCGTCTTATGTCTTATAGAAGACTACAACTCTCGTCGTTTTTATAGTAACCAATTCAGATTGCAGACCATGCCTGACAGACGCAACGATGTTGCTGCCTGCTATGCGTCCACTTCGGAGATCACGATGTATCAACATATCAAAGTACCTGCTGACGGCCAAAAAATCTCGGTCAATGCCGATTTTTCGCTGAATGTACCAGATAATCCAGTCATTCCCTACATCGAAGGCGATGGCACCGGCGTCGATATCAGCCCGGTCATGATCAAGGTTATCGACGCAGCCGTGGCCAAGGCCTACGGCGGCAAGCGCAAGATCAGCTGGATGGAAATCTATGCCGGCGAGAAATCGACCACCGTGTACCGCCCGGACGTGTGGCTGCCGGAAGAAACCCTGGAAGTGCTGAAGGACTACGTTGTGTCGATCAAGGGTCCGTTGACGACTCCGGTCGGCGGCGGCATCCGTTCGCTCAACGTCGCCCTGCGCCAGCAGCTCGACCTGTATGTCTGCCTGCGTCCAGTGCGCTACTTCACCGGCGTGCCTTCGCCAGTGCGTGAGCCAGAGAAGACCGACATGGTCATCTTCCGCGAAAACTCGGAAGATATCTACGCCGGTATCGAATACCAGCAAGGTTCCGAAGGCGCCAAGAAACTGATGGATTTCCTGATCAAGGAAATGGGCGTCACCAAGATCCGCTTCCCTGAGACGTCCGGCCTGGGCATCAAGCCAGTGTCGATCGAAGGCACCGAGCGCCTGGTGCGCAAGGCGATCCAGTACGCGGTCGACAATGACAAGCCTTCCGTGACGATCGTTCACAAAGGTAACATCATGAAGTACACCGAAGGCGGCTTCCGCGACTGGGCGTACGCACTGGCACAGAAAGAGTTCGGCGCTGAGCTGATCGATGGCGGCCCATGGTGCAAGTTCAAGAATCCGAAGACCGGCCGCGACATCATCGTCAAGGATTCGATCGCCGATGCGTTCCTGCAGCAGATCCTGTTGCGTCCGGCAGAGTACAGCGTCATCGCGACCCTGAACCTGAACGGCGACTACATTTCCGACGCGCTGGCCGCACAAGTGGGCGGTATCGGTATCGCTCCGGGCGCCAACCTGTCCGATTCGGTGGCCATGTTCGAAGCGACCCACGGCACCGCGCCCAAGTACGCAGGCAAGGACTATGTGAACCCGGGTTCGCTGATCCTGTCGGCTGAAATGATGCTGCGCCACATGGGCTGGCTGGAAGCGGCTGACCTGATCATCTCGTCGATGCAGAAATCGATCGCCTCGAAAAAAGTCACCTACGACTTCGCCCGCCTGATGGAAGGCGCGACCCAAGTGTCGTGCTCCGGTTTCGGCGATGTGATGATCGAGCAGATGTAAGCTTGCCGCTGCGCTCAGGCGCGGCGCGATGGCCCCGTTCTCGCAAGAGGGCGGGGCTTTTTTAATTTTTGGCGCGCTTGCATGGGCATTGCATGGTGCGCCGTGCCCAACGTACCGGGCCCGGTCGCTACGGTGCGTCCCGGTGCACGTCGCGGTAAGCCAGCATGTCGAGCAGGCGTTCCTCTTTTTCCGCATCAAAACCGCAGCTCGCCTCGAAGCGCGCCGGGTTCTCGTAGGTTCCGAACAGCATGTCCCACCACACGATATCGCCGTAGTTGTTCTTGTGCCGTCCGTACTGATGGTGAATGCGGTGCATTTCCGGGCGCTGGAAGACGTAGCCGATCCAGCGCGGCGTGCGCACGCTGGTGTGATAAAAGAACTCCCCCAGCGCCGTGCACAGCGTGTAATACGCGCCCGCTTCCGGCGATAGCCCCAGCGTGGTGTAGACCAGCAGGCTGCCGATGATCGAGTTGACCAGCATCTCGCCGGGATGCTTGTAGAACGAGGTGATCACTTCGATGCGGCGCGGGCTGTGGTGAATCTGGTGAAAATGCAGCCACAGCCAGTCGACTTCATGGCGCCACCGGTGCCACCAATAAAACACGAAGGTGGCGATGAAGTAGGCCAGCAGAGCGCCCGCGACCGGGTCCAGGTAGTGCGACAGATGGAATAGCGAGACGGACGATAGCCAGCGCTCCCAGCTGAATCCGGCCAGCACGACGATGCCCAGCTGGGCGGCGTTGATCAGGAGTACGCGCAGGGGCCAGCTGCGAATCTTGGGCAATGTCCAGCCCGGTATGACGCGTTCGAGCACGAAGCAGGCCGCGAAGACGGCGAAGATGGTGGGTAGCACGGTAACGCTCCTTGGCGGTGTCGGAAAATCAGTCTGGCACGCCCGCGCAAGGAGTAAAGGTGGCGCTGGCCGGGTGGCGCCCCGCAGTACCTTTGGTAGCGGCTGGCGGTGCCGCGGGGGAGGACTTGCCCGCGCGTTGATAATATATTTCCTAAAATGTAAGAATGCTTTAATAGCAATCGGTTTATACTTTCCTTGTTGTTGATATTTAAACAACTCAACCTGCATATTCACCTGATGGAATCTGCTGACCACTACAAGGAAAAAAAATGACAAAAATGATGAGCAAACGTGTGTGTGCAATGGTCGTGAGCGGTGTGCTCGGTGCGGCTGCGCTGCCCGGCCTCGCCGGCGCCCAGAATGGCGGCGCTGCGCCAGGCACGCCGGCAAGCAACATGGCGGCGCTGCAGAAAGCGGAAGCGGCCCTGCAGGCGCCGATCCGCAATGAAGCCGGCACCATCCATTACATCGTGCTGTTCGCCGACACGGCCGCGCAAAGCTATTCCGCCAAGGCAGTCAGCGATCCGCGCTTTGGCGCCGAGCACGATGGCAAGGTGATGCGCCTGCTGCACGAGGTCGAAGCGGCGCACCGGGTCGCCGCCACCCATGCCTACAGCCACACCCTGCAAGGCTTCGCCGCCTATCTGACCGAGCAGCAAGTAGCGGCGCTGCGGCGCGATCCGCGCATCAAGGCGGTGGCGCCCAACATGAAGGCCGATGCCAGCGCGAGCGCCGTGTGGCAGGACGTGCAGGTCGGCGCGAGCACCTTGCCGTGGGGCGTGCAAGCCGTGGGCGGCAGCGCGAACAGCAACGGCGCCACCAGCGTGTATGTGATCGACAGCGGCATCGGCAACCACGTGGACGTGCCGGTCAGCGCGCGCTGGAATGCGCCTGGTGCCTGCTCGATCGGCAAGTATCCGCATGCAACCTTCGTCGCCGGCATCATCGCGGCCAGGAACGATCAGCTTGGCGTGACCGGGGTCAATGCCGGCGCCAAGCTGGTCTCGCTCGCTTACGGTGACCCGACATGCGCGGTGGGCAGCGGCAGCCTGGCCAATGTGATCGCCGCCCTGGACGAAGCCAAGCGCCGCATCCAGGCCGAGGGCCGCATGGGCGTGGTCAATCTGTCGAGTAACTCGCAGCTGGTTAATCTTCCGCCCGCGCGCGCGCCTATTGCCGCCGCGTTCCTGGCCAGCGTGCGCTCCCTGATCGCACCCAACAGCGCCACCGGCTATCGCGGCGCGGTGTTCGTGCAGTCGGCCGGCAACAACTACCGCGACGCCTGCGCTTACAGCTTCAACGACCGCCTGCCGTCCGACGGCGCGCTGGTGGTCGGCGCGATCGATAGCAATGGCCAGCCGGCCCAGCCCTTGAATGGCAGCGGCGCCTTCCTGCCGCTCGATCCCAAGGGGCTGGTCGAGATGGGTTCGAATTTCGGCAATTGCGTCGATGCCTGGGCCCCTGGCAAGTCGGTCAGGTCGACCTGGATGAATAGCTACGCTTCCACCTATGTGGTCAGTTCCGGCACCTCGTGGGCGGCGCCCCACGTCAGCGCGCTGGCGGCGCGCCTGATGGAAACCACGCCTACCCTGCGCACCCCGGGCGAGGTGGAAAACGCGATTCGCGCGCGCCTGGCCAGCGGCGGTGCGCTGACCCAGGGCACGCCGCTGCGGGTGGCGAGCATCTCCGGCGCCGCTTACAAGGCCAAGCCGACGGTTGAATTCAAGATCGGCGGCCAGGCCTCGTCGCCCAATCCACCCATGCTCGGCGTGGCGCCCAACCCGGTGCTCAGCGCCACCAGCGCCTTCGAGCTGCGCTACGAGGCGCTCGGTGCCCAAAGCTGCGACCTGCGCGCTTACGTCGACAACAATCTGGTCGAGCAGAAGCTGGCTGGCCCGACCACCTTCAACTGGGGCAGCGTGACGCGTGGTCCGGGCCTGCACCGCTGGGATCTGGAATGCCGTGGCGCCAACGGCGAGACCAATAGCGCCAGCGCCTCGGCCCGCGTGCCACGCGGATTGGAGCCGGTCATCACCTTCAGCGTCGATGGCGTGGCCATGCCTCCCGAAGGCAGTCTCATCATGCCGGCCAATGTCCCCGTCACCGTGTCGTACCAGGCCACGAATGCGACCTCGTGCACGGTCGAGGCTGCGCGCCGGCTGCCGGTGGAGTTCTGGGAAACGTGGTACGCGAACAAGAACGCGCCCACCTCCCTGCGCTGGGAGCCGCTGAAACCGGTGAGCGGCGCCCAGTACAACTGGACTGCCGTTTGCGTTAATCGCAATGCGCCTGGCGCACCCGAGTCGCGCGCGTTCCAGTTCATCTACGGCGAATAAGGAGTAGAGGGGGCGCGCCGCTTGCGGGTGGCGGCGCGCCTCTGGCTACGGGCGCTGCCGGGCAACGGTGGCGCATGGCGGCGCGCAACGGTTTATGATCTTGAACTGGATCCTATTTTCGGAGAATGCCGCCATGTTGACGATCAGTGCTTTTCAATACGTTCCGCCCTTTGCCCAGGGCGTGGTGCGCGATTTGCGCGTGCGCTGGGCGCTGGAAGAGGCCGGCCTGCTGTATGAAACCCGCCTGATCGGTCCAGCGGACCAGCAATCGCCCGACTACCTCGCGCTGCAGCCCTTCGGGCAGGTGCCGATGATGCAGGATGGCGAACTGACGCTGTTCGAGTCGGGCGCCATCGTGCTGCACATCGCGCAGCGCAGCGGCGCCCTGTTTCCCAGGGAGGAAGCGGGCAGGGCGCGCGCGGCCACCTGGATGTTCGCGGCGCTCAATACCGTCGAGGTGCCGATCCAGCAACTGGCCGCGATCGACCTGTTCTTCGCCGATGAAGAGTGGGCCAGGCTGCGCCGCGCGGGCGCGGTGGAGGAGGTCCACCTGCGTCTGAAGCAGCTGGCCGCGTGGCTGGGCGAGCGCGAGTACCTGGACGGCGCGTTCAGCGCGGGCGACCTGATGATGACCACGGTGCTGCGCATTCTGCGCCACACCACGATGGTCGATGACTATCCCACGCTCAAGGCCTACCAGCTGCGCTGCGAGGCGCGTCCGGCCTTCCAGAAAGCCTTGCGCGACCAGATGGCGGCGTTTGACAAAACCTGATCAGGAAGGTTTGCCGAGCACCCACTGCACCAGTCGGTCGCCGTCGGCATCGGTCAGCGTGGCGCCAGCGGCGAAGCCGAGCCGGGCGGCAATGCGCGCCGACGCCGTATTGTCCTGATCGATCTGCGCCAGCACCCGTTCCACCGCCGCGTCGGCAAAGGCGATGCGTGCCAGTTCGCGCACGGCGGCCGTGGCGATGCCCTGGCCGCGGCACGCGGGCGCGACGCCATAGCCGATCTCGACCTGGCCGTCGACGGGAATATCCTTGAATCCGCAGGCACCGACCACCATGTGGTCGCTGGCACGCAGCATCAGGAAGCTGGCGCACCAGGCGGCGCTTTTGCCCGCCTCCAGCAGGCCCAGCGCGCGCTGCGCGACAAAGGCGGGCGGCAGGGCGCCGGCGGCGGCGCGGCCGGATACATGGTCGGGAATGCGCGACGCGGCAAGCGTGCGCAGGTCGGCAACGCCGAGAAGTTGTAAGATGATCGTCATGGATGGGGTGCGGGCATAAAAAAACCCCGCTCGGAAGCGGGGTTTTTTACATCGGGGATTGCTTATGCAGCCTGGATGTTGGAAGCTTGCTTGCCTTTAGGGCCTTGCGTGACTTCGAATTGAACTTTTTGACCTTCTTTGAGGGTCTTGAAACCGTTCATGTTGATTGCGGAGAAGTGCGCGAACAAATCTTCGCCGCCGTCATCTGGAGTGATGAAGCCAAAACCTTTGGAATCATTGAACCACTTAACTGTACCTGTTGCCATAAAAGAACTTTCAAAATTATAACCAATCACACGAGCCATAAAAGCAAGAAGCTTCTGCCCCCTCCTCAGCCTGCTCACTTCTTATCAACAAGTACATAAGTACAAGTCGATAACCGCATTGTTGGTTGAAAAAATATCCAAGTCAAGCGCTTTTGCGTCGGAATTGCCAAATTCTTCACACTCTGCGAAAAAGCAACTCTTGATTTAGCGAATCGGGTCGCCATCTGCGCAGTGATCGGAAAACGCGTAAGATGGAAAACAAATGTAAATGCCCTGATATTTACCCATAGCATCATCGTTGAAAGCATTAGAATAAGCGTATGGCCACTAAGCAAGATACCGAACAACTGCTGGAGCGGCAGACGGTCAAGCCGCCGCCGCTGTACCAGGTAGCCCTACTGAACGATGACTACACGCCCATGGAGTTTGTGGTCGCCGTCATCCAGGAATACTTCAACAAAGACCGAGAGACGGCCACGCAGATCATGCTGTCCGTCCATCGTCATGGCAAGGGAGTGTGTGGCGTGTTTTCCAAAGATATAGCCTGTACCAAAGTGGAGTTTGTATTAACGCATGCGCGCAAGGCGGGGCACCCCCTGCAGTGCGTGATGGAGGAAGTATGATTGCGCAGGAATTGGAAGTCTCTTTACACATGGCCTTTGTCGAAGCCCGGCAAGCACGGCATGAGTTCATCACCGTTGAGCATTTGCTGCTGGCGCTTCTGGACAACCCATCGGCTGCGGAAGTGCTGCGCGCCTGTGCTGTCAACATAGAAGACCTGCGCAAGACGCTGACCAACTTCATCGGCGACAACACCCCGACCGTGCCCGGCACGGGCGAGGTGGACACGCAGCCGACGCTGGGCTTCCAGCGGGTGATCCAGCGCGCCATCATGCACGTTCAGTCAGCCTCGAACGGCAAGAAGGAAGTCACCGGCGCCAATGTGCTGGTGGCGATCTTCGGCGAAAAGGACTCGCACGCGGTCTACTACCTGCACCAGCAGGGCGTGACCCGCCTCGACGTGGTCAATTTCATTTCGCACGGCGTGCGCAAGGACCAGCAGGTCGACTCGCAAAAAACGTCGGAAGGCGTGGAAGAGGCGCAAGTCGAAGGCCAGGCCAAGGAAAGTCCGCTCGACCAGTTCACCCTGAACCTGAACAAGGCCGCTGCCGAGGGCAAGATCGATCCGCTGATCGGCCGCGAGGACGAAGTCGACCGCGTCATCCAGATTCTTTGCCGCCGCCGCAAGAACAATCCGCTGCTGGTCGGTGAAGCCGGGGTCGGCAAGACCGCGATCGCCGAAGGCCTGGCTTGGCGCATCACGCAGGAAGAAGTGCCCGAGATCTTGCAGAATGCCATCGTGTATTCGCTCGATATGGGCGCGCTGCTGGCCGGCACCAAGTACCGCGGCGACTTCGAGCAACGCCTGAAAGCGGTGCTCAAGCAGCTCAAGGAAACCCCGCACGGCATCCTGTTCATCGACGAGATCCACACGATCATCGGCGCCGGTTCCGCGTCCGGCGGCACGCTCGACGCGTCCAATCTGCTCAAACCGGCGCTCGCCAATGGCCAGCTCAAGTGCATCGGTGCGACCACGTACACGGAATTCCGTGGCGTGTTCGAAAAAGACCACGCGCTGTCGCGCCGCTTCCAGAAGGTCGACGTCAACGAGCCGACCGTCGAACAGACGGTGCAGATCCTGCGCGGCCTCAAGTCGCGCTTCGAAGAGCACCACGGCGTGAAGTATTCCTCGTCGGCGCTTTCCACCGCGGCCGAACTGGCGGCGCGCTTCATCAACGACCGTCATCTGCCCGACAAGGCGATCGACGTCATCGACGAAGCCGGTGCGGCGCAACGCATCCTGCCCAAGTCGAAGCAGAAAAAAACCATCGGCAAGGCCGAGATCGAGGACATCATCGCCAAGATCGCGCGCATCCCGCCGCAAACGGTCAACCAGGACGACCGTAGCAAGCTGCAGACCATCGACCGCGACCTGCGCAACGTGGTGTTCGGCCAGGAGCCTGCCATCGATGCGCTGTCCTCGGCGATCAAGATGGCGCGCGCCGGCCTGGGCAAGACCGACAAGCCGATCGGTTCCTTCCTGTTCTCCGGTCCCACGGGCGTGGGCAAGACCGAGGTAGCCAAGCAACTGGCCTTCATCCTCGGCATCGAGCTGATTCGCTTCGACATGTCGGAATACATGGAGCGCCACGCCGTCAGCCGCCTGATCGGCGCGCCGCCGGGCTACGTCGGTTTCGACCAGGGTGGCTTGCTGACCGAAGCCATCACCAAGAAGCCGCACGCGGTGCTGCTGCTCGACGAGATCGAAAAAGCGCATCCGGATATCTTCAATATCCTGCTGCAGGTGATGGACCATGGCACCCTGACCGATAACAACGGGCGCAAGGCGGACTTCCGCAACGTGATCATCATCATGACCACCAATGCCGGCGCCGAGAGCCTGACCAAACGGTCGATGGGCTTTACCGACTCCAAGGCGGCGGGCGACGAGATGGCCGACATCAAGCGCATGTTCACCCCGGAGTTCCGCAACCGGATCGACGCCACCATCAGCTTCCGCGCACTGGACGAAGAAATCATCCTGCGCGTGGTCGACAAGTTCCTGATGCAGCTGGAAGAACAGCTGCACGAGAAGAAGGTCGAAGCCATCTTCACCGAGAAACTGCGCAAGTTCCTCGCGAAGAAAGGCTTCGATCCGCAGATGGGCGCGCGGCCGATGGCACGCCTGATCCAGGACATGATCCGCAAGGCGCTGGCCGACGAACTGCTGTTCGGCCGCCTGGTCAGCGGCGGCCGGGTCACGGTCGACATGGACGAGAAAGATGCGGTCACGCTCGAATTCCCCGAGTCCGACGCGTCGCCTCCACCGGCGGCACCGGAAACGGTCGAAATCGAATAAGCACCGGCAGCAAGCAAAAAGCCCGCGGACGACGCGGGCTTTTTTTATGGCGGCGGCAAACAGGCCTCAGCGCAGGCGGCCCACATAGTTTTGTACGCTGGCGGCGCGCGCGCTCAGGGCGGCGGGAGCGGCCCTGGGCGCCTCGGCCGCCGCCGCCGCCGGCGGCGCCACCTGGGCCGACGGCGCGCGCGCCAGCAGCGGTGTTGTGGGCCGCGCCACGAACAAGCCACCCTCGCCGAAATAGATTTCCCGCAGCCGCGCGCCGATCTGGCGCAGGTCCTCGTCGCCGCTGGCGTCGGCCACTCCCAGCACATGGCGGCAATAAGCGGGATCGATGCGCATATAGTCGATATCGGTCACGCGGCCTTGCCCGCGGCGCAATATCACATGCATACGCGACATGAGTGCAAAAGCCTGGTTTTCCAGCTTGGCGAGGGTGATTTGCCCGGTCGTGGTCATCAATCGAATCCTTTATGGTGCAATACATGGCCGGATCATTTGCCGGATAAACAACTTCTTTGCATATTGCATGCCAGGCTGTGCGCACCAATCACGCCGGATTAACCCGCTACGCATACATTGCGCACCATCGCGGTACGCGCGCGCCCGCCTTGTGGCACCAAAACCTTGCATAAGTTTCATTAATAGCCACTGTTTTGTTTCCGCTTGCAGCGCTGTCAAGCTTGTTGCGCAAAGCTATTGCCGAGTCCGCCACCTCCATTGATATATGTCAAAGGTATCGTTTTCAAAAAGCATCTAATAGCTAGGTCACAGCAAATTATTGCCGTCGTTTATCAAAATATGAAACAGGAGATCTCCATGCATGCCGCACTGAGCTATGCCAGCACCGCTCCCGAGCAGCTATCCGCCGCACTGCATCCGATCGCCGCCGTGGCCACATCGGTGGCCGCGTTTGTCGGACGCGCCTTGCGCGGCCCGGTCGACGAACCGGTCGGCGTCGCCAGCTTCGCCGAATTCGAGCGCCAGTTCGGCGGCCTGTGGGCCGACAGTGCCCTGGGCTACGCCGTGCGCGATTTCTTTTTGAATGGCGGCGCCAAGGCCGTCATCGTGCGCCTGTACCGCGCCCCGGCGCCGGTCGACGGCACGCTGCGCAGCCATGCCATCCTGCGCGCCGGCGCCCTGACCTTGCGGGCGCGCGATCCCGGCACCTGGGGCAATGCCCTGCAGGCGCGGGTCGACCACGAGCTGCTCTCGGGCGACCCGCACAGCTTCAATCTGTCGGTGCGCGACAGCGTCAGCGGCCATGTGGAAGTATTTCGCAACGTGTCGCTGGGCGCCTCCCACCCGCGCCGGATCGACCTGGTCTTGCGCAGCGTGTCGCGCCTGGTGACGGTCAGCGGCGAGCTGCCCGCCGAACGCCCGGCCGCCAATCCGCGCCCGGCGGACGAACACGGCGACGCCTGGGATAGCGGCGCGGCCAGCAATACGCGCGTGGCCGTGGCCGACCGCGCCGGCACCGAGCTGCCGCTCACGCTGGCGGACTTCATCGGCAGCGGCAAACTGGCCGCCAGGGCCGGGCTGTATGCGCTGGCGCGGGCCGACCTGTTTAACCTGCTGTGCATCCCGCCCTACCTGGACAACGGCGGCGACCTGCTCGACGGCGGCGTCGACGATGCCCTGGTGGCCGAAGCGGCCGCGTATTGCGAACTGCGGCGCGCCATGCTGCTGGTCGACCCGCCGCCCGCATGGAACAGCGTCGACAACGCCGTCGAAGGCGTCGCCGCGCTCGGCACCAGCAGCCGCAATGCGGCGCTGTTCTTCCCACGGCTGCTGCAAGCGGTCGAGCAGCGCAGCGGAGCCCTCACGCGCCTGGTGCCATGCGGCGCGGTGGCCGGCATCATCGCCCGCACCGATCACCAGCGCGGCGTGTGGAAAGCGCCGGTGGGCATGGATACCACCCTGGTCGGGGTGCCGGGACTGAGCGTGCCGGTAAACGACGGCGACGGCACCATGCTCAACTCGCTCGGCATCAACTGCCTGCGCAGCATGCCCGGGGCAGGGCGCATTGTCTGGGGCGCGCGCATCCTGCACGATGACGACCCCGATGGTACCCAGTGCAAATGCATGCCGGTGCGGCGCACCGCGCTGTTTATCGAAGAGAGCCTGGTGCGCGGAACACGCTGGGCCGCGTTCGAGCCGAACGACGACCAGCTGTGGGCCCAGGTCCGCCTGAACATCCACGCCTTCATGGTCGGCCTGTTCCGCCAGGGCGCCTTCCAGGGCAAGGCGCCGCACGAAGCGTTCTTTGTCAGCTGCGGGCCGGAGACGACCACCCAGGACGATGTCGAGCACGGGGTGGTCAACATCACCGTCGGCTTTGCGCCGCTCAAGGCTAGCCAGTTCGTGCTGGTGCATGTCCAGCAAGCCGCCGGCCAGGTGCGCAGCCACTGAGCGGCTGCGCGCCAGCCGATCCAGCCGGCTGAGCCGCCTCAGATTTCCGCGAGCGCGGCGCGCAAGTCGTCGCGCAGGTCTTCCACGTGCTCCACGCCGACCGACAGGCGCACCAGCCCATCGCTGATGCCGAGCAGCGCGCGCTGCGCCGGCGGAATGGTCGCATGCGTCATCAGGGCAGGGTGCTCGATCAGGCTTTCGACGCCGCCCAGGCTCTCGGCCAGGGTGAACACGTCGCAGCGTTCCAGGAAGCGGCGCGCGCCGGCCAGGTCGGTATTGAGCTGCAGCGAGATGATGCCGCCGAAGCCGTTCATCTGGCGCTTGGCCAGTTCGTGCTGCGGATGCGATGCCAGGCCCGGGTAGTAAACGCGGGTGACCTTGGACTCTTTTTCCAGCCATGCGGCCAGGTCCAGCGCGCTGGCGCAGTGGCGCTCCAGGCGCAGCGCCAGCGTCTTGATGCCGCGCAGGACCAGGAAGCTGTCGAACGGCCCCTGGATCGCCCCCACCGAATTTTGCAAGAAGCCCAGCTGCTCGGCCCATGCCGCCTTGTGCTCGCCGGCGCCCACCACGGCGATGCCGCCGATGACGTCCGAATGGCCGTTCATGTACTTGGTGGTCGAGTGCACCACGATGTCCATGCCCAGTTCCAGCGGACGCTGGACGATCGGACTGGCGAAGGTGTTGTCGCACACCGAAATGATGCCGCGTTCGCGGCAGATGTCGCCGATGACTTTCAGGTCGGCCAGCTTGAGCATCGGGTTGGTCGGCGTTTCGACCCACACCATGCGCGTTTCCGGACGCAGCGCGGCCAGCAGGGCGGCCGGATCGGTCAGGTCGACATAGGTGAAATCGTGGCCCGCGCTGCGCCGGCGCACGCGCTCGAACAGGCGGTAGGTGCCACCGTACATATCGTCGCCGGCGATGATGTGCGAGCCGGCATCGGCCAGTTCCAGTACGGTCGAAATGGCGGCCAGCCCGGAGGCGAAGGCAAACGCCTGCGCGCCGCCTTCCAGGTCGGCCACGCAGCGCTCCAGCGCCCAGCGGGTCGGGTTGTGCGAGCGGCCGTAGTCGAGGCCCTTGTGTACGCCGGGGCTTTCCTGCACGTAGGTGGAGGTGGCGTAAATCGGCGGCATGACCGCGCCGGTCGACGGGTCGGGCGACTGGCCGCCGTGGATCACGCGCGTGGAAAGGTGTTTTTTGCTGGTGGAGTCGGTCACGGGTTTATTCACGATAGGGTCCTGCGCAAGTGGTTAAGAAGGTCGAAGCGGGTAATCAGGCCATAGAAGTGGCCTGCGTCGCTGATCACGGCGGTCAGGCCGCGGTCGAGTATATCGCGCAGTTCGGCCATGCTGGCGGACGGCCGCAATGTTTGCAGTTCCGACGTCATGGTGCCGCCGACCGCGTCGCGAAAGCGGGTGGCGTCGCCGGTCACGTGCAGCAGCAGGTCCGACTCGTCGAGGATGCCGGCCAGGCGGCCATGGTCGATCACCGGCAGTTGCGCCAGGTCGGCGCTGCGCATGCGGTTGAACGCCGTGAGCAGCGTGTCCGACGGCGCCACGGTGACCACGTCGCCATCGTCGAAGCGGCGGCCGATCAGGTCGCGCAGGTCGCCCAGGGCAGGGCGCTGGAGCAAGCCCTGGTCGACCATCCAGCCGTCGCTGTACACCTTGGTCAGGTAGCGCGTGCCGGTGTCGCACACAAAGGTGACCACGTTTTTCGGCGTGGTCTGCGCGCGGCAGTAGCGCAGTGCGGCGGCCAGCAGGGTGCCGCTTGACGAACCGGCCAGGATGCCTTCTTCGCGCAGCAGCATGCGCGCGCTGCCGAAACTGTCTTCATCGCTGATGGTATAGGCGCTTTTCACGCGCGACAGGTCGGCGATGGCGGGAATGAAATCTTCGCCGATGCCTTCCACCGCCCACGAGCCGGCGTCGTCGCGCAGCACGCCGGTGTTGATGTAGTCGGCCAGGATCGAACCCTCGGGATCGGCCAGCACGAATTCCAGCTTTGGCTGCACCGTTTCAAAATAGCGCGACAGGCCGCTCAGGGTGCCGGAGGAGCCGACGCCGACCACGATGGCGTCGAGATCGTGGCCGGTCTGTTCCCACAGTTCCGGGCCGGTGGTGCTCTGGTGGGCCAGCGGGTTGGCCGGGTTGTTGAACTGGTCGGCGAACCACGAGCCGGGAATCTCGCGCGCCAGGCGCGCCGCGTAATCCTGGTAATACTCCGGATGGCCTTTGCCGACGTCGGAGCGGGTCAGGTGGATTTCGGCGCCCAGGGCTTTCAAGTGCAGGATTTTTTCGATCGCCATCTTGTCGGGCACGACCAGCACCACGCGATAGCCTTTCAGGCGCGCGACCAGGGCCAGGCCGAGGCCCGTATTGCAGGCGGTGGCTTCGACCACGACGCCGCCGGGTTTGAGGCTGCCGTCGGCTTCAGCCGCTTCGATCATGGCGCGGCCGATGCGGTCCTTGATGGAGCCGCCGGGATTTTGCGATTCGAGTTTGAGGAACAGGCGGCACGGACCGGTGTCGATACGGGTTACTTCGATCAGCGGGGTATTGCCGATCAGGGAAAACAGGGCGGGCTGCGGTGCGGATGACATGAATACCTCCGAAAGCCGGGCTTGGCGGCCTTGTGGGCAGCCGCTCCGGCGGAAAAAGGGCGGATCATAGGCAAGAGTCGACGGCAATGGAACGAATGATTTTATGCTTCGATATATGAATTCTGATCCGATTTGCGCAAACGTCCAGCGTTGTCGTCAGCCGCGCGATTTCAGTTTGCGCCATAAGGTGGTGCGGCTGATGCCCAGATGCGCGGCCGCCTCGTCGCGCCGTCCACCGAAGCGCGCTAAAACCTGCTCCACCGTTTCTGCCGCCGGTACATGTGCGGCCGGCGGCGCCTGCACATCGCGGCCCAATTCCGGCGCAACCGACAGCACAAAGGCCGGCGTCAGCGCCTGCAAAGGCTCGGCCGCCAGAAACAGCGCCACCCGCTGCATCAGGTTGCGCAGTTCACGTACATTGCCCGGCCAGGCGTAGCGTTCCAGCAGCGGCGCGCAGCCCGCCATCTCGGCATGCAGGTTCGGATGCGGCCTTGCCCCCAGCGCCGCCAGCGCATTCTTGAGCGACCACTCGGCCAGCGCCACCACATCCCCGCTGCGTTCGCGCAGCGGCGGCAAGGCCAGGCGCAGCACCGCCAGCCGGTAAAACAGATCTGGCCGAAAGCGTCCCTCGCGCACCCGCTGTTCCAGGTCGCAGTGGGTGGCGCTGACCACCCGCACATTGATCGCAACCGGACGTGTGCCGCCAACCCGCACCACCTCGCGCTCTTCCAGCACGCGCAGCAGGCGCGTTTGCAGCGGCAGCGGCATTTCGCCGATTTCGTCGAGGAACAGCGTGCCTCGGTTGGCCGCCTCGAACAGGCCCGCGTGGCCGCCGCGCCGCGCGCCGGTAAACGCACCTTCCTCGTGTCCGAACAGTTCCGATTCCAGCAGCGACTCGGCCACCGCGCCGCAATTGACGGCCACGAACGGCCGGTTCGCACCCAGGCTGCGCGGGCTCTCGCGATGAATCGCCTGCGCCACCAGTTC
Source organism: Massilia sp. DJPM01 (assembly GCF_030348125.1). Classification (NCBI taxonomy): domain Bacteria; kingdom Pseudomonadati; phylum Pseudomonadota; class Betaproteobacteria; order Burkholderiales; family Oxalobacteraceae; genus Massilia; species Massilia sp. DJPM01. The sequence continues at coordinate 67,324 of NZ_JAQOZV010000031.1, forward strand.
CTTGCCGGTTCCGGTTTCGCCTTCGATCAATACCGTGGCGGGCGAGCGCGCATACAGCACCACAGCCTGGCGCAAGGTCTCCATCGCTTGCGACTCGCCGCGCAAGTCGTTCAGGCCATGCCTGGTGCGTAGCGTGTCGGTGACGACCGGACGCCGCCCGCTGTTCGATTCGAGCTGGGTCAGGCGCGCCAGTTCGAGGGCATCGTCGAATGCATGGCGGATCGACGCCGCCGAATACACGAACACGCCGGTCAATCCCGCTTCCTCGGCCAGGTCGGTGATCAGTCCCGCGCCGACGATGGCCTCGATCCCGGCCGCTTTCAGGTCGTTGATCTGGGCGCGTGCGTCTTCTTCCGTCACGTAGGTGCGCTGTGCGATATGAAAGCCGAAGGTGCTGGCAAATTCGGCCAGCTCGGGCAACTGCTGCTGATAGGTGATGACGCCAATCCGCTCGGCCACGCGGCGCGCGCGCGCCAGCGCCTGCATCACGTCGAAGCCGCTGGCCTTGGCGATCACCACCGGCACCGACACGCGCCCCTTGAGGTAGGCCGCGTTCGAGCCGGCCGCAATCACCACGTCGCAGCGTTCGGTGGCCATGCGCTCGCGGATATGGCGCGCCGCCTCGTCGAAGCCGAGATTGACCGGCTCGATCGACGCCAGGTGGTCGTATTCGAGCGTGATATCGCGGAACAGGTCGGACAGGCGCGACACGGAAACGGTCCAGATGACCGGCTTGTCGGGAGCGTCGCCAGCGGTGCGGGAGGAGTAGGACATGTTTCAATTTTACCGCAGTTGCGTTTCACGCGTTTCATGTTGCAACATGTGTGAAACGTTTCGCCTACGGCAGGGCGTGTTTCAGTCGCACGCAACACATTGAATTTAAAGATGTTTCTTGCATTGCTAACGCAGCGATGCGTGTGGCACGCCCCTTGCAATGCACACCGCATGGCATTCCAACGCATCAACCGAGGAGAAAACGCAATGAGAGAATCACGAGGCGCGATGTTCCGCCGCGCAGTCCAGGAAGAGTCCCCCTTGCAGGTGGTCGGCACCATCACCGCCTACACCGCGCGCATGGCCGAACAAACCGGCTACAAGGCCGTGTACCTGTCCGGTGGCGGCGTGGCCGCCAACTCGCTCGGCATGCCGGACCTCGGCATCAGCACCATGGACGATGTGATCACCGATGCCCAGCGCATCACCGACACCTGCGGCCTGCCGCTGATGGTCGACATCGATACCGGCTGGGGCGGCGCCTTCAACATCGCGCGCACGATCCGCCACATGATCCGCGCCGACGTGGCGGCGGTGCACATGGAAGACCAGGTCTCGGCCAAGCGCTGCGGCCACCGTCCGGGCAAGGAAATCGTCAGCAAGGAAGAGATGGTCGACCGCATCAAGGCCGCCGTGGACGCCCGCCATGACGAAAGCTTCGTCATCATGGCGCGCACCGATTCGCTGGCCGTCGAAGGCTTGAACGCCGCCATCGACCGCGCCTGCGCCTACGTCGAAGCGGGCGCCGACATGATCTTCCCGGAAGCGATCACCAAGCTGGAGATGTACAGCCAGGTGCGCGACGCGGTCAAGGTGCCGATTCTCGCCAACCTGACCGAATTCGGCGCGACCCCGCTGTTCACGCTCGACGAACTGCGCTCGGCCAAGGTCGACATCGCCCTGTACTGCTGCGGCGCCTACCGCGCCATGAACGCGGCCGCCCTCAATTTCTACAAGACGCTGCGCGCCGAAGGCACCCAGAAAAACGTCGTCTCGACCATGCAAAGCCGCATGGAGCTGTACGACTACCTTGGCTACCACGAGTACGAGCAAAAGCTCGACTCGCTGTTCGCCCAGGGTAAAGAAAAGTAATCAGACCAATTGACAAGAATCGCGGAGTTCACATGACTGACATCACCACCCCGGCCGAAGCCGTCCCGTTCAAGCCGAAAAAATCGGTTGCGCTGTCCGGCGTCACCGCCGGTAACACCGCACTGTGCTCGGTCGGCAAAACCGGCAACGACCTGCACTACCGCGGCTACGACATCCTCGACGTCGCCGACAGCTGCGAGTTCGAAGAAATCGCCTACCTGCTGGTGCACGGCAAACTGCCGAACGACGGCGAACTGCGCGGCTACAAGGCGCACCTGAAATCGATGCGCGGCCTGCCGCAGGCGGTCAAGAGCGCGCTCGAAGCGCTGCCGGCATCGAGCCACCCGATGGACGTGATGCGCACCGGCGTGTCGACCCTCGGCTGCGTGCTGCCCGAAAAAGATGACCACAACGTGCCAGGCGCGCGCGCCATCGCCGACCGCCTGATGGCGTCATTCGGCTCGATGCTGCTGTACTGGTACCACTTCAGCCACAACGGCCGCCGCATCGAAACCGAAACCGACGACGACTCGATCGGCGGCCACTTCCTGCACCTGCTGCACGGCGTCAAGCCGCCAGAGGCCTGGGTCAAGGCGATGCACACCTCGTTGATCCTGTACGCGGAACACGAATTCAATGCTTCGACCTTCACCGCGCGCGTGATCGCCGGCACCGGTTCCGACATCCACTCGGCCATCACCGGCGCGATCGGCGCGCTGCGCGGACCGAAACACGGCGGCGCCAACGAAGTCGCGCTCGACATCCAGAAGCGCTACGAAAACCCGGACGAAGCCGAAGCCGACATCCGCAACCGCGTCGCCAACAAGGAAGTCGTGATCGGCTTCGGCCACCCGGTCTACACCGTGTCCGACCCGCGCAATAAAGTGATCAAGGAAGTGGCGCGTTCGCTGTCCGAAGGCGCCGGTTCGACCAAGATGTTCGACATCGCCGAGCGCCTCGAAACGGTCATGTGGGAAGTCAAGAAGATGTTCCCGAACCTGGACTGGTTCTCCGCCGTGTCGTACCACATGATGGGCGTGCCGACCGCGATGTTCACGCCGCTGTTCGTCATCTCGCGCACCTCCGGCTGGGCCGCCCACGTCATCGAGCAGCGCATCGACAACAAGATCATCCGCCCGAGCGCCAACTATGTCGGCCCGGACGACCTGACCTTCGTGGCGCTGGCCGAGCGCAAATAAATATAAGAAGTAAGGAGCCGACATGAATACGAATCACCGCAAGAACCTGCCGGGGACCGCACTCGATCACTTCGACGCGCGCGCCGCGGTCGACGCCATCGAGCCTGGCGCCTATGACAAGCTGCCGTACACCTCGCGCGTGCTGGCTGAAAACCTGGTGCGCCGTTGCGACCCTGCTACGCTGGACGCCTCGCTGGGCCAACTGATCGGCCGCAAGCGCGACCTCGACTTCCCGTGGTTTCCAGCGCGCGTGGTCTGCCACGACATCCTCGGCCAGACCGCGCTGGTCGACCTGGCCGGCCTGCGCGACGCCATTGCCCTGCAGGGCGGCGACCCGGCGCTGGTCAACCCGGTGGTGCCGACCCAGCTCGTGGTCGACCATTCGCTGGCAGTCGAATGCGGTGGTTTCGATCCCGACGCCTTCAACAAGAACCGCGCCATCGAGGATCGCCGCAACGAAGACCGTTTCGACTTCATCAACTGGACCAAGAAGGCGTTCAAGAACGTCGACGTGATCCCGCCGGGTAACGGCATCCTGCACCAGATCAATCTGGAGCGCATGTCGCCGGTGATCCAGGTGCAGGGCGGCGTGGCCTTTCCGGACACCCTGGTCGGCACCGACTCGCACACCCCGATGGTCGACGCGCTCGGCGTGATCGCGATCGGTGTCGGCGGCCTGGAAGCCGAAAGCGTGATGCTGGGCCGCGCCTCATGGATGCGCCTGCCCGACATCATCGGCGTCGAACTGACCGGTAAACCGCAGCCGGGCATCACCGCCACCGACACCGTGCTGGCGCTGACCGAATTCCTGCGCAAGCAGAAGGTCGTCTCGTCCTATCTGGAGTTCTACGGCGAAGGCGCCGCCCACCTGACCCTGGGCGACCGCGCGACGATCTCCAACATGGCGCCGGAATACGGCTCCACCGCCGCGATGTTCTACATCGACGAGCAGACCATCAAGTACCTCAAGCTGACCGGCCGCGACGACGAACTGGTCAAGCTGGTCGAGCTGTATGCGAAGCACACCGGCTTGTGGGGCGATACGCTCAAGAACGCCGAGTATGAGCGCGTGCTGCGCTTCGACCTGTCATCGGTGGTGCGCACCATCGCCGGCCCGTCCAATCCGCACAACCGCGTGCCGACCTCGGAGCTGGCCGCGCGCGGCATCAGCGGCGTGGTCGAAAACGAGCCCGGCCTGATGCCCGACGGCGCTGTCATCATCGCGGCCATTACCAGCTGCACCAACACCAACAACCCGCGCAACATGATCGCCGCCGGCCTGCTCGCGCGTAACGCCAACCAGCTTGGCCTGACGCGCAAGCCCTGGGTCAAAAGCTCGCTGGCGCCAGGCTCCAAGGCCGTCACCTTGTACCTGGAAGACGCCGGCCTGATGCCGGAACTGGAAGCGCTCGGCTTCGGTGTCGTCGCCTACGCCTGCACCACCTGCAACGGCATGTCCGGGGCGCTCGATCCTGTGATTCAGAAGGAAGTGGTGGAGCGCGACCTGTACGCGACCGCCGTCCTGTCGGGCAACCGCAACTTCGATGGCCGCATCCACCCGTACGCGAAACAGGCCTTCCTCGCTTCGCCGCCGCTGGTGGTGGCCTACGCGATCGCCGGCACGATCCGCTTCGACATCGAGAAGGACGTGCTGGGCGTCGGCGCCGACGGCAAGCCGGTCACGCTCAAGGATATCTGGCCGAGCGACGAGGAGATCGACGCACTGGTGGCGTCCAGCGTCAAGCCGGCGCACTTCCACAAGGTCTACATTCCGATGTTCGCCAAGCAGGAAGACGACGGCATCAAGGTCAGCCCGCTGTACGACTGGCGTCCGAATACCACCTACATCCGCCGTCCGCCGTACTGGGAAGGCGCGCTGGCCGGTGCGCGTACGCTGGCGGGCATGCGTCCGCTCGCGGTCCTGGGCGACAACATCACCACCGACCACCTGTCGCCGTCGAACGCGATCATGCTCGATTCCGCCGCCGGCGAATACCTGGCGAAAATGGGCCTGCCGGAGGAAGACTTCAATTCCTACGCCACCCACCGCGGCGACCACCTGACCGCGCAGCGCGCCACCTTCGCCAATCCGACCCTGAAAAACGAGATGGTCGTGGTCGACGGCAAGGTCAAGGCAGGCTCGCTGGCGCGCATCGAACCGGAAGGCACGGTCACCCGCATGTGGGAAGCGATCCAGACCTACATGGAGCGCAAGCAGCCGCTGATCATCATCGCTGGCGCCGACTATGGCCAGGGCTCCTCGCGCGACTGGGCCGCCAAGGGCGTGCGCCTGGCCGGCGTGGAAGCCATCGTGGCCGAAGGCTTCGAGCGCATCCACCGCACCAACCTGGTGGGCATGGGCGTGCTGCCGCTGGAGTTCGAACCTGGCGTAAACCGCATCACCCTGGCGATCGACGGCAGCGAAACCTTTAGCGTGTTGGGCGAACGCACCCCGCGCGCCACGCTCACGCTGGTGATCACGCAGGTGTCCGGCGACACGGTCGAAGTGCCGGTCATCTGCCGTCTGGACACCGCCGAGGAAGTGGCGATCTACGAAGCCGGCGGCGTGCTGCAGCGCTTCGCCCAGGACTTCCTCGAATCGACCGTAAAGGCGGCATGATGGCGCACCTACCTCAAATCCGGATTCCCGCCACGTATATGCGCGGCGGCACCAGCAAGGGTGTGTTCTTCCGGCTGCAAGACCTGCCCGAGGCGGCGCAGGTGGCGGGCGCCGCGCGCGACGCGCTGCTGCTGCGCGTGATCGGCAGCCCCGACCCCTACGGCAAGCAGATCGACGGCATGGGCGGCGCCACCTCGAGCACCAGCAAGACGGTGATCCTGTCGAAAAGCGGCAAACCCGAGCACGACGTCGACTACCTGTTTGGCCAGGTCGCCATCGACAAGGCCTTTGTCGACTGGAGCGGCAACTGCGGCAACCTGTCCGCCGCGGTGGGCTCGTTCGCCATCGGCGCCGGGCTGGTGGACGCCGCCCGCGTTCCGCACGATGGCGTGGCCGTGGTGCGTATCTGGCAAGCCAACATTGGCAAGACCATCATCGCGCACGTGCCAATGACGGGCGGCGCGGTGCAGGAAACCGGCGCCTTCGAACTCGATGGCGTGACCTTTCCGGCGGCCGAAGTGCAGCTCGAATTCATGAATCCGGCGGCGGAAGAAGAGGGCGCCGGCGGCGCCATGTTCCCGACCGGGCAGGTGGTCGACGATCTCGACGTGCCCGGCCTCGGCACGCTCCAGGTCACCATGATCAACGCCGGCATTCCGACCATTTTCGTCAATGCCAAGGCGATCGGCTACACCGGCACCGAGCTGCAGGATGCGGTCAACGGCGACCCGCAAGCGCTGGCCATGTTCGAAGCGATCCGCGCGCATGGCGCCGTGCGCATGGGCCTCATCAAGCATGTGGACCAAGCGGCCACGCGCCAGCACACGCCCAAGGTGGCCTTCGTGGCACCGCCGGCGGACTATGTGTCGTCGAGCGGCAAGCAGGTCGCGGCGGCCGATATCGACCTGCTGGTGCGCGCCATGTCGATGGGCAAGCTGCATCACGCGATGATGGGCACCGCCGCCGTGGCCATCGGCACCGCGGCGGCCATTCCCGGCACCCTGGTCAGCCTGGCGGCCGGCGGCGGCGAGCGCACGGCGGTGCGCTTCGGCCATCCGTCCGGCACCCTGCGCGTGGGTGCCGAAGCGACCCAGGTCGATGGCGACTGGCGCGTCGCCAGGGCCATCATGAGCCGCAGCGCGCGCGTGCTGATGGAAGGCTGGGTGCGCGTGCCCGGCGACGCCTTCTGAGGCCTTCCAGGGCCTTCCACGGTCCGCGATGACGATCTGTCAAGGCCCGCCATGCATGCTGCGTGGCGGGCCTGTCCGTTTTTTGGCGTTTGCGCCTATATCCGGCCCAATTGTGGTTTATGATCGGCTGTCCGCTGCCCGCCACGGAGGCGCCGGATTGATGCCGTAGTGGGGGACATGGATCGCGTATTCACCAAACCTGATTTCGTCGCTGAAGCGCTTGAGCTGATCGCGTCGCCCGCCTGTGCCTGCGACGCGCACGGCATCGTCTACGCCTGCAACGCCGCCTTGTGCGGCCTGCTCGGCATCGATCCATCGGGCCAGTCCCTGGTCGGCCTTTTCGCCCCCGCCATGCGCGAGGACGCCGCGCTGCGCATGCGCGGTGGTGCCGACCAGCTGTGGGAAAGCGCGCTGCACGCCGGCGGCAACGACATCGCGGTCCAGGTGCTGGCCAAGGCGCTGGCGGCCGGCGGCGCCACCTTCGTGTTCACCGATATCCGCCGCTTCGACCGCGACCAGGCCGCGCTGCGCACCACGCTGCTCGAACAGAAGGCGATTCTCGAGAACGCCGCCGTCGGCATCATCCTCAGCAAGAACCGCGTGATCTGCGAATGCAATATCCGCGCCGCCGAAATCTTCGGCTACACCGCCGATGAGCTGATCGGCGCGGCCAGCGTCACCGTTTTCCCCAGCGCGCGCAGCTACGAGCAAATGAGCAGCGAGGCCGGTCCCCGGCTCGCCGCCGGCGGCTCCTACGCCGGCGAAGTGCGCCTGCGCCGCAAGGACGGCGTGCTGCTCTGGTGCCGCCTGTACGGGCGCGCGGTCGACCCGCGCGACGAGTTGCACGGCACCATCTGGATCGTCGAAGACATCGACGAACTGCACCAGAACGAAACGCGCCTGCGCCGCGCCCTGCTCGAAATGCAGGCGATCATGGACAACGCCCCGCTGGGCATCGCCTTCCAGCGCGACAACCGCATCCTGCGCTACAACCAGCAGTTCGGCCGCTACTTCGGCTTTGCCGGCGAGACGGGGCTCGGCCACGGTGCCGCCGAACTGTTCGTCTCCGCGGCCGGCCACGAGGCCATGCAGCGCGAGGCGCAGCCGCTGCTGCGCGCCGGCCGCCCCTACCAGTCCGACATCGAGATGCTGCGCCAGGACGGCAGCACCTTCTGGGCGCACGCCTACATCTACGCCATCAACGCCGGGCGCGGCAAGCAGGACACCATCTGGATCGTGGACGACCGCAGCGCGCAAAAGGCGGCCGAGGAAGCGACCCGCCAGGTGCTGCTGGAGCAGAAGGCGATTCTGGACAATGCCTCGGTCGGCATCCTGTTCAGCCGCAACGGCATCATGTTGTCCTGTAACCCGCGCATGGCCGACATGTTCGGCTACGCGCGCGACGAAATGATCGGGCGCCCGGCGGTGGACGTGTTCCCGTCGCCCGAAGCGTACGCACAGTTCGGGCGCGAAGCCGGGCCGCTGCTCGGCAACGGGCTGCCGTTCGAGAAGACCGAATACCAGTTCCGCCAACGCGACGGCACCCTGTTCTGGTGCCGCGTGCGCGCGCAGACGGTCGACGCCGAACGGCGCGAAGAAGGCACCATCTGGATTCTCGAAGACGTGACCGAAGCGCGCCAGACCCTGGTCGAGGTGCAGGCCATCATGACCAACGCCTCGGTCAGCATCCTGTTCACCAAGAACCGCATCATCACACGCTACAACCGCGGCTTTGCCGACATGTTCGGCTACACCGGCAACGAGGGCCTCGGCCTGCCTGGGCGCGCGCTGTACCCCAGCGACGAAGCGTATGCCGCCATCGGCGCGGCGGCCGGGCCGCTGCTCTCGATCGGCAAGCCGTTTCATACAGAAGTCGAGATGGCGCGCAAGGACGGCAGCATCCTGTGGGCGCAACTGATCGCCTACGTCGTCAATCCGGCCGAACCGGGGCAGGGCACGATCTGGATCATCGAAGACCGCACGGACGCCAAGCGCGCCGAGGAATCGCTGCGCAACGCGCTGCTGGAAAACCAGGCCATTCTCGACAGCGCGGTGCTCGGCATCGCGGTGGTCGAACACGGCATGAACCTGCGCTGCAACGCCAAGATGGAAGAACTGTTCGGCTTCGGGGCGGGCGAAGTGGCGGGGCTCTCGGTGCGCGAGCTGTACCCCGACCGCGCCAGCTGGGAACTGGCCCGTGGCGAGACCGCGCGCGACTTTCGCGAGGGGCGGGTCCACATGGCCGAGTACCGGCTGGTGCGCAAGGATGGCAGCACGTTCTGGGCGCGCCTGTCGGGGCGTCCGTTCGACCTGGCGCATGCGAGCGGACGCTCGGTGTGGCTGGTCGACGACGTGACCGCGCGGCGCGAGGCCGGCGAAGCGGTGCTGCGCGCGCGCGACGAACTGGAAGTGCGGGTGCTGGAGCGCACCGCCGAACTGGCTGGTGCCAATGCGCTGCTGCAGGGCGAGATCGTCGAACGGCGCCAGGCCGAGGCGAGGGTCAACCACATGGCCTATCACGACAGCCTGACCGGGCTTCCCAACCGTGCCTTGCTGTCGGACCGGCTGGACCATGCGATGCTGGGCGTGAAGCGCTCCGGCGGCAAGCTGGCCGTCATGTTCATCGACCTGGACCGCTTCAAGACCATCAACGATTCGCTGGGCCACCTGATGGGCGACCGCCTGCTCAAGGAAGTGGCCGGGCGCCTGTGCAACGCGGTGCGCGGCAGCGACACCGTGGCGCGCCTCGGCGGCGACGAATTCGTGGTGCTGGTGCCGGGCATCGACAGCCAGGCCGAAAGCACCCAGGTAGCCGAGAAGATCATCGCCGTGCTGGCGCTGCCGTTTCCGTTCGACGGACGCCTGCTGCACATCACGCCATCGATCGGCATCTGCATGTACCCCGACGATGGCGGCGACGTCGCGACCCTGATGCGGCATGCCGATGCGGCCATGTATCACGCCAAGGCCAATGGCCGCAACAACTACCAGTACTTCACCGAGCGCATGAACGTCGCGGCGGCGCAGCACTTCGAGCTCGAAAGCGCGCTGCGCGGCGCGCTGGCGCAGGAAGAATTCGAGCTGTTCTACCAGCCGATCATCGATATCGGAACGCGCCGCGTGCACACCATGGAAGTGCTGCTGCGCTGGCGCCGTCCGGGGCACGGCCTGGTGCTGCCGGACCACTTCATCCCCATCATCGAAGAAAATGGCCTGATCGTACCGATTGGCGAATGGGTGATGCGGCGCGCGTGCGAGCAAAGCATGGCGTGGCAGCGGCAGGGGATGGCGGCGGTGCCGCTGGCGGTCAATTTGTCGCCGCGCCAGTTCATGCACCGCGGGCTGATCGAATCGATCCGGCGCGTGCTCGACGAAACCGGGATCGATCCGGCGCTGATCGAATTCGAGATCACCGAAACGGCGCTGATGCAGCATGGCGAACAGACGCTGGAGATTCTGGGGCAGATCAACGCCATGGGCATCCGCCTGTCGATCGACGATTTCGGCACCGGCTATTCGAGCCTGGCCTACCTGAAGCGCTTTCCGGTCAAGAAGATCAAGATCGACCGTGCCTTCATCAAGGATCTGGAGGAAAGTGCTGAAGACCGCGCGATTGTCGCGGCCATCATGGCGCTGTCGAACAGCCTGCAGCTATCGGTGGTAGCGGAAGGTGTCGAAACGGAAGCCCAGTACGCCCTGCTGAGCGCCCATGGCTGCCAGTACGCCCAGGGCTACCTGTTCGCCCAGCCCAGCGCCGCCGAACAAGCCCGCACCCACCTTACCCGTAACTAGTCCGACGACACGGTTCGGACTTTGGATGCAACTGCCCTCGTCGACTCCTACAACCGGGGTCTGACCTCTGATTAGAAATATTTTCGTTTCACCAAGGGAAAGCCGGGGCGGCGAACAATACGTCTGGCGCTCCCCGGGCGAAACATCGCTGAGCGCCAGGGAAAACTTGCAGAACCTGCTGTTTGGGTTTTTTTGCAACAAAAAAGTTGCGAGTCAGAGGTCAGACCCCGGTTGTGAAAAAAGTTGCGAGTCAGAGGTCAGACCCCGGTTGTGCGCTTGCCTTGCCTTGCCGATCAGCCGAGCGTGGCGATGACGGGGGCGTGGTCGGATGGCTGTTCCCATTTGCGCGGCACGCGGTCGATCGCGCACGCGGTGCAGCGCTTGGACAGGGCGTCCGACAGCAAGATGTGGTCGATCCGCAGGCCCTTGTTTTTTTGGTAACCGAGCTGCCGGTAATCCCACCAGCTGAACGATTTGTCGGCTTGCTCGAACAAACGGAACGCGTCGCTCAGTCCCAGGTCCACCAGCGCCGTCAGCGCCGCACGCTCCTTGTCCGAACACAGCACCTGGCCCGCCCAGGCGGCCGGATCGTGCACGTCGCGGTCTTCCGGCGCGATGTTGTAGTCGCCGAGGATGGCCAGGCCGCCGCCGCCGGCGTGCGCGCGCATTTCATCGGCCAGCCAATCGCGCAGCGAGGCCAGCCATGCCAGCTTGTACGCATATTTGTCGGTATCGACCGCCTGCCCATTGGGCACATAGGCGCAGATAAAGCGGACCCCGCCGATTGTTGCCGCCAGTATCCGCTGCTGCTCGTCGGGAAACAGGGGGTTGTTGCGTACGACATCAGTCAACGGTAGTTTCGACAAGATGGCCACGCCGTTATAGGTTTTCTGCCCGCTGAAGGCTACTTCGTACCCGGCTGCATTAATTTCGGAAATTGGGAACTTATCGTCCGTCAGTTTTGTCTCTTGTAGGCAAAGTACGTCGACCGGATTTGCTTCAAGCCATTGCAGTAGGTGAGCAAGTCGTACTTTGAGGGAATTAACATTCCAGGTAGCTATTTTCATGGGAGTTCTCGCAAGGCCGTTGACGCTAAAAACACTTAGTATCGCGGTAAATGTGCCGTTCATGCAAGAACATGCGCTCAGTTGCCCAAAACGGCCGTTCATGCAGCTAGCATACGCTTGTGTTATCAACACTTTTATCGAAAAAATACCGTGGAGATGTTAAACTTTGTTGTCCCCGAGATTTAACCACTCGCAAGATGTAATTAGATGTAACAACAGGAAGACAAAACAACGATTTTGGTCTATTGTTACTCATGGGGAATAAAAAATTGCATTCTTATAACGCACGGAGTAATATGTAGTTTATCGGGGCGCTGGTGGTGAGAACCAACGGTCCGAATCCGTTACGTGAAGAGTTACACGCCCTTAATGTTTGTGGCGGTTTCAATGACACAAACGGCAAGGTGGTACTAGTTAAAACAATTGTGTTTTGATTAGTGGAGAAATGCGAAGACAGCATTTGTAAAGGATTAAAATGCGAAGTGCATTTGAAGCATGGGCGCAGCGCGATGGTCATATCGTTCGACGCCGCGAAGATAAGCCCGATGAATATCTCGTGTTTGAAACACAACGTCGCTGGGTAATCTGGCAAGCGGCGCTGGCGCACGGCAAAACTGCCGCGGCGACAGCGAAATATTCGGCGCAAAAAGCCGCCTCGAAAGAGTCGGCCGAACCGGTACGCGCAAGCGCACCAGCGCCGGATGAAACCGCAGTGCGCAACCGGGTTCTGAATGAAGTCCTCGACGCTTTTAGCGACCTCGACGATACCGCTGGTATCGAAGGTGTCCTCAAGGTGATCCAGGGCTTGAAGAAGAAGCAGAAAGCTCTGGCTGAAGACAAGACAGAGAGTTGATGCAATTCCGGCACTACAAGGGTGGCCTGTACGACTTAGTGTGCGTGGCCACTCTTGAATCGGATCTCTCCGAGATGATCGTGTATCGCGCAGCGGACGGTTCTATATGGACGCGGCCGAAACAGGTGTTTTTCCAGCTGGTCGATGTCGACGGCATCCTTGTGCCGCGCTTTGCGCCGGTTTCCCAGTCTTGCCCGACACCGCGGCAGCTCCCCCCCCAGCACCCACCTCCAGGAATAAAACTATGCGAATGATCCGACTCGCACTCAGTCTCGCGCTGTCCGCTGTCGCCGCCGGCGCCGCTGCGGAAACCGTGGGCTCGGTCGATACCGCTTTCAAGCTGATTGGCCCTGACCACAAGGTCGTGGTCGAAGTGTTCGACGACCCGGCTGTCGGCGGCGTGAGCTGCTACCTGTCGCGCGCCAAGACCGGCGGCATCAAGGGTGCCGTGGGCTTGGCCGAAGACAAGGCCGAATCGTCGGTGGCGTGCCGCCAGGTCGGTCCCATCACGTTCAACGGCAAGATCCCGCGCCAGGATGAAGTCTTCAGCGAGCGCGCCTCGATTTTTTTCAAGCACGTGCGCGTGGTGCGCATGGTCGACGCCAAGCGCAATGCGCTGGTCTATCTTGTGTATTCGGACCGCCTGATCGATGGTAGCCCGAAAAACAGCGTGACCGCCGTCCCGGTGCCGGCCAACCAGCCGATTCCGGTCAAATAGCATTCATCGGGTAGTATTCAATCTAGTATTCAGGAACCCTGGGCAGCTGCCGTAAACAGGGTGAAGACCTATTTTGGATGGAGATGATGGCGACTTTTTTACGGACAGGCGCGCTGGCGCTGCTGGCCGCCCTTGGCGGCTGCGCGACGATCAGCGAATCGAACCAGCAGACACTGATGGTGCACACCATCGTCGACAACCGCGAAATCGGCGGTGCCGGCTGCGTGCTGACCAACGACAAGGGCCGCTGGTTCGTCACCTCGCCCGGCCACGTGACCGTGCAAAAGAGCGCGGGTAACCTGTTCGTCGACTGTAAAAAGGATGGCGCGAGCGCCGGCCAGGATGTGGTCGCGTCCAGGGCCAATGCCAGCGCCATCGTGGGCAATGCGGTGCTGACCGCGGGCCTCGGGTATCTGCTCGACAAACGCACCGGCGCCGGTTTTGATTATCCCGAGACGCTGACGGTGCTGATGCGCCGCACCGGCGCGCGCGACTATCAGAACGATCCGCCGGAAACAGCCGGCAGCGCGCTGCACTAGCGCGCGATCAAAAAAAAGCGGCCCGCGAGGCCGCTTTTTTCATCCTTCGATGTTGCGCTTACACGCGCGCTTAAACCCGATTAATCAGGAAGGTCGACAGCAGCGGCACCGGACGGCCGGTGGCGCCTTTTGCGCCGCCCGATTTCCATGCCGTGCCGGCGATGTCCAGGTGGGCCCAGGTGTACTTGCGCGTGAAATTCTCCAGGAAGCAGGCCGCCGTCACGCTGGCGCCGCCCGGCGTGCCGATGTTGGCCAGGTCCGCGAAGTTGGACTTGAGCTGCTCGTTGTAGATGTCTTCGATCGGCAGGCGCCACGCGGTGTCGCTGGCTGCCTTGCCGGCGGCCAGCAGCTCGCCCGCCAGCTTCTCGTGCGCGTCGTCCGAGCGCGTGAACAGGCCCGTGTTGTGATGGCCCAGTGCCACCACGCAGGCGCCGGTCAGGGTCGCGATGTCGATCACGGCGGCCGGGTTGAAACGCTCGCAGTAGGTCAGCGCGTCGCACAGCACCAGGCGGCCTTCGGCGTCGGTATTGAGCACTTCGATGGTCAGGCCGTTCATCGACGTGACGATGTCGCCCGGCTTGGTGGCACGTCCCGACGGCATGTTCTCGCACGCGGCGATCACGCCGATCACGTTCAGTTTCAGGCCCATTTCGCCGATTGCGCGGAAGGTGCCCAGCACCGACGCGGCGCCGCACATGTCGTACTTCATTTCATCCATGCCGGGACCGGCCTTGATCGAAATGCCGCCCGTGTCGAAGGTGATGCCCTTGCCGACCAATACCACCGGCGCATCCTTGGCCTTGCCGCCCATGTGCTTGAGGACGATGAACTTGGGGGCTTCTTCGCTGCCGTTGGTGACCGACAGGAAGCTGCCCATTTTCAGCGCTTCGAGCTGCTTGCGGTCCAGCACTTCGACGTCGAACTTGTAGTCCTTGGCCAGCTTGCGCGCGGTGTTGGCCAGGTAGGTCGGGGTGCAGACGTTGGCCGACAGGTTGCCCAGTTGCTTGGTCAGGTCCATGCCGTTGGCAATCGCAATCGCCTGCGCCAGCGCGGTCTTGACGTCGGACGTGGCATCGGCGGCCAGGGTGATCTTGCGCACGCCGGCAGGGGCGGGGTCCTTCTTGCTTTTCTGGCCGTCGGTGCGGAAAACGCTCTCGTGGGCGGCGCAGACGATGGTGCGCACGGCCCAGGAAACGTCGCGCTCTTTCACATCCGTCATGGGTAGTGCGATAATGGCGTCCGCGGCGCCGAGCGAGGCGAAAGCCTTGAGCGTCGCGTTCACTGCGGAAGTGAAGCTTTTTTCGCTGACCGTCTCGTCGTTGCCCAGCCCGACCAGCAGTACGCGCGCCGCGCCGGTGCCGGAAATGCCACGCAACAGCAGGGTCGTACCAGCTTTGCCGGTAATGTCGCCGGACTTGAGCGCAGCCGTGATTTCACCACCCTGGTCGAGGGCTTTTGCAGCCTGCGACAGTTTTTTGTTTTCGAATACCGCAACCGCGACGCATCCGGTTTTGGCCGACGTGATGGTGTTCTTTGTGTCGAATGCTTTTATGCTAAAGTCCATTTGAATCTCCGTTTCGTGTTTGTGACGCGCACTGCCTAACCTGTGATTATAACTTTCGAATGATCTTTCAACGCGCCCTGCAACGTGAATTAGCCAGTTCGGCCGGGACGACTTTCACGGTGCTGTTTTCCATCGTCGCCACGTGGACCCTGATCGCCATCCTCGGCAAGGCCGCAGGCGGAAAGGTGGCGTCGAGCGACGTGCTGGCATTGATCGCCTTCGCAACACTGAATTATCTGCCAACTATCCTGACTCTCACCAGCTTTATTTCGGTACTGGCGGTGGTCACGCGCAGCTACCGCGATTCCGAAATGGTGGTCTGGTTCGCATCGGGCCTGTCGCTCACGCGCTGGATCCGTCCCATCCTCACCTTCGGCATTCCCATGATGATCCTGACCGGCGCCCTGAGCCTGTTCGTGACACCCTGGGCCAAGATGAAAAGCACCGAATTCGTCCAGCGTTTCGAAAAGCGCGAAGACCTGAAAAAAGTCTCGCCCGGCCAGTTCAAGGAATCGGCGTCCAGCAACCGCGTGTTTTTCGTGGAAGGCGTCACCGGCGAATCGACCGTGGTGCAGAATGTGTTCGTCAACACCATCGAGAAGAACATCAACTCCGTCATCGTCGCCAAGGAAGGCGTGATCGAGTCCGACGGCAAGGGCGGCCAGTTCCTGGTGCTCAAGAACGGACGGCGCTACCAGGGCGTGCCGGGACAGGCCGATTTTCAATCGATGGAGTTCGGCCGCTACAGCATGCGCGTGGCGGCCAAGAGCGCGGCGATGGGGGGCGATGTCTCGTCCGACGCCATGTCCACCAGCGAGCTGCTGGCCACGCCCAACCGCTTTACCCAGTCCGAACTGCTGTACCGCATCGCCGCGCCTATCACCTGCCTGCTCCTGATCCTGCTGGCCATTCCGCTCGGCTTCGTCAATCCGCGCGCCGGCAGCGCGGCCAACCTGATCATCGCGCTGCTGATCTTCTTCACCTACATTAACCTGACCAAGCTGGCCGAAGCCAATGTCCGCCAGGGCAAGTCCGATTTCTACATGGCCTGGTGGCCGCTGCACCTGGTGGTGGCGGTTCTCACCGTCGGCATGTTCGCCTGGCGCCTGAACGTCAACCATCGCTATCACCCACTGGTATTGTGGGCTGCGCTCAAGCGCGGCGGCATCGGGCGCTGCGCGCCGAAGGGAGGCGCAAAATGAAAATCCTTCAACGCTATTTCGCGGTCTCGATCGCGCAGGCCGTCGCCTTCGTGCTGGTCGCCTTCCTGGCGCTGAGCGCCTTCATGGACCTGACCGGCGAACTGCCGTCGGTGGGCAAGGAAGGCTATGCGATCCAGCACGCCTTTTTATACGTGCTGCTGCGCGTGCCCTTCCACGTGTACGAGGTGATGCCGGTGGCGACCCTGATCGGCACCATCTACACGATGGCGCAGTTCGCGTCGAGCTCCGAGTTCACCATCATGCGGGCGTCGAGCATGTCGACCCAGATGGCGGCGTGGATGCTGTTCAAGATCGGCATCGTGTTCGTCCTCATCACCTTTGTGTTCGGCGAACTGATTGCGCCGCGCACCGCGCCGCTGGCGGAAAAGCTCAAGCTCAGCGCGCGCGGCGCCACCGTCTCGCAGGAATTCCGTTCCGGGATGTGGACCAAGGATATCGTGCGCACCGAGGGCACCAAGGGCAGCGTCACCGGCTCGCGCTTTTTCAACGTGCGCCAGTTCCGCACCGACGGCCAGATGCTCGATGTGCGGCTGTACGAGTTCGATACCAACTTCCGCATGCGCTCCCTGATCACCGCCGCGCGCGCCGTCTTCACCGGCAACAGTACCTGGCGCCTGGAAGACGTGACGGAAACGCGCTTCGCCAATACGCGCGAGCTGCCCCCGCCGGGCGGCAAACCGGCCGCCGGCGCCGGCAAACCGGCCGCCGGCGCCAGCGCGCAAAGCATGTTCGGCCAGGAGACCAGCGTGGTCACCACCCGCAAGCTGCCCAGCTTGGACCTGGTGTCCGAGATCACGCCGAAGATCATTTCGGTCTCGGCCTCGGACCCGGTGCGCATGTCGGCCACCGAACTGGCCATCTACACGCGCCACCTGTCCGAAAACAAGCAGGAGACCGAGCGTTTCAAGATCGCGTTCTGGAAAAAGCTGTTCGATCCGCTGGCCATTTTCGTGCTGATGGCGCTGGCGCTGCCGTTCGCCTACCTGCACACCCGCAGCGGCGGCGTGAGTCTCAAGATCTTCGTTGGCATCATGATCGGGGTCGGCTTCATTTTGATCAATAACCTGTTCGCCAGCGTCGGCCGGCTCAGTGCCATGCCGGCCATCCTGGTGGCGATCGCCCCGAGCTTGCTGTTCCTGCTATTGGCCCTTGCGGCGCTATGGTGGGTGGAAAGACACTGATGACCCGCGCCCTGATCCTGTTTGCCCACGGCGCCCGCGCCGCCACCTGGGCGGCGCCCTTCGAGCGCTTGCGCGAACTGACCCAGGCGCGCGTACCAGGCGTAGCGGTGTCGCTGGCCTTCCTCGAACTGATGGAGCCGCGCCTGCCCGAGCGCGTGGCCGAACTGGCCGCGCAGGGCGTCACGGCGGTGACGGTGGTGCCGGTATTCCTGGGGCAGGGCGGGCATTTGCTGCGCGACCTGCCGCTGATCGTCGCGCAGTTGCGCCTCGATCATCCGGGCCTGGACATCACGGTGTCGGGCGCGGTCGGGGAAGATGCGAGCGTGCTGGCTGCGATGACCGATTTCTGCGTGGCGCAGCTGTAAGCTTTAACCCGGCGTCAGCGCACCCGGCGCGTGGTTTCGCGCACCACCAGTTCGAGCGGCGGAATCTGCGCCATGACCGGTTCGCCGTTGATCAGTGCCAGCAGGGCATTGGTGGCGATGCGGCCCATGTCGTACAAAGGCTGGCGGATCGTGGTCAGCGGCGGCGTGGTGTACGAGGACCCCGGCAAATCATCGAAGCCGACCAGCGAAATGTCGTCCGGTACCCGGATCCCCTTGCGGTACAGGCACAATCTCACCCCATACGCACTCAGGTCATTGGCCGCAAACACCGCCGTGAACTGCTGGTTGGTCTCGAACAGATGGTTCACCGCCAGCAGGCCGCCGGATTCGTGGAAGTCGCCGCCGACCACCAGGTTGGCGTCGTACTCGATATCGGATTCCTTCAGCGCGCGCTTGTAGCCGGTCAGGCGTTCGTCGGCATCGCGGTGGTGCGACGGCCCGGTGACGAAGGCGATGCGCCGGTGTCCCAGTTCGACCAGGTGGCGCACCGCCATGAAGGCGCCGTTTTCATTATCGAGCTTGAACCCGAGCGCGCTTTTGGTACGCAGTTCGCGCCCGGTGGAGACGATCGGGCGCTGGTTCGCAAACTGCAAAATAGTGTCGTCGCCCAGGTGGCCGGACAGCAGGATGATGCCGTCGACCTTGCGCGCGAGCAGAAGGCGGATGCGTTCCGTTTCTTCGACCGCGTTCCAGTGGCCGCTCACGATCACCGATGCGTAGCCGGTACCCTTCAAGCCATCGTCGACGCCACGCAGGGTCTCGTCGAAAAACGGGCTCGAAATATCCTGCACCACGATCCCGATGGTCATCGAGCGCCCCTTCTTGAGGCCCTGTGCCATCTGGTTCGGCGCGAAGTGCATCTTTTCGATCGCCGCCATCACGGCGGTGCGTTTGTCTTCGGAGACTTTGGCGGTGCCGTTCAAAATGCGCGACACGGTGCTGGGCGAGACGCCGGCGTGACGCGCGACGTCGATCAGGGTGGAAGGGGGGGCAGCGTTGTCGTGGTCTGTCAAGGGATGGGTCCTGGTAGGGGGCGGGACGGCTGTCACCGCGAGATTACCATAACTGGAACGACCCACGAAATAAACAGCCGCCCAGAGTGTACACAGCTTGAGAGATTTTGAAAACGTTTTCATGTGCAGTGACTGGACTGGCTGCGGTGACGCACCCGGCGCGACGCGGCATCGGCACGATCAGCACCCCATCCGGTGGCCCACAGCACCCGCATCCTCGCCGCTGCCGCCCCACGCTCCGGCAGGAGTGCGCTACACCGCAACGGCGTGCCGGATACCACGACGGTGGCGCTGGCCGCCACCTTCAACAGCCGGGCGGGCGATGGCGCGCCGCCCGAACCCATTGGCGCGATCAGGTGGCGGGTCACGCCGGCGCCGCTGACATCCGCGGCTACCTGATCGCCGCCTGATCTTACTGGCGCGCGCCGCCCACGAAGCGCTTGAACAAGGTCGGGCGCGACGGACGCGGGAGGGCCTGGTCGACCACCGCCGCCCATTGCTCCGACAATTGCTGGCAGGTGGCGCGCAGCACCGGATTGAGGTCGCCATGGCTGGCCAGCGCCTTGAGGTGGCGCTCGATCACGGAGGCCAGCTTCAGGCACGGCCCGGCCTGGGACGCATTGGCGCTGTAGTGGGACATCAGGTGCAGCGCGGCGGACACCAGCAGTTCGGGCTGGGGCGGCGCGCTGGCCGATGCGGTAAATGCGGGACCTGCCATGTCGATAGCCATTGCGTTGCTCCTGTCAAAAGGGGGGGGCTGGCTTGCGCGTGCAACGCTGGCTGGCTGGGGGTTGGTGGTTCAGGCGGTCAGGATCAGCTTGTTAAGCCGGGTGACCCGCAATTCATAGATTTTGCCGTCGTGTTCGATCTGGATCGACTTGCCCTGGCGCAGCAGTTCCTGGCTGTTGACGCGCAGCGGAAGCGCAGGTGCGACTGGCGCCGGGATCGCGCGCACGGGTTGTTGGGTGGTATTCATCGCTGCCTTTCAGTGAATGAGAACAATTCTCATTTAGATTATGGCTGATGTATCTCCCGATTGCAAGCGGTAAGCGTCCAGGCTTTGCCGCAACAGCATGGGCGTCATGCCGGTCCAGCGTTTGAAGGAGCGGCGGAAGTTGTTTGCGTCGTGAAAACCCAAGTGGCGCGCGACCGCATCGTTGTCGTGCCGCCCGCCGTGGAACAGGTGCAGGGCGACGTGCGCGCGCACCTGGTCGAGTTCGGCCTGGAAGTGGCTGCCGTGGCGCGCCAGGTGGCGTTTCAGGGTGGCCGGACTGACGCCGAACTGGAGCGCGCACTGTTCCAGCGTGGGCACGCTGCGGATGTGCTCCAGCAGATAATCGTAGAGGGCGCACAGCAGGCTGCGCTGGCTGCCACCGGCATGCGCCGCATCGACGCTGCGTAGCGCCACCGCCGCCGCCATCGCATTCGCGCGCGGCCAGGGGCGGTCGAGCCATGCGGCGTCGATCAGCATGGCGTCGAGATGGCAGTGAAAGCGCAGCTGCTGGCCCAGGTGCACCTCGTGCTGCTCGGTGTAGCGCGGCGGCGTGCGGTTGAAGCAGTAGCGCCATGGCAGGCGCGTGCCGCCCAGCCAGCGGCACATCGCGGACATGGCCGTCATGTGCATCTCGACCAAAAATGCGCGCTGCTGGCCGGCGCCGAAACTGTCGCTCCAGTACAGCACACCGAGTCCGCCTTCCTCGCGAAAGCGCGGCGCCAGCAAGGGGCATAGCTGCATCTGGAAGCGCACCAGCAGCGCGATCGCTTCGCGCAGGCTGTGCGCGTGCGTCAGCGCGTGGCTGAGCGCGCCGAAGTGCCCGGGCAGCATCTGCTGGCCCAGCATGAAGCTCGTTTCCGGGCTTTTTAAGCCGGCGGCGACGTTGGCCAGCAACTGCAGGTATTCGGTGGGGCTGATGGCGTGCTGCGCATCGGGCGCCTGCACATCGTCCATGCCGGTGCCGGCCAGGATCGCGCGCGGCGCCAGCTCGCGGCTGCGCGCGTAGTCGAGC
>NZ_JAQOZV010000032.1:0-87577 GCF_030348125.1 Massilia sp. DJPM01
GTTCAAGATCCTTGCGGGGGTCACCCCTACGCCCATCGCGCTACGTGATCAATACGGCGTTAAAACCCATCAGGTTGAGTGACCATACTCAGCGGCAGCCGCACTGATTAACAGGGAAACCCATCTCAGAAGCATCCGCCAGGGGGCGTCGCAGCGGGAGCGGATTCGTCAGCGCCCGGCGGTGATTTGGCCGTGCCCGAATTGAGCGCCACGTCATCGGGGCCATCGATATGTACCTTGCTGCCGGTCTTGATGTGGACCTCCTTGCTCTCCAGGTAAATGGCATCGGGGGTCATCACGAACTTCGATTTGCCGCACACCAGTTCGATCCGCTCGCCGGCGGAAATGGCCACCGTTTTGCCCACGGTCGTGGTCTGGCTCTGCCCCACCATGGTCGCCATGATCATGCCGACATTCAGGTTGTAGCCCATGCCGACCGTGTCCATGCGACCCATGCCCACGTTTTGCATGTAGGCCATGCCGATCGTTTCGGTCTTCATCTTGGCCACATTGATCGACCAGTTCTTGCCGATCTTGTCCACCTCGTTCTTGCCCACAGTCTTGCTGCGGTTGGCGCCAATACTCAGCGCCTCGTTCTTGCCCACACCGTCCGTGCGGTTGTCGCCGATGCTGATCGTTTCATCGTGGTCCACGCGCTCACGACGGTTGTTGTGGATAGTGATGCTTTGGTCGTTGTCGACGGTTTCGGTGCGGTCGTGATGCACGGTGATGGTTTCGTCGCGGTCCACCGTTTCGGTACGGTCGCGCTTGACATGACTGATTTCATCGCGGTCGATCGTCTTGCGGCGGTCGTTGCCCACCCACTTGTCCTCGTCGTGCTCAACTTCGGTAAGCTGATCCTTCTCCGCGTGCAGCCACAGTTGCTCCTGACCTTTCTTGTCCTCGAAGCGCAAGGCGTTGGCATTGTCGTAGCTGCCGCCCGGCGTCGAGCGCGACAGGATGCCGCTCTGGGTCTTATTGGCTGGCAGATTCCAGGGCGGCATGGTGTCGGCATTGGGCACCATGCCGGTAATGATCGGCCGGTCGGGATTGCCGTCCATGAACTGCACCAGCACTTCAGTACCGATGCGCGGAATCGACGTCATGCCGAAGTTCGCTCCCGCCCAAGGCGTCGCCACCCGAATCCAGGCCGAGCTTTGTTCATCGCTGGCGCCAACCCGGTCCCAATGGAACTGCACCCGCACACGGCCGAATTCATCGGTATGGATTTCTTCGCCGGCAGGACCGACGACGGTCGCACTCTGGATGCCGTGGATTTTGGTCTCAACGCTGTTGTGATCACGTCCGGCACGGAACGGGATGATCTTGCGGATGCAGGTCAGCGTATTTTCGTAGCGAGACTCCGCCGTATCCTTGACGTGGTAATTATTACTGGCGATGTGGTGAACCGCCGTCACCAGGAACTCGCGCGCTTGCGCATCGTCGTTCCTGTCGCTGGCATCGAAGTGGCCCGTCAGCCGGAACCAGCGCCCCGGCATCAGGTAGCGGCAATTGCCGGCGCCCTCGAACTGTTTTCCGGCCGCTTCCACTTCCTCCATGCGTAACTGAGCCAAGGCGCGCGCACCGCCGCCGAAGCCGAACGCGCCAGTGTATTCATAGGATTCGATATTTGGCACGTCGCCCTGCCGGTTCACCGTCGGCAGCGAGGTCACGGCCGGATGCGGCGACTTGAAGTCGTATGACGCCAGCGCCACCGTACCCTGCATGATGTGGCGCGCTGGCGACCATTCGCCAATACCGTCCTCGATCACCGTTCCGCCATGACGCTGGAAAGGCACTTCCGGACTGCCATCGATCGCTTGCGCGCTGGTCGTGTCGTCCGACAGGATCAGTTTGTGGCCGCTGGCGCTGTGCTCGAACCAATACACAATACCGGCTGCGGCCCAGCGCCGCTCCAGGAAATTGCGGTCGCTTTCATCGAACTGGCAGCAATCGGTCATCACCCCGCTCGCCCCCTGCACCCGCCAGTCCCAATCCGCCAGGCTGCCGTAGTCACCGAAGATACTCGCGGTCTGCTGATACATGGTCGTGTAATGGAACAAGTAATTATCCTTGCGCATGCTCAGATATTTGTACCAGGGCCCAAGCTTGGCTTCGTAATAGGAGATGCCGCCGTCGACAGTCCTGAGACCGAAGCTGAACACGCGACCAGTGAAGTAGCGCATGCTGCCATCCTTGCGCACCAGTTGCACGCACATCATCTTCCCCTGCAAATCCTTCAAGGCGATGTTCGGATCATCCGACAGTAATTCGACTGTGAATTCGAACGGGCACGACAGTCTTTCCATCGCTTCCAGCTTATTGACCAACAACTGGGCAGACGGTCCGTCATTGCCCGGAAACGACAGGCGCAGGAGACGCTTGTGCTGGCGGCCAATGATGATTTCTTGCAGGCTGGATAACGCAGTAGTCATGAGATTCCCATTGGACAATAATTTAAGCGCGTACATGCACCAGCCGCCCACGAGGACGCGGTCGGGCCGGGAACGATGATGCGTAGAAGATGGCCAGAATACCGGCCCACAAACGTACAAGGATTTAACACCGATGTCGCTGAGAATGCACAACCCAAGGCCTGATGAGCTTTAGGAAAACGGCACTCCAACTAGCGTAAAGAACGAACGCTTTATGATCTAAAAGATCACAATTGCAGCGTATTCGACAATAATAATCCAACTATAAAATTGTCGTTTTGAAATTATTGGTGGCAGCGGAGGCGGAATTTGAGATGAAAAAAAAGCCCGCCGAAGCGAGCTCTAATCCAATGTATTACCAATGCTTTAATCGTGTCCCAGACGCCCATGCTATCTGCGTGGTGCCCTGACGTGTAAATCGACTACCGTATTCGGAATTACAAATCCATGCTGTTGCTACCATTTACCTTTGCGACATTACACATATTGCGCGGCGGTGCAGGCCCTGGATAGGGTTTCGGTCCGTTTGAACCTCACCACTAAACGTAGTATAGCACAGGATTGTGCGGCGCAGCAAACATTATCACCTTGATCCGGCAAGCGCGTCGTCGGGATCTGGCATCGGGCCGCTGGCGCCGGCAACGCAGACCAAGGTCAATTCGGCCATGACTGGACTCTCGCCAGCCCTCTTCAGTAATCGCTTGAGCCACAGGCATTCGTGTACGGTGCCGGCAAACACGATGCCCGATTCATGCTTGAGCACGACATACGCGGTCATCAGATCACAATAGCGCCGCACAGACGAAAAAAAAGCCCGCCGAAGCGAGCTCTAATCCAATGTATTACCAATGCTTTAATCGTGTCCCAGGCGCCCATGCTATCTGCGTGGTGCCCTGACGTGTAAATCGACTACCGTATTCGGAATTACAAATCCAGGCTGTTGCAACCATCTACCTTTGCGACATTACACATATTGCGCGGCGGTGCAGGCTCTGGATAGGGTTTCGGTTCGTTTGAACCTCACCACTGAACGTAGTGTAGCACATGTTTGTGCGATGCAGCAAACTTTATCGCATTATTGCGCCGGGCGTGTGGTCATCGGGGTCGGTTCCTTGTGCTGTTCGTTGCGCCCCGCCCGTTCATATTCGGAAATCACCTGCGCGCCGAACAGCAGCAAGGTCGCGCCGATCTCCAGGCTGAACATGACCACGATGGCGGTGGTCATCGAGCCGTACACCATATTCACCTGCGACAAGGTCGAAAAGTACCAGACCAGCACATGGCGCG
The DNA here is from genome assembly GCF_030348125.1 of Massilia sp. DJPM01. Lineage (NCBI taxonomy): Bacteria > Pseudomonadati > Pseudomonadota > Betaproteobacteria > Burkholderiales > Oxalobacteraceae > Massilia > Massilia sp. DJPM01. The sequence continues at coordinate 3,723 of NZ_JAQOZV010000032.1, forward strand.
CGATTTCCCACAGCAGCGCCGCCGTCACGCCGCCAATGAGCGCGTGCGACAGCGACAACCGCCCCACCGGCATCACCAGATAGATGGAACTGAGCACCAGGATCTCGCCGGTCAGCCCCAGGCAATACAGCAGCACCCCGGACACGCCGTTGAGCGACCACTCGTAGCCGAGGAACCACACGCTCTCCTCGCCCATCACCTGCAGCGTGCCCGCCACCAGGGTGACGATCATGATGCCCGCGCCGAGCGCCAGGATATAACAGTAAGGCAGGATCGCCGAGATCAAAAAGTGCCGCCGCCGGATCGCTACCCGGTGATGGAAGATCACGCTCATCGCATTTTCCAGCGCGGTGAACGCGAGCGAACTAAAAAAAAGCATGCTGGCAAACAGCACCCAGGTGACCAGATCGCGGTCGTCCATGAAGTGCGACAGTTCTTTCACGATGGCGTTGGACTGTCCCGGCACCAGCCACTCCAGATAGCGCGCCAGCGTCGACAACAACTCCGCCTGGTCGATGAAGTGCGACAGCGCCACCACCACCAGCATCAGGAACGGCACGATCGACAGCAGCGCGTAATACGCCACAGCGCCGGCCAGCAGCAAGCCCTGGTTGGCCTTGAAGCCCTTGAGCGTTTGCCACGCAAAGGCGAGCGGATGCCCAAGCACGTACGCGTTGGCGCGGCGGTTCAAGATACGCAAGCGCAGACCCTTGGAGCCCTTCATCGCGCCAGCCTGATGCCTGTGAACTGCCAGCGCGCACCGGCCGGGAAGAAGTTGCGGTAGCTGGCGCGGGCATGACCGGGCGGCGTGGCGCACGAGGAACCGCGCAGAACATATTGATTTAACATGAATTTACCATTGTATTCGCCCAGCGCGCCGGGCGCGCAGGCATAGCCGGGATACGGCGCGTAGCTGCTGCTGGTCCACTGCCAGCACTCGCCGAACATTTGCGTCAGCCCCGCGCCCTGCGGCGCGCCGGCCGGATGCAGGGCGCCGGTGACCGCGTCGATGCCTGCGGCAGCGACTTCCCACTCCGCCTCGGTCGGCAGGCGTGCTTTCATCCAGTGCGCGAACGCATCGGCCTCGTACAGCGACAGATGCGTCACCGGCCGCGCCGCATCGAGCATCTGCAATCCCTGCAGCGTAAATTCGTGCCACTGCCCGTGCGCGTCGCGCTGCCAGTACAGCGGGTGCGCCAGTTTCAGTTCGCCCACGCTGTCCCAGCCCTCGGACAGCCACAGGGCCGGTTCGCGATAGCCGCCCGCCTCGATGAACGCCAGGTACTCGCCATTAGTCACCAGGCGCGACGCCAGCGCGAACGGCGCCAGATACTGGCGATGGCGCGGCAGCTCGTTGTCGAAACTGAAGCTGTCATCCACATGGCCGATCTCGGCCAGGCCGCCATCGAAGCCAACCCACGCCAGCGCCGCGCCGCCCTGCGCGCGCGGCAGTGCACTATCCATATAGGCGGGCCACATGGCGTTTTGCGCCAGCAGGTGCTTGACATCGGTGAGCATCAGTTCCTGGTGCTGCTGCTCGTGCTGCAAGCCCAGTTCCAGCAAACCATGGAGCTCGTCGCCGCCCTGCTGCGCCAGCAGGCGCCCCACGCGCGCATCGACATTGGCGCGGTAGGCGCGCACCTCGCGCATGGCGGGACGCGTCAGGGCGCCACGCTGGGCGCGCGGATGGCGCTCGCCGATGCCGTTGTAATAGGAGTTGAACAGCACCCGGAAGGCCGGATGAAACGGCGCGAAGCCTTCCTCGAAGCGTTCCAGGATAAACGTCTCGAAAAACCAGGTGGTATGCGCCAGGTGCCATTTGATGGGACTGGCGTCGGGCATCGACTGCGCGCCGCAGTCTTCGTCCGACAGCGGTTCGGCCAGCATCAGCGAACGCTTGCGCACGCCGTCGTAAAGGTCGCGCATGCTCATCGGGCAATGGCGCGCGCGTAGATGACCGCGAACCACTGGTCCGGATCGGTCCACACATGCACGCTCTGAAAGCCCGATTGTTCCAGCAAGCCCACCGCCGCGCTCTGGCGGTACTTGTAGCTGTTCTCGGTATGAATCCGCTCGCCCGCCGCGAAACGGCGTTCCCCGCCCGGCCAGCGCACGGTGAGCGCTGCGCGCGCTTCCAGGTGCATCTCGACCCGGCTTTCATCGGCGTTGAAAAAGCCGCGGTGGCGCCACTGCGCCACGTTGAAGTCGGCGCCCAGCAACTGGTTCACATGGCGCAGGAGATTCAGGTTGAAGGCGGCCGTGACGCCGATGGCGTCGTCGTAGGCCGCGTCGAGCGTGGCGGCATCCTTGACCAGGTCGATCCCGATCAGCAGCGCGCCATCGTCGTCGCACTCGTCGCGCGCGCGGCCGAGAAAGGCGCGCGCCTCGTCCGGCGTGTAATTGCCGATCGACGAACCCGGATAAAAGAACAGGCGCTTGCCGGGCCGGACCACGCCCGGCAGGTCGAGATGCGCCGAAAAATCCAGTCCCAGGCCGGTCATCTCAATATGCGGAAAGCGCTGCTGCAAGCGTTCGATGGATTCGCGCAGGAAATCGTAGGAAATGTCGACCGCCACATACTGGGCCGGATGCAGCAGCGGGAACAGGCGCGCCGCCTTGGCGCAATTACCCGCACCCAGGTCGATCAGCGTGCTGCCCACGCCCACGGCGCGCGCGACGTCGGCGCCGTGGCGCGCCACGATCGCCGCTTCGGTGCGGGTGGGATAATATTCGGGCAACTCGCAAATCGCCTCGAACAGCCGGGAACCGAGCGCGTCGTAGAGGAACTTGGGCGAGATGGCCGCGCTCCCGCCGAGCAGGCCGGCAGTCAGTTCGGACACGATGGCGCCACTGGCGCGCCCATCGCGCGCGTCGGCAAAGCTGGAAGTCGGCATAGGAGTGCTCAATCGAAATCGCTGCGTTGGTGTTTTTGTTATCATAGCTGAATATCCCGTATGAAACGGTCCGCCCGGCGTTCAAGCGTGCTCGCTGGCCGGCATCCATCCCGACCTCCCTACAAGGCTACCATGACCCACTTCTCCGCACCGCGCACCCTCAAGTCCATGCTGGCTGCGTCATTGGCCGCCACCGCACTGCTGGCCAGCAGCGCCATCGCCCAGGTCACGCCGGGCGTGCTGCGCGTATCGGCCATTCCCGACGAAGCACCGACCGAGTTGCAGCGCAAGTTCAAGCCGCTGGGCGACTACCTGGCCAAGGCCACCGGCCTGAAAGTCGAATTCACGCCGGTGACCGATTACCCGGCCGCGGTCGAGGGACTGGTCAACAAGCGCCTCGACCTGGTCTGGTTCGGCGGCTTTACCTTTGTGCAGGCCAATGTGCGCAGCAAGGGCCAGGTCACCCCGCTCGTGCAGCGCCAGGAAGACACCGCCTTCCGCTCGGTGTTCGTCACCACCAAGGCCGATATCAACAAGCTCGATGACCTCAAGGGCAAGACCCTCAGCTTCGGCTCCGAGTCGTCCACCTCGGGCCACCTGATGCCGCGTTCCTACCTGCTGGCCGCGAAAATCGATCCGGACGCGGATCTCAAGCGCGTGGCCTACTCCGGCGCGCACGACGCCACCGTGGCCGCTGTCGCCGGCGGCAAGGTCGATGCCGGCGCACTGAATATCTCGGTATGGGAAAAACTGGTCGCCGAGAAGAAGGTCGATCCGGCTGCCGTGCGCGTGTTCTACACCACCCCGGGTTACTTCGATTACAACTGGACCGTGCGCGCCGACATGCCGGCGCCGATGAAGAAGAAGCTGACCGACGCCTTCCTCGCCCTCGACAAGTCCACTCCGGAAGGCAAGGAAATCCTCGACTTGCAAAAAGCCAGCAAGTTCGTGCCGACCAAGCCGGAAAACTACAGCGCCATCGAAGCGGCCGCGCGCAGCGCCAAGCTGCTCAAGTAAGCAGGTAAGCGCGCATGGACTCCTACCGCCTCGGCAAGCTCACCGTGCGTCACCTGGCCGGCGCGCAGGCGAGCGCCTTGCACGAGATCGACCTGGCGGTGGCGCAGGGCGAGCAGCTGGCCGTGATCGGCCCGTCCGGGGCCGGCAAGACCACCTTGCTGGCCACCCTCGCCTGCGCCCACGCGCCGGCCGGCGGCACCCTGCGCGTGCTCGGCCAGGATCCCTGGACCCTGCCCGGCGCGGCGCGCCACAAGCTGCGCGCCAGCCTGTTCCTGGCGCCGCAAACGCCGCCCCTGCCGCCGCGCCAGCGCGTGGTCACGGCGGTGCTGGCGGCGCGCCTGCCCGAATGGACCCTGGGCCAGGCGCTCGCCTCCCTGTTCAAGCCGGCCGATCCCGACGCCGCCCACGCGGCGCTGGTGCGCTTCGGCCTGGGCGACAAACTGTACGCCCGCGTCGACCGCCTCTCCGGCGGCGAGCGCCAGCGCTGCGGCCTGGCGCGCCTGCTGCTCTCGTCGGCCCGCGTGTTCCTGGTCGACGAGCCGCTCTCCGCGCTCGACCCGGCGCTGTCGCAGATGACCCTGGCCACCCTGCAGCAGGAAGCGGTGCGCCGCAACGCCACGCTGATATGCAGCCTGCACCAGGTCGACATGGCGCGCGCCCATTTTCCGCGCATCGTCGGCCTGCGCCACGGGCGCATCGTGTTCGACGCCGCCCGCGAGGACGTCAGCGACGAGATGATCGCGGCGCTCTACCAGAATGAAGCCATGGTGCGGCACACGCCCGAGGCGCACGAAACGCCCGAACGGCTGGCCGTCGGCGCCTGCTTCTGACGCATGCCAGCGGCAACCGTCCACCATCCCGACCCGGCCTGGCGCGCGCGCCTGGCGATCCTCGCCATCGGCGCGGCCCTGCTGTGGCCAGCCCTGGTGTTCAGCGAATTCAAGCCCTGGATCCTGTTCGACCTGCAAAGCCTCTCCGCGGCCAGCCAGTTCCTGGCCGGCTTCCTGAAACCCGCCCACGCGCCCGAGTTCCTGGCGATGGTGCTGCGCGAAACCTGGCAGACGGTGGCCATCGCCACCGCCGGCCTGACCCTGGCCCTGCTCGGCGCCATACCGGCCACCCTGATCATCACCGAACGCCTGTCCATCTCGCGCCTGGGCACGCGCCGCATGCACTGGGCCGCCCGCCTGCTGCGCCAGCTGGTGCGCTGGGTGCTGGTGCTGCTGCGCAGCGTGCCCGAACTGGTGTGGGCCATCCTGTTCGTGCGCGTGGCCGGCCTGGGCCCGACCGCCGGCGTGCTGGCCATCGCGCTCACCTACAGCGGGATGCTGGGCAAGGTGTACGCGGAAATCCTCGAATCGACCGACGCCCATGCCACCGGCGCGCTGCTGGCCAACGGCAGTTCGCGCCTGGCCGCGCTCCTGTATGGGGCGCTGCCCGAATCGGCCTCCGAACTGGTCTCGTACACCGTCTACCGCTGGGAATGCGCCATCCGCGGCTCGGCGGTGATCGGCTTTGTCGGCGCCGGCGGGCTCGGCCAGCGCATGGATGAATCGACCCGCATGATGGCCGGCGCCGAAGTGTGCACCATGCTGATCATGTTCGTGCTGCTGGTCGCGCTGGCCGATGCGGTGTCCAAGCTGCTGCGCCGGCGGCTCGGATGAGCGCGCGCGAGCTGCCGGCCGCGCCGCCGCGCCGCCTCTCCACCTGGCTGCTGGCGGCGGCCATCTTGGCGCTCATCGTCGCCAGCTTCGCCTCGCTGCCGCTGCAATGGTCGGCCTTCTTCTCGCCCGATGCGGTCGCGGTGACCAGCGAATTTTTGGCCGGCTTTACCCCGCCCGAAACCTCTCCGGCCTTCCTGCGCAAGACCGCGCTGGCCGCCGCCGAGACGCTCTCGATGTCGGCCATCGGCACCTTGCTGGCGGTGGCCGGCGGCATGGCGCTGGCGATCGCCGGCGCCGGGCGCCTGGGCAAAGTGCAGCGTGCCCTCGCGCGCGGCCTGCTCAACGTGCTGCGCTCGATTCCGGAACTGGTGTGGGCCTCGCTGCTGCTGGTGGCGGCCGGCCTGGGGCCGTTCGCCGGCACCCTGGCGCTGGCCGCGCACACCAGCGGCGTGCTCGGACGCCTGTTCGCCGACGCCCTCGAAAACGCCGACCCGCATCCCGAAACCACCCTGCTCACCAACGGCGCCGCGCCGGCGGCGGCGTTTTTGTACGCCACCATGCCGCAAACGCTGCCCCAGATGCTGTCGTACACCCTGTACCGCTGGGAGAACAATATCCGCGCCGCCGCGGTGCTCGGGGTGGTCGGCGCCGGCGGACTCGGCCAGATGCTCAAGTTCCACCTGTCGCTCTTCCAGATGCAAAACGCGGCCACCGTCATCATCGCCATGCTGCTGCTGGTCGCCCTGGTCGATGCCGCCAGCTTTGCGCTGCGGCGCGCCCTTACCCGCTAGCCCCCGGGCCAGCCCCACCTCCATCACCAGGTATTGCTCATGCTCGAACTGCGCGATCTCGCCAAAAACTACAACGGCCGTCCGGTGCTCAACCGCCTCTCGCACCAATTCAAGGCCGGCGAATTCGTCGCCATCATGGGCGAATCGGGCGTCGGCAAGTCGACCCTGCTGAACCTCATCGCCGGCCTCGATGCGCCCGACAGCGGCGACATCGTGATCGATGGCCAGCCCATGTCGGCGCTCGACGACAATGCCGCCACCAGCCTGCGCCGCACCCGCATGGGTTTCATCTTCCAGGCCTTCCACGTGCTGCCGCACCTGACCCTGGAGCAGAACGTGGCCCTGCCCCTGCTATTGAATGGCCAGAGCCAGGAACGCGCCGGCGCCATGCTGGCGGCGGTCGGCCTCGGCGGCCGGGGCGGCGATTTTCCGCGCCAGCTGTCCGGCGGCGAAATGCAGCGCGTGGCGATCGCGCGCGCGCTGGTGCACCGCCCGGCCCTGGTGCTGGCCGATGAACCGACCGGGAACCTCGATCCGGAGACCGCCGACAGCATTTTGGCCTTGCTCCGGGACGAGGTAAAAGCGAGTGGAGCCAGTGCAATAATGGTCACACATTCTCACGCGGCGGCCGCGCAAGCCGACAAAACCCTCATTTTGACCCGCTCAGGATTGCAAATTGTGCAAGATGTGCGCTAAAAGCCGCATTTCCGTCGTTTAATTTATCAACTTTGCTGCGAGTATATTCTTTCGGTAGTATCATCGGAACAAACCCGACGTGCATGAAATATATCAGAATGTAACAAACGGGTTGAAGTTGACCAACAGTCGATCAGTCCCCCATCAATGAAAAAATAATCTTTGGAGGAGTACGATGAACGTACGGCAAAAGAAACTGGAAATGATCGAGGCGATGAACCGCGCTCGAGCGCTCGAACCATCGAGCTTTGTGCCGAACAAGCTGCTCGACACCTTGATCGAAAAGATGAACCTCAAGAACGATGCGGAGTTGTGCCGCGTGCTGGAAGTCCAGCCGCCAATCATCAGCAAGATCCGCCATCGAAAACTGGCCGTGGGTGCGACGATTCTGCTGCGCATGCACGAAAAGTCGGATATGAGTATCCGCGACTTGAAGGATTTGTCCAACGCGTCAATGCACTAGGCAGTTCTGCACAACTGCCTGGCGCCGGCAGCGCATGTCCGGCGCCCGTTGTACCGCTGCGTGCCGCATGGCGCAGATGTCGATACCGGGCAAGGCTTCACTTTCCGCAGTCCAGCTGCATCCTCACCGAACCCCCGTGCGGACGCCAGCTACTCCATCCCGTAGTGCTTCGCGTAGCGGCTGTCCAGGTTCGCCAGCGGCAGCAGCAGGAACAAATCCGCACTCTCGAAATCAGGATCCCAGGCCGGCTCGCCGCACAGCCACGCGCCCGAGCGCACATAGCCCTTGACCAGCGCCGGCACCTGCACCTTGGCGGCCGCTTGCAGCGCGCCCACCGGAAACGGCAGGTGCGGCGTGACCCGGTATTCGGCCGGCGCGGCGTGCTTGCCGATCAGCGCGCGGTACACGGCGGCCGCGTGATGGCCGCCGTCGGCCACGCTCATGCTGGCGCAGCCGGCCAGGAAATCGCAGCGCTCGCGCCGCATGCACTCGGCCAGGCCGGCCCACAGCAGCATGATCACGCTGCCGCCGCGGTATTTGGGATGGATGCAGGCGCGCCCGGCTTCGATGATGCGCTGGCGCAGGTGATTCAGGCGGCCCAGGTCGAATTCCTTGTCGGCGTACAGGCGGCCGGTCCGGCGCGCCCGCGATGGACTCAGTACGCGGTAGGTGCCCACCACCTTGAGGGTGGAGGCGTCGCGCACGATCAGGTGCTCGCAGTGCTCGTCGAATTCGTCGCGGTCGAGCCGCTCGGCATTGGCCAGCGCGGACAAGCCCATCGTTTCGATGAACACCTTGTAGCGCAGGCGCTGCACGTCGCGCACGTCGGCCGGCGTCGACGCCAGGCTCAGGACCAGCCGCGGCGCGGCCGGTTTCGTATCCAGGCAGGGATGGAGGTTTTGCATGCTTCGTCCTTTCAGTGGCGACGAAGCACAGCCTAACTGCGTAATTTGTCAGGCCAGTGACAGCCGCGTGTCATGCGGATGACACGCGGAGAACGGCTTATTCGCTTTTCGGGCGGCCGGTTTTCAGCTGCGGAAGGCTGGACAACACCTTTTGCAGGGTGGCGATATCGAGGTCGCTGATCAGGGCCACGCCGATGCGCAGCAATTCGCTTTTCTTGATCTCGAAGCCGGCTTTCAGGCAGGCTTTCTTGACCTGGCCGAGCACCGCGTATTCCTGCTCCGGCATGGTGAAGCTGTCGCGCACCAGCTTGGCCTTGCGCGCCTTGTCGCGCGTGCCGCTGTCGGCATCGCTGTCCGGCGTGGCGGGCGCGGCCAGCTTGGGTGCCGGCTTGGCCGCTTTGCCGCTGCCGCTTTTCGCCACCGGCTTGGCCAGCGCTTTTGCCGGCGCCGCCGCTGGCGCCTTCATTGCGATCTTCGGTGCCGCCGCTGGTGCGGCTTTCGCTACCGCCTTCGGTGCCGCCTTCGCTACCGCCTTCGGTGCCGCCTTGGCGCGCACCGGCGCGATCGCCTTGACCGGCTCCTTTGGCGCGCTGGCCGCCGCGCTCTTGCGCACGGCTGGCTTGAGCGCGGCCTTGGCCGGTACCGCCTTCTTCGCGGCGGCGCCAGTTGTCTTTTTCGGCCCCGCCTTGGCGGCGCGCGTTGCCGATGCGGCTGTTTTCAGTTCCGCGATCGTGTGTCCGTTGGTTTTTTCGCTTGCAGTCTTGGCCATTGAGTAACTCCGTCTTGATATCGATTTAAACAGTATATACGATTTACTCAATTGCCGACGCGCAGCACTTTTCTTGAGTTCGCACAACCTTACGGCAACTTGGCACCGAATATGGCACCAGCAGGCGCGCCAAGCCCCGGATATTGAGGTGGATCACATTCCATACAGAAATATTTGCGCGTTGACGTCAGATTCGCCGCGCGCCCGCATGGCGTTTCGCCAACTCAGGCGTCCACCGCCAGTTCCGGAAAGCGCCGCAGCAGGTCGCGCACCTTGGCCTGGGCGCCCCAGGCATCCCAGGCGTGCAGCGCGCGCCGGCCGTAGTCGATGGCCAGGGCGGCGGCCCCGCGTTCGCGGCAGCAGGCCGCCGCCAGCTCGCAGGCCAGCGCCGCGTTCTGCACGAAGCCGCCCTCCATGGCGGCCGCGATGGCATCCTCGTAGCCGCGCATGGCGCCGTCCGGATTGCCATCGATGCGCGCCAGTTCGGCGCCGACCAGCAAATAGCGGTTGGCGAAATTGACGGGGCACGACGCGGCCCAGCTTCCCAGCAGCGCGTGCTTGTCGCACACCGCTTCGAGCAGGCGCCGGCGCCGCGCCGGCGACGCCGTGCGGTACACCGCCGTCATCGCCAGCGCATGGTAAAAATGGTGCGTGGTCTCGTTGAGCGAGGCCAGGAAAAAATGCAGGTTGTTGGCCGCCGCTTCGGAAGCGGCCAGCGCCTCGTCGTAGCGCCCGAAGGTGAACGCCAGCACCTGCTGCATCAGCAGATAGCGTGCGCGCGCCGCGCCAAAACTGCCCTGGCCGAAACCGGCGATGGCGCCGGCCGCGCCATCGTCGCCGTGGCCATCCTCGCCCATCAGGGTCAGCGCCAATTGTTCGTAGCCGCGCAGCAGGCGCACCAGCGCGTGGTTGCCGTGGCGCCGCGCGAAGCCCTGGTAGTGCTCCGCCATCTGGCGCACGTTCGCCAGCGGCAGTCCCGCCTCGAACGCATTCCAGGTGGCGACGTGGGCCGAATAACCGGCGTGCGGCAGGTCGCCGGCCCGTTCGCAGCTGGCAAAGGCCAGCTCCAGCGACGCCACGCTGGCGGCGATCGGGTCGCGCCACGGGTGAATGTAGGCCGCATGCACGAAGCGCAGGCGCCCGATGCGCTTGGACGGCGGTGCATTGAACTGCACCTGTTCGATAGCCAGCGCCGAAAACGCAAACGCATCCTCGATCGCGCCCAGCGACACCTGCAGGATCGCGTAGCGCGAATAGATCATGCAGCTCGACTCGGTGCGTCCGTGCGTGAGCGTGTAATTGAGCGCCTTGGCGGCCAGCAGGAAATACAGTTCCGGACGCACCGCGAACACGGGCGAACCGATATCGGACAGCAGTTCGGCCACGATCGCCACTTCCGGGTCGGTGCTCGCCGGCAGGGCGCGCAGGCTGTCGATGCTGCGCCCGGCCATGCGCGCGTCGATGGCGCTGCGTTCTTCGCGCAAGGCCCAGTCGATTTCCGCGCGCGTGGCCGGAAAGGTCACGCCGAACAGGGCCAGCGCGTCGAGCGCCACCGCCACCGCCTGGTCGAAGCGTTCGCGCAACTGGTACACGGCCACCCGCAGCAGCGCCACGCGCGCCAGGTCGATGCGCGAACGGGACTGCTCAACCAGCAGCTCGAACAGGCGCCCGGCGCGCTCCAGGTGGCCACACAGGTATTCGCATTCGGCCAGCGCCGCGTACATGGCGTAGGTGGCGTCGAGGTCATCTTTCCAGGCCCGTGCCGGCGTCAGCGCGGCCGCCAGCGAAAAATAATTGCGCGCCGAATCGTAGGCGATCGCGTTGCGCGCGCGCGTGCCGGCCAGCGCGTTCAGGCGCGCCAGCTCGCGCAGTTCGGCCGTGTCGCGCATGGCCGCGCGCGCGCGGTTCAGGTGGTGCACGATGTCGAACACATGCTTGTCGAGCGCTCCGGGCGCCACGTTTTCCAGCAGCAGGCGCCCGATATGCAGGTGGCGCTCGGGCAGCGAGGCCCCTGCGATCATCGAATACGCGCCCTCCTGCACGCGGTCGTGGGCGAAGCGGTAGTTGCCCGGCTCGCGCACGATCAGCCCGAGGCGCGCGGCCGGCCACAGGTATTCGTCGGTTTCCAGCAGCGACATGCCCGACACCAGCGCGATCGTATCGAGCCCGCAATCGGGCCCCAGGCAAGCGAGCAGCTTGACCAGGTCCAGGGTGCAGCCGGGCAGCTGGCCCAGGCGCTTCACCATCAGCTCGACCACGTTGTCGGAAAACTCCCTGGCCTGGATCGCCTGCGCATCCCACTCCCAGCACGCGGCGTCGTCGTTGAAGCGCAGCAGGCGGTTTTCGCCCAGCCGGGTCAGGAACTGCAAGGTGAAAAACGGATTGCCGGCCGTCTTGGGGAACACCAGCGCCGCCAGCGGGGCCGCTTCGGCGCTGGCGCAATCGAGCGCCGCGGCCACCAGTTCGCAGGCCTCGGCGCGGTCGAGCGCTTCGAGTACCACCTCGCGCACCTGGGCGCCGCTGGCCAGCATGGCGTCGCGCGGCAGCGCCATCGGATGCGCGCCGCTCTCCTCGCGCGTGCGCCAGGCGCAGATCGCCAGCATGTGGTCCATGCCACGGTGGGTCAGCAGGTGCGACAGCAGTTTCAGGCTGGCCGGATCGATCCACTGGACGTCGTCGAGGCACACCAGCAGCGCCGTGCCGGGACGGCGGCAAGCTTGCAGGAAGCGCCGGAACACGCCATCGAAGCGGCTCTGCGCTTCCGGCGGCGCCAGCGGCGCCGGGCTGGCGTGCTCGCCGATCACCAGCGCCAGCTCGGGAATGAGGTCGAGCATCAGGCGCGCGTTGGGACCGAGCGCCTCCCGCAGGTCGGCGCGCCAGGCGGCCAGCGCGGCCGGCTCCTCGCGCAGGCGCTCGCGCACCAGCCCCTGGAAAGCCTGGGCCAGCGTGGCGTACGGGATGTCGCGCTGGCGCTGGTCGAATTTGCCGGCGATGATGGTCGCGCCCAGCGCCGTGTCGGAGCGGCGCAGCGCCGCCATCAGGGCCGACTTGCCGGTGCCGGCACGCCCCGACACCAGCACCAGTTGCGGCGCGCCGCCGGCGGCCGCATGGCGCAGGGCATCGTCCAGCAGCGCCAGTTGCGGCGCGCGCCCGACCAGCGAGCCCGGAATGCGCACGCGCAGGGCGCCGTCGTGGCAGCCCAGTACGAACGGTTCGACCCGGCCCTGCGCTTCGAGCATCGAGCGGCAGTGCTGCAGGTCGGCGTACAGTCCGGCCGCGCTCTGGTAGCGCTGCCCCGGGTCGGCGGCCAGCAGCCGCGCGACGATGGAAGAACAGATGCGGTCCACGCCCGGACGGCGCCGGTGCGGCGCCAGCGGCTCGGGCGCGCCCGCCTCGGCACCGCACAGCAGGTGATACAGGACCAGGCCAAGGCGCACCAGGTCGGCCTGCGGGTCGTCCGGACCGTTCAGCGGCGTGGCCATGCCGAAGCCGGTCAGGCGCACGCCGCCGGTGGCCGGATCGAACAGGATATGCCGGGCGGCGAGGTCGCGGTGGACCAGGCGACTGTGGTGCGCATACGACACTGCCAGCGTGATCGCGGCCGCCTGCGCCAGGAAATCGGGCAGGTCGAGGGGACTGGCGGACAGGTCGAGCGGCGCGCCGCCGCTGTCGGCCAGCACCAGGGTGGCGCCGCCGGCGCCGGGCAGCAGCGCCAGCGGGGTGGCGGCCCAGGCGCCGTCGAGCAGCTCGCGCAGGGCGTATTCGTGCTCAAGGAAAGCGCTGGAATGGGGGGCCGCGCCGCGCGCCGCCAGCAGCAGCACCGGCAAGCGGTCGGCGTCGCGCATCGCGCGCAACAGGACCAGCTGCTGGTCCGCGCGCAGGGTATCGATCACGGTGTATCCGTCCGGGGCCTGGGTCAAGGTCACCTCTTGTTTTTGTCGTACAAACGCCGTTCTCCGTTCAGGCGTTGGCAATTATGCCACCACTGATGGTCGTTTGATACAAAAATCAAGCGCCGGGCGCCCCGCCGTGCCCGCTAAGCCACGCTGCGCACGCTGAAATCGGTGCCCACCTCGTCCCACCATTCCTGCTCTTTTTCGATCCAGTACGACACGGTCGGGTGGCTGCCCACCCACTCGCGCCGGATCTCGAGGTCGATGCGGTTCTTCATGCGCAGCTTGAGTTCACCGGCGTCGGCGTCGATGCGCGCATGCATCAGCAGGATCGCCACGCGCAGCGCCAGCACCGCCTTGGCGAAGTCAAGGTCGGTGAGCGCATCGGCCACCTTGCGCAGGTTGCCCTTCTGCGCCAGGATCAATTTGCCCATCACGCGCTGCTCGCGCGTGGTGAACCCGGGCAGGTCGGCGTTCTCGATCATGTAGGCCGCATGCTTGTGGTAGCCGGTCTGCGACACCACCATCCCCATTTCGTGCAGCAGCGCGCTCCAGCGCAGCAGCTTGGCGCAGCCGTCGCCGGCCGGCTTGAGCTGGGTGTACAGGGCGCCCGCCAGCGCCGCGACGCGTCCTGCGCGTTCATCGTCGACATGGAATTTGCGCGCCAGCGCCACCACCGATTCCTCGCGCCGGTCGCGCTGCATCGAGCGCAGGTACAGGTCCCACATGACGCCCATGCGCAGGCCCGCCTCGATCGACTGCATGACCTCGATATCGAGTTCGCGCACCAGCGCGATCAGGATCGCCAGGCCGCCGATGATGGTGCCGGCGCGGTCCGGGCGCAGGCCCGGCATGTCGATGCGCGCCACCTGGCCGAAGTCGATGAAGCGCAGCTTGAGCGCATCGAGTCCGGCGGCGGACAGTTTGCCGTCGCCCAGATTGTTCTTGGCGATGATGTCGGCAAGCGCCCGGATCGTGCCCGAGGAGCCGTAGGCCTGCTTCCAGAACTGCGGATGATAGGGTGGCGCGGCATCCTCGAAGTGGCTGCGCGCCGACAGGATGGCGGCCTCGAACGACACCGCGTCGATCCGCCCGCCGACGAAAAACGACAGGCTTTGCTTGACCGTGCCGATGCTGAACGACTCGACCCGCTCGATGTCCGGGCCGTGCCCGAGAATGATTTCGGTGGAACCGCCGCCGATGTCGATCACCAGGCGCCGCTCGGCGCCGTCAGGCAGGGTGCTGGCCACGCCCATGTAGATCAGGCGCCCCTCTTCCTCGCCCGAGATGATCTCGATCGGATAGCCGATGGCTTGCTCGGCGGCCGGCAGGAATGCCGCGCCGTTGCGCGCCACGCGCAGGGTGGAGGTGGCCACCACGCGCACCGCGTCGAGCCGGTAGCCGGCCAGCACCGCCTGGAAATTGCGCAGGCAGGCCAGGGCCGACTGCATGGCCGCCTCGGTCAGATTGCCCCTGGCGTCGAGCCCGGCGGCCAGGCGGATCGGCTCGCGCACGCTCTTTAACACGCGGATCGCATCGCCATCGTGCTTGCCGATATGCAGGCGAAAACTGTTGGAACCCAAATCTACGGCAGCGTACATCGAAGCCTCTTTCTGTATTGTTGTCATCCAGGCTCACCCGCTGCAAAACCAGTCACGGTAACGGAGTTTTATGACGCGCTCATGACGGCGGAGCGGGCCGCCGTCCTTGTGTTGCCGCGCGCTACACGGGCGGCGAGTCCACGCGGGGCGAGTCCACGCGGGGCGCATCCACGCCGGGCGCATCCACGCGGGGCGAATCCACGCCGGGCGAGTCCACGCGGGGCGCATCCACGCGGGGCGAATCCACGCCGGGCGCATCCACGCGGGGCGAGTCCACGCCGGGCGAGTCCACGCCGGGAGCATTCCCGGTGGGCGCGGCCGCCACCTTGTTGCGCCCGCCCTGCTTGGCCGCGCGCAGGGCTTCGTCGGCGCGCTTGAACAGGCTCACCGTGCTGTCGTCCGGGCGGATCACGGTCACGCCGAAACTGGCGGTCATCGAAATCATCGCCCGTTCGGTCTTGACCGGACTGGCCTCGACCGCCGCGCGGATGCGCTCGGCCACCATCAGCGCCTCGTCCAGGCCGGTGCGCGGCAGCAGCAGGGCGAATTCCACCCCCACCAGGCGGCCCATCTGGTCACTGTCGCGCAACTGGCGCTTGCACACCTCGGCCACGCTGCGCAGCACCGTGTCGCCGGCCGGATGGCCATAACTGTCATTGACCCGCTTGAACTGGTCGAAGTCGAGCATCACCAGCGCGCTCGGCTGGCCGGGCCGGCGCGCCAGCGCCATCCACGGCGCCAGGGCGGCGAAAAAGCTGCGCCGGTTGGGCAGGTCGGTGAGCGGATCGACCAGCGCCAGGCGCTCCAGTTCGAGCCGCTGCTGCTCGCGCGCCAGCAGCAGGAAGCCGTAACCGTTGAACAGCATCAGCAAGTACAGCGCGCCCGAGGTCAGCACCTGCAGCAAGCCCTTGCTCAGCCAGCCCCAGCCGCCCGGCATGGTCAGCACCAGGATGCCGCGCGCCGCCACCAGCAGCGCCAGGAAAGCGATGGCGAGCACCAGGAAGCGGTGCAGCATGCTGCCGCCGCGCCAGCCGCGCGCCAGGGCCGCCGCGCTGGCCAGGTGCAGAGCGCCCAGGATCAGCGCCCCGGCCACCACCCGCATGCCGGCTTCGTCGATCACATAGCACACCAGGAACAGCGCCACCGAGACGGCGATGACGGGATAGGCGACGCGGCGCCAGGCCAGGCGCCCGGCCGCTTCCCACAGCGCGCCCGCTTCCAGGCCGACCCCGGCGAACAGCACCGCGTAGCCGGCCGGGACCGACACCGCATCGGGCACCACGCCGCTGCCGTTGAAATACAACAGCAGCCAGGCCACAGCCTGGCACTGCTTGGCGATGGCCCAGGTCGACCAGCTGAGCGACTTGCCGCGTTCGTATTCGTAGAAAAACAGCGCCGCCGCCAGGCTCAGGTTGCCCAGAGCGAGCGCAAACAACATCGTGCTGATGTCCATCGCCGCGCCTGGGGCGTCAGATTTCGTGCTCGACGTTGCTGCTGCCGTCACCGATCTTGCTGGCCCAGGCTTGCGCGAAGAATTGCTTTTCTATCTCATTGGGCAAGTCGTTCCAGAACACGATCAGGGTGCCCTTGTGGTCGTGGATCTGGGTGAACTTCTCGATGAAGCCCTCGACACCGGCAAGATCGGCCAGCGCCACCACATAGCCGTACACCCGGGTCAGCCGCTCGATGCGGTCCGGCTCGGTGAAGCTGTTGGTCGCGGTGATGGTGGGGTGGTCTAAAAACATAGTCTCTCCGGGTTGGCCGTGCCGCAGGCTGGCCGCTTGAAGCCGGCCACACACAGCCGGGGCAGGATCAGCTTATCAGAAACCGATGGGGCGCAACAGGGGCGCGTGGGAGCGCGCGCCGGCGCCGCGCTCCGCTATACTGGCGCCAGCCCAGCCTGCCCCGGACCGCCATGCCGCCATTGACCGACCAACCCCTGCCGCCGCCGCCCGCCTCCGCCCCGGCACACGGCGTACCCCTGGTGCAGACCCGCGGCGACCGCCGCACCCTCGAATTCCTGCCCGGCGACGTGCAGTCCGAAATGCGCCTCTCGCGTCCGGAAGCGCTGGTGCTGGCCTACTGCCGCGCCATCATGTGCTTCGCCCTGTTCGTGCCGCGCCCGCGCGCCATCGTCATGGTCGGACTGGGCGGCGGCTCGCTGGCCAAATTCTGCTACCGCCACTTTCCGCAGGCGCGCATCACCGTGATCGAGCTGCGCGCCGACGTGATCGCCCTGCGCGAACAATTCTGCGTGCCGCCCGACGACGCGCGCTTCAGCGTGGTCCATGCCGACGCGGTCGACTGGCTGGCCGCCGCGCCGGCCTGCGCCGACGTGCTGCTGATCGATGGCTTCGACAGCGCCGGCCTGCCGCCGGCGCTGGGCACGGCGCGCTTCTACGGCGACTGCCGCGCCGCCCTGCGCGATGGCGGCGTGCTGGTGGCCAATATCTTCAGCTACGACCCGCGCTACGCCGGCATGCTGGCGCGCCTGCGCCTGATGTTCAACGAGCGCGTCTGCTGGTTCGAGCGCAGCGCCGGCAACAACCGCATCCTGTTCGCCGTCAAGGCCCCGGCCCGGCTCGATCCCGCCCAGCCGCTGCCGCGCGCCCTGCGCCTGCAGCGCTGGGTGGCGCGGCGCCAGGGCCTGGGCAGCAGCCTGCTCAACCGCCTGCTGGTGCGCGCCGTCGTGGCATGGCTGCAACACCCGTTCAAGCCCTCCAAATGAATGCCGCCCCGGCGCGCCACGTCGCTTTTTTGTTGCTACCGATCAATCGCGTTACCGATTTTCATCATTTTGTGACAAACTAAAGCCGCATTCGGAGCGGCGCGCGGGCGCCGCCGTCTTCTATTAGGAAACAGGAAATGTTGCGTCGTCGCTTGCCGTTCTCGCTCTCCGTCGCGGCAGCGCTCACCCTCGGCGCTGGCCTGGCTGCCACCGCGCTGCTGGCGCTGGCCGTGGCCCGGCTCGAAGACGACAAGCACGCACTCGCCTTCCAGCAGCGCGCCACGGTGCGCGTGGCCGCCATCCGCCAGGGGCTCGACGAAGCGGTCGAAGTAGTCACCGTCACCAACCAGCTGTTTGCCACGGTGCACCCGGTCACGCGCCGCCAATTCCACGACTTCACCCAACCGCTGCTGCAGCGCTACCCCTTCATCCAGGCCTTCAACTTCCACCGGCTGGTCAGCGGCGCCGAACGCGAAGCGGCCGAGGCCGAGCTGGGGCAGGTGGTGCCGGGCACCCGCATCACCGAAATGGGGCCGCAGGGACGCCACCTGGCGCCGCCGCGCGCGCGCTACAGCGTGGTCGACTACCTGGAACCGATGCAAGGCAACGAAGCGGCCTTCGGCCTGTCCGTCAGCCCGAATGCGCAAGTCATGAACGCGCTCGACCAGGCCACCGCCAGCGGGCGCGCCGCCGCCACCGGCCTGCTCAGCCTGGCGCAGGACAAGCGCCCGCAAGGCGGCTTCGAAGTCATCATGCCGGTGTACCGGCCCGGCGCCGCGCTCGGCAGCGCCGACCAACGGCGCGCCGCCCTGATCGGCGACACCGCCGCCATCATCCGCGCGCGCGACCTGGTCGACAAGATCCTGCGCGGCGCCGACCTGCACGCCGACCAGGGCGTGCACCTGGCGGTGTACGCCACTGCCGGCACCGACCCGGCCCACCTGGTGTACGCCAGCGTCGGGCTGGACGCGGCCATGCGCGAGCACGCCGCCCTCGGCCCGCTGCGCCGCTGGGCCACCGCGCGCCACCGCGAACGCCACAGCGCCGCGCTCGAGGTCGCCGGCCAGCCCTGGACCGTGGTGGTCAGCGCCGCCCCGCGCCCGGTCTTGCACAACCATCCCGGCGGGGCATTCACCCTGGCCGGCGGGCTGCTATTCACCTTGCTGATGGCCGCCTTCGTGCACACCCTGGTGCAGCGCTCGCGCCGCGTCCAGCTGCTGGTCGACGAACGCACCGCCGACCTGAAACTGTCCAACCAGCGCCTGATCGACGACGTGCTGGCGCGGCGCCGCACCGAAGCGGCGCTGCAGGAAAGCGAACAGCGCTTCCGCCAGCTGGTCACCATGTCCTCCGACTGGTACTGGGAACAGGACGCCGACCTGCGCTTTATCGACATCACCGGCGGGCTCGGCGAAAAAGGCGGGTTCGCGGCCGGGCCCCTGATCGGCCGCACGCGCTGGGAAACCGTGCCCGGCATGCAAGAGAGCGACTGGGGCAAGTCCCACATGGCGCAACTGCTGGCGCGCGAAGCGTTCACCGACCTCGCATACGAAACCGTCGACGAAAACGGCGAGACGCGCTGGTTCAGCATCAACGGCGAACCGGTGTTCGACGCCGGCGGCGTATTTCGCGGCTACCGCGGCACCGGCACCGACATCACCGCCCGCAAGCTGACCGAGCAGCGCATCCAGCACATCGCCCAGCACGACGTGCTCACCGGCCTGCCCAACCGCAGCCTGCTGCAGGACCGCCTGGGCCAGGCGGTGGCGTATTCGCAGCGCTGCGAGCGGCCGGTGTGGGTCTTGCTGATCGACCTGGACCGCTTCAAATTCGTCAACGACAGCATGGGCCACAAGGCCGGCGACGTGCTGCTGATGACGATCGCGGCGCGCCTGCGCGCGGCCCTGCGCGACACCGACACCGTGGCGCGCCTGTCGGGCGACGAATTCGTCGCCATCCTCACCGAACACGCCGAGGAACGCCTGCAGGCCGACGTGGTGCGGCGCCTGATGGACGCGGTGGCGCAGCCGGTGCCGCTCGGGACCAAGGAATTTTTCGTCACCTGCAGCATCGGCGTGGCCGTGTTCCCCACCGACGGCACCCCGGCCGACAGCCTGATCGAACACGCCGACATCGCCATGTACCGCGCCAAGAAACTGGGCCGCAACAACTTCCAGTTCTACACCCCGGCCATGAACGACGAAGCGCAAGAACGGGTACGCATCGAAAGCGCGCTGCGCAGCGCGCTGGAACGCAAGGAATTCGTGCTGCACTACCAGCCCCAGGTCAACCTGGCCAGCGGCCAGATTGTCGGCATGGAAGCGCTGATCCGCTGGCAGCATCCCGAACTGGGCGTGGTGGCGCCCAACCGCTTCATCTCGGTGGCCGAGGAAACCGGGCTGATCGTGCCGATCGGCGCCTGGGTGATGCGCACCGCCTGCGCCCAGAACAAAGCCTGGCAGGATGCCGGGCTGGGCATGCTGCGGGTAGCCGTGAACCTGTCGGCGCGCCAGTTCGGCGCCCCCGACCTGCTGGCCGAGATCCGCGACGTGCTGGCCCAGACCGGGCTGGCGCCGGCGCTGCTGGAGATCGAACTGACCGAAAGCCTGTTCATGAGCGACGTCACGCTCGCGGTCGAACTGCTGCACAGCATGAAGTCGCTCGGCGTGAACCTGTCGATCGACGACTTTGGCACCGGGTATTCGAGCCTGTCGTATCTGTCGCGTTTTCCGATCGACGTGCTCAAGATTGACCGCTCGTTCGTGTCCGACATCACGCGCGACGCCAACGATGCCGCGATCGTGGCCTCGATCATCGCGCTGGCGCACAACCTGAAGCTGTCGGTGATTGCCGAAGGGGTGGAGACGACCGAGCAGCTCGACTACCTGCGGCGCCATGGCTGCGACGAAATGCAGGGCTACTTCTTCAGCCGTCCGCTGGCCGCGCCGGCCTTTGAGGCACTGCTGCGCGAGCGCGCCAGCCTGGCGCCGGCGACGGTAGCGGTGTCGGCTGTGCAGGATGCGGCGGCCGAAGTGTAAGGATGCGGCAGTGCGCGTGGTCAGATCGACATCTTTGTTCAAAAATAGACTATCATCTTTGACTGAGAGCCATTTTCGAGCCAAGCGACCCACATGAGTGAAGAATTCCAGCGCCAGCGGGCCGATGCGCACGGCAGCGAAGCGACCAGTCCGCGCACCGATTTCCGCACGCGCGACGTGGTCAACCAGGCGATTGCCGCGATCCCCACGCTGGGTGTGCAGCAGGCGGCCGAATACCTGGCGGCGATGAAGGTGCCGCCCGAAGTGGCGATCCGCACGCTGATCTACAAAGGCACGCGCCGCGACGAACCGTAGCGCCCGCCCCCCGGCTCACGACTCCCACAACCGGGACTCCCACAACCGGGGTCTGACCTCTGACTCGAAATATTGTTAAATCCCCGCCCAATTTCGCTGCACATCAAACAACTATTTCCTACCCGGGGTCAGACCTCGGTTAGGAAACACCCTTGCGCACAGGTGCATGCATCGATGCCCAGAGGCAACCCACTGCGGAAGATTACTGTGCTTGTGGTGCGATGATCCGTGGACAAGGCACTTGGGAGCAGAAAAGTTGCACAACCGAGGTCTGCCCCCCGATTGTGCCAGAATGTGAAATATTGCTAATCAGAGGTCAGACCCCGGTGGTGGGCTTAGATGTTTTGGGCGTCGATGTCGGCCAGCGATTCGCGGCCTTTGTCGGTGACGCCGTGGCCGCCCGCTTCGAGCGGGGCGATGTGGGATTTTTTGCCGAGGAACACCAGCACGTCGGCGTCAACTACCGCCGCCGGGTCGGCCAGCAGCGCACGCAGGCCGGCGATGCAGCGGCGCAGGAACAAGACTTGCTGCCCCTTGTCCGTCAGCGCAAGCTTGCCGTCCTTGCTGTACTGGATCATTTTCAGGCCCGCCAGACGCTTGGCGTTGCGCCCGACGCAGGCGTTGAAGCGGTCATGCTTCGCCCCACCCAGGATGTGCCCGAGCGCGTCGTATTCGTCTGTGGTCAATTTCTCGTTCTTCATTGCTGATTTCCATGTGGCCAATTTTCGGCCCCCATGGTAACCGCGCAGGCTGCCCGCGGCAACCTGCATTCGCTGCCCACTGTTACTTTACTGTGCGGAACAGGAACCAGACAACGCCAATACTGATCAAGGCGCTGACCAGCAGCAGCACTTGCAGCGGACGCGAGCGCAGTACCGAGGAGCGCCCAAGGTAGATCTTGTTGTGTAAGGAATTGCCCATCATGTTCTCCTGGAACAAAACAACGGTCGATGGATTAATTATAGAAAATGGCGGCCATTCCGGGTGTGATCGCGAACACAAATAGCAACAAATGTGGACTAACAGCAACAGCACCCACCATGCGGCCGCGCCCTACTGCGCGCCAGCCGATGCCTTGCACTGTTAGCATCGTTGCGAGAGCGCCGCGCCAGTGCGGCACCTCCTAACAGATTGGAGACTCCCATGCATGCCACCAAACCGTTCCCCGACCCGGCCGACGCCAAGTCGCTGATCGACGAAGCCGATATCGGCAGCGGCGAAAAACCGCCTTCCCAGCTCGACACCGAGGCCATGATCCGCCAGATCCCGCCCCTGCCGCCATCGGACCTGAACGATGCCGACAGCGACAATGGCAGCGCGGCCGCCGCCGACCAGTTCGATGGCGGCGAGAATCGCGACAAGCGCGAGCATGACGCTTCGCTCGAACGCGATGAGCCGAGCGAACAGCTCGACCAGCTCGATCCGGTCCCGCCCAAGGGCCAATAAGCGTCCGCGCCGGGCAGGCCGGGACGTCTCCCTTAGGCCTTGATCGGCGGCACCGGCATGGCCGGCTCTTCGACCGGCGCGTTGACCGGCGGCGGCACGTCGTCCGGTACCGGCGCCGGTGTCGGATCGGTGGGCGGCACGCCGTCCGGATCGGGCGTCGAGTGGGCGCGCTGCGGCGGTGTAAACGGGTTCTCGTTGCTGGTCATGGAATGCCTTTCCTCAAGTGTGAATGCAAATATCAACATCGCGATGTCCGCTGCGGCGCACGTCCTGCGCGCGCCGCAAGCCTGCCTTTCCGGTATCGTTGATCCTTCCGGGCGCCACGTCCGGAACCACCACCACCCCGGCAAAAAGGCCTAGCGCATGTGCGGACGTCTCGATCAAAACCATACCGCCATTGAATACATCGCGGCGCTGCATTGGCGCGGCGCCGCCCCGCGCGTGGCCAGCCAGACCGCGCCCAGCTACAACGCGCCACCTGGCACCTGGCGCCCGCTGATGCGCATCGCCGGCGGCCAGCTGCACATCGAGGATGCCTTCTGGGGCTACCGCGCCTCCTGGGCTGCGGACAAGCTGCCCGTCTCCATCAATGCGCGCCTCGAAAAACTCGGCAACCGTTACTGGACGCCCCTGCTCAAGGCCGGCCGCGCCATCGTCCCGGCCGACGGCTGGTACGAATGGACTGGCGAGAAGGGCAGGAAGCAGCCCTGGCACATCCACCTCAAGACGCGCGAACCGCTGTTCATCGCCGCCATCGGCGCCTGCGGCAGCGCGCGCGAACAGGCCGCCGAGTCGGGCTTCGTGATCGTCACCGCCGATGCCGAGGGCGGCATGGTCGATGTGCACGACCGCCGTCCGGTCGTCTTCAGCGCCGCGGATGCGGCCCTGTGGCTGGACCCGGACCTGTCCGCCCAGCAAGCCGAACAGCTGGCACGCTCGGTCGCGCTCGGCCCCGACGCTTTCGAATGGCATCCGGTCGCCAAGGACGTGGGCCGCGCCGGCAACGATGGGCCGCACCTGGCAGCCCAGCGCGATCTGCTGGACTGAATCGGGCCCCGGCCGGCGGCGCGCCAGCTCAGCGCTCGGGTTCACGCTCGCGCGACAAGGCCAGCAGGTTGTCGATCTCGATGCGCGCCACTTCCACGCCGGCCACGCAAGCCACCTGCGCGGTGGCGTGGCCGCCCGCCGTCTGGCTGCGCGTGAGCGCTGGCGCGGGATCGGTATCCTGTCCGCCCTCCCCGGTCTTGGTGATGCGGTATTCGAAGTCCCACTGGTCGCCGCAATCCTTGATCGGCGTGACCGCGATGGTAAATCCTTTGTATTCGTCCGTTGTGATTTGCATATCATTCCTTATGGTTGTTCGCAGCCTAGCATGGAAGGCCGCCGGCTTGCCGCAGGCGTGCAAATCGTGCGCCCCGTCCCCGCCCCGGCACGCACCGGACCCGGTATAGTGGCAGTTCCCTCCGCTCCCACCCGACCACGATGAAGACTGTCCTGCCTGTGATGGCCCCGGCCCTGCTGGTACCGGCCCTGCTCGCGTCCGGCGCCGCCCTGGCCGCGCCGATGACCCTGGCCGATTACCTGGCCCTCTCCGGCCCGCCGCCGACCGCGACAATCGCCTATGGCGGCGCGCCCTCGCAGTTCGCCGAATTGTTCCGTCCGGCCGGCCCCGGGCCGTTTCCGGTGGTGGTGCTGGTGCACGGCGGCTGCTGGACGGTGGAGTACGGCGGCATCAGCCAGATGCACAATGTGGCCGGCGCGCTGGCCGCGCGCGGCATCGCCGTGTGGAACGTGGAATACCGCCGCGTCGACGAGGAAGGCGGCGGCTATCCCGGCACCTACCTCGACATGAACGCCGCGCTCGACAAGCTGGCCGCCGAAGCGCCCGCCCACCAGCTCGATACCGGCCGCATCGTCGCGGTCGGCCATTCGGCCGGCGGCCAGCTGGTGCAGTGGATCGCGGGGCGCAGCCGGATTGCGCCGACCAGTCCCCTGTTCCACCCCAGCCCCTTGCCGGTGCGCGAGGTGATCAGCCTGGGCGGCCTGGCCGACCTGCGCCACGAACAGGCCCTGATCAAGACCAGCTGCGGACGCGACCTGGCGCAACTGGCGGGCACCCCCAGCGCCAGCCGGCCCGACATCTTTGCCGACACCAACGCCGCCGAGCTGATACCCAACTGCAGCCGCACGATGCTGGTCACGGGCGAACTCGACACCATCTCGCCGCCGCGCGCGGCGCACGACTATGCGGCGCGGGCGCGTGCCGCCGGCGACCGCGCCGAGGTGCTGATCTTGCCGGGCGCCAGCCACTACGATGAAATCGCGGCCAGCTCGCCCGCCTGGAAACTGGTCCTGCCCTTGATCGAACGCGCGCTCGGCATGGCCGAATGAGCGCGTGCGCCCGGGCCGCTGCCGTTGCCGGGCAACGACGTCCGCCGCCAAAGCGTGCCGAAAACCGCAGTCGCTGACGAATAGCGATTAACAATCACAATCGCGTGGCGTAGCGTAGCTATCACAGCGGCCTGATCCAGGGCCGCCTCCAGCGGCACGCCCGCGCCACCGCAGCCGGGATCGCCCTGCCTCGTTCACACGTTTGACGGAGACCCGCATGCGCGATAATCTGAAGGCAGGCACGCGTCTGCTGAGCGCTTTCCTGGCCGTCGCCATCCTCGGCGCCGCCGTGGCCGTGGTCGGCATCATCAACTTGGCCATCATGAACGAGCATGCCGGGCGCGCATACGACCAGGAACTGCCCGGCCTGTCCCACGCCAAGGAAGCGAACATGAACCTGATCTCTATCGGGCGCGCCGCGCGCGGGGTGCTGGTGGCCACGACGCCCGGGCAGGCGCGCCGTTTCGGCGAGCAGGTCGGCAAGGGGCGCCGCCAGCTGCACGAAAATCTGGAAAAAGCCCGCCCGCGCTACGCGCTCGAGAGCGGCAAGATGCTGCTGGCCAGCGTCGAGCGCAGCCTGGCGGACTACGAGGGCATGCTTCCGGAGTTGATGGCATTGGCGCAGGACCTCACGCCCGCGGGCCGCGCCCTGGCGGCCGAATTCGCCCTCGGCCCCCTGGCCGCCAAAGCCGGCATCGTCGACGAACAGCTCGCGGCGCTGGCGGCCCGGAAAGAGAACATGTCCGCCGCGATGGCCGCCGCCTCGGACCGGCATTACCGCAGCAGCCAGGCCCTGATGGTCGCGCTGGCGCTCGCCAGCCTGGCCGCTGGCGTGGGGCTGGGTTTGTGGATCACGCGCGGCCTGACGCGCCAGCCCGGCGCCGAAGCGGCTTGCGCGCTGCAGGTGGCCGCTGCGCTCGCCGCCGGCGAATGGTCGACCGTGATCCAGCCCCGTCCCGGCGAGCACGTGTGCGGCATCGCCCCGGCCAACATGGAGCAGGGCACCGGCAAGGAGCAGGCCGGGATGGCGATCGCCCGGATCGATCAAGTGACCCTGGAAAACGCGGCCCTGGTCGAACAGGCCGCCACGGCGGCGGGGGCGATGCAGGAACGGGCCGCCCATCTGGCGCACGTGGTCAGCATGTTCAAGTTGGGCAATGAATATACCGCGCGCGCGGCTATCCCCGCGCCGGTGTTGACGCCCTGACGCGCCGCGCCGCCGGCGCCCACAGGGCCAGGTCCGAGCACGCCACCGCCACGCACGGCAAGGTATCGCCAGCGCGTTTTTCGTCGGCACTGATGCCCGGCCAGTCGATCAGGTAAGCCACCTCGCCGGCCGCCACCCGGCACAGGCAAGTGCGGCAGCTGCCGTTGCGGCAGGAAGCGGGCAGCTCGATGCCGGCGTCCTCGGCCGCCAGCAGCAGCGCGCGCCCCGGCGCCGCCTCGAAGCGCCAGCCGGCTGGCTGCACGGTAATCAGATAAGTGCTCATGTGCGCATTTTACCCGGCCGGCTGCCCCTTAGTACGCTGCCGCACAGACTGTATATCCGAGCGGAATTAATCTCAGGTATCCGATTCTCAAGGGGCTTTCATTGAAACCATCTTCGCTTTGCCTGATCGCCGCCATGTTCGCGGGCGCGGCCACCGTTCCAACCGCCATGGCCGCCAGCGCGCCGTCCGCCCTGGCGATCGACGCCGTTAACGCGGCGGGCAAGACGGCGGCCGCGCCCGCCAAGCCGGGCAAGGGCGCGAAAGCGGGCAAAGTGGCCGCGCCAGCCCTGCTGCGCGCCCAGGTCCTGCTCGACCGCGCGCGCTTTTCCAGTGGCGAGATCGATGCCGCCTCGGGCTCGAACATGCGCCTGGCGCTGGCCGGCTTCCAGAAAAAATCCGGTCTGGAACCGTCCGGCACGCTCGACGAAGCGACCTGGGCCGCGCTGAACGCCGACCAGGCCGACGCCCTGGTCAGCTACACCCTGAGCGAGGCCGACGTGGCCGGTCCGTTCGAAGCGATCCCCGCGAGCATGGCCGAGAAAGCCAGGCTGGCCACGCTCGGTTACAGCAGCGCGCTGGAAGCGCTGGGCGAAAAATTCCACCTCAGCCCGGCCCTGCTGGCGCGCCTGAACCCGGGCAAGGATGTCGGCCGCGCCGGCGAGACCATCGTGGTCCCGAACGTACTCGACATCGAGCCGCTGCCGAAGGCCGCGAAGATCGTGGTGGACCGCTCGGACCGCTCGCTGACCCTGCTCGATGCCGAAGGCAAGGTGCTGGCCCAGTTCCCCGCGTCCACCGGCAGCGCGCACGATCCGCTGCCGATCGGCACCTGGAAAGTCAACGGCGTGGCGCGCCACCCGGTCTACCACTACAACCCGAAACTGTTCTGGGATGCCAGCCCCGGCGACAAGAAAGCCAAGCTGCCGGCCGGCCCCAACAACCCGGTGGGGGTGGCCTGGGTCGATCTGTCGAAAGACCATTACGGCATCCACGGCACGCCCGTGCCGGCCTCGATCGGCAAGACCCAGTCGCACGGCTGCATCCGTCTGACCAACTGGGACGTGAGCACGCTGACCGAGTCGGTCGGCTACGGCACCGAAGTGCTGTTGCAGGAATGAACAAACAGGAACATCGGCTGGCACACCCTTCACAAGCAAAAAGGATAATTTCATGAAATGGCTACTTACTTTCCTGGCAGGCTTGCTGCTCGGCGCAGGCTCCCTGTTCGTCTACCTGCGCACGGTGCCCGTGCCCAAGCCGGCGCAAGTGGTCGTGGTGGCGCCCGCCGCCCCGGCCACGGCAGCGGTGGCGGCGCCGGCGGCCGCGGGCGGCGTGTCCTTGCCGGTGTCCGAGCTGCCCGGCGTACCGGTGGTGAGCACCGACCTGAGCGAACTGGACTTGCCGCTGCGTCCGGCCATGAGCGAGGTCGCCCTGCCCGCCGCCAACGGCGCCGGCGCGGCCACGGTGGCGGCCGGCGCCAAGCTGATGGTGCCGGTCGAGGGCGTCAAGCTGGCCAGCCTGCGCGACAATTTCGACCAGCCGCGCGGCGCCGACCGCCACCATGAAGCGCTCGACATCATGGCGCCCAAGGGCAGCAAGGTGCTGGCGGTGAGCGATGGCAAACTGGTCAAGCTGTTCAACAGCAAGCCGGGCGGCCTGACGGTGTACCAGTTCGATCCGAGCGAAAAATACGCGTATTACTACGCGCACCTGGACCGTTACGCCGAGGGCGTGAAGGAAGGCATGGATCTCAAGCGGGGCGACCTGGTCGGCTATGTCGGCGTGACCGGCAATTCGGACCCGAACGCACCCCACCTGCACTTTGCCGTGGTCGAACTGACCGCCGAAAAGAAATGGTGGAAAGGCACGCCCATCAATCCCTTCCCGCTGATGGGCGAGTAATCAGCGCTGGCGCAGGGCGCGCACGCGCCGTGCGCGCCCCATTCCGAGCAGCATCATGCCTGCTCCCAGCGCCAGGATGGCCGGCGTGCCCGGCTCATCGACTTTGCCCACGTCACCGTCGGGCGTGAGCAGGAAGCCGCGGCACAGGCCGCTTGTATTGCAGCCGTGCGCGGTAATCTGGCCCAGGTCGTTGATATCGGCCGCGTAGTTGAGGGTCCAGCCGAAGCCCGGCCCCACCAGATCATTCAAATCGCGCATGCTGCCATCCGCATACAGGAAGGCGTGCACCGCCTTGCCGCCGGCGATGTCGGAACTGCCCACCGCATGGCCCGCATTGTTGATCCCGTAGCTGATGCTGTTGGCGCCGCCCAGGGTGCTCAGGTCGTTCATGATGCCGTCGTCGAAGATGAAGGCGTGCGTGCTGGCGTCGCCCGCCATATAGGAAAAGCCCGCCACCGCGCCGCGCTCGTTGATCCGGTTCGCTTCGCTGTAGCTGCCGCCCAGGGTGCCGAGGTCGTGCATGCCGCTGTCGTCGCCGCGGAAGGCGTGATACTGGCCGTTGGCGAGGTCGGCGCGCCCGACCACCACGCCGCTGTTGTTGATGTCGGCGCCGTGGCTGTTGCTGCCGCCCAGGGTGCCGAGGTCGCGCATCTGGCCGCCGGGCGTGTAGCGGAAGGCGGCCTGGGTGCCGTCGGCGCGGTCGGCGCTGCCGCCCACCTGGCCGGCATTGTTGATGCCTTTGGCGTCGCTATTCCTGCCGCCCAGGCTGCCGATGGCGTCGATCTTGCCCCCGCTAAAAATCACCGCCTGCGATTCGCCGCTGCTCGATTGCACCTGCCCGGCCGCCACGCCGGCGTCGTTGATGCCGCTGGCATAGCTGCGGGTCGACCTGTCGGGACTGAGGCTGTGCATGGCACCATCGCGCGAGATGTAAGCGCTGCTGATATTGTTGCTGTTGAGCGCGTAGCCGACCACGGCGCCGTTGTTGTTGATGGCGCGCACGTCGCCACTGTCGCCGCCAAGACTGCCCAGATTCTTGACTGAATATAAAGGCGCGGCCCGGGCGGTGGCCTGAACCAGGAACATGGACAGCAGACCAAGCTGCAGCAGGTACGGTGTGACAGGCATAAGCGACTCCAGAAAAATAAACAGACGCGCCCGCTTCGGTGCGTGCGTCGATTCTAAACCCGATTTCCGCGCACACTTTATGTTGCCCCCGAAATAGTTCCAACCGCACACACTCAGCCGCGATTTCTATCTCATGGGCACTATTCGTTGATATCCATGCCCACATTCACGGCGGCGTAGGCGCGCTGCACGGCCACCGCCTCCTTGCTGTCCTTGCCATATAGTTCCTCGGCCGCGGCCAGCACCTTGGCGCGCGCATCCTTGTAGTCGGTACTGGATGTAAAGCGCGTGGTGGCGGCGTTGAACCAGATGCGGTAAGCCTTGTCCAGGCCGATGCCGCTCATCGCCCCCGGCGTGGCGCTCAGGTAAGTGCTGTGGGCATCGCTGGCCGGGTCGGCGTGCGAGCCCTGCGCCAGGAAATAGAACATGCGGTTGTTCGGGCCGCTGCTGTAATGCACATCCAGGCGCCTGAGCCGGGTCGACCAGGCATCCGGACTGGTGCCGTCCTTGCTCGGGCGAATCATGTAGCGCAAGGGCGTGCCGGTTTTGCTGATGTCCTTGCCAAGCATCCAGTCGTTGCCGCCGGCCGGGATCAGCGCGCCGCCGGCGCCGGCGCGCGCATACGCTTCCACCACTTCGCCGGTGATGTCCGACGACGATTCATTCAAGCCGCCCGACTCGCCCGCGTACACCAGGCGCGAGGTGGCGTCGGTGATGCCATGGCCCATTTCGTGGCCCACCACATCGAGCGCGCCCAAGCTGTTGAAGGTTGAACCATCGCCGATGAACATGCATTTGCAGGCGTCGCTGTAGTAGGCGTTGTCGTAGGCGGTGTTCACGTGCGCCGCGATGTAGGTGGCCGTGTCCTGCCCGTCCAGCGAGTGCCAGCCCAGCGCGTTCTTGAGCATGTCGTAGGTATTGGCCAGGCCCCACATGGCATTGACCGCCGCTGTCTGGCCGTTGGCGCCGGTGGTGCTGCCGCCGGCCAGGTACTGCTTGCCGTCGCCCCAGGCATTGGCGCTGTTGGTGAACACTTCCCCGGCCGTGGTGCCGTGGTTGGCGTTGGTCACCGCCAGCCCGCCGAACTTGCCGCCCTTGGCGCGCAGCGGATCGACCATGCGAAAGCCGGCGCCGCCTTCGCTCGTGCTGAGCGGCACCTCGCCGCTGTACTGGCTCTTGCCGCTGCCGGTGGCGCTCTGCAGCATGCTCCACTGCGCCAGGATGCGCCCGTTGCGGGCGCTGACGATGGTGTCGTGGTACACCGGCAGCGGACCGGCACGCAGGCGCGTGCCGACCAGCCAGGCCAGCTCGTAGCCGGCCACCACATCGGCCATGTCGAGCGCGTTGAGGGCGTCGTCGGCCTTGGCCAGCGCGGCCGGCACGCGCTCGCTCCAGACCAGCGGATAGATGAGCAGTTCGGCCGCCGGCGGCGTCTCGGCCACGGCGCCGGCCCGCACCGTGCGCAGCACCAGCGCGATGGCCTCGGCCGCCGTCAGCGCTGGCTTCACATTGAACTCGGCGGTGGCCGCACCCAGCTGGTTGGCGCTGCCGCGCCCGAGGTGGACGCGCCGCGCCGACACCGATTCGCGCACGATATTGCCAGCGCCATCGGCCACGATCACCGATTCCGACCCGAACACGCGTACGCCTTTGTACGTATGGTGGGCGCGCACCACCGTGCTACCCTGTAAGCCCGGATGCTGGCTGGCGAGCAGGAAATGGTGGTCGGCGTCCAGCCCGAGCCGGGAGCGCTGGGCGGCCAGCTGCCCCACCAGCGCGGCGGCGTTCGGCACCACTGTCACGGGGCCGTTCATCAGCGGCGGCGCGGCGCTCGGCGTCGGGTGGGCAGCAGCGAGCGCTACCGCCAGCAGGGTCGGACGAATGTTCATCAAGCATCTCCAGTGAAAAGGCCCTACTCCAGAAACGGCGCAGGCAACACCGATTGTCACAGCAGAAATCCATGAAGAATTTGCTCAAACGCAAAGAAAAGCGGAAATCCGGCGCGCTCGACGTCATCGTACGGTCATGCAAGCTTGCTACGCTCTGCGTTTTTGCAGTATCAACACTGATTCCCCCCACACCGGAGCCTATTGCGATGTACCACGTGTCCCGTACCACCCTCTCCCTGATGTGCGCCGCCAGCGTTGCGGTCTTGATGAGCGCTTGCGGCGGCGACGACACGCCCGAGCTGCAAAATCCGGGCGCCAGCTGGCCGCCACAGCCGGCCGTGACCGGCCATCGCGGCGCCTCGGCCCTGCGTCCGGAGCACACACTGGCCTCGTACAGGAAGGCGATTGAAGATGGCGCCGACATCGTCGAGCCGGACCTGGTGGCGACCAAGGATGGCGTGCTGGTGGCGCGCCACGAAAACGAGATCTCGGGCACGACCAACGTCTCGGCGCTGCCGCAATTCGCCAGCCGCAAGGCCACCAAGACCATCGACGGCATTCCCGTCAGCGGCTGGTTCACGGAAGACTTTACGCTGGCGGAACTGAAAACCCTGCGCGCGAAAGAACGCATTCCCGCCAACCGCCCGGCCAACACCGCTTTTGATGGCCAGTTCGAGGTGCCGACCCTGCAGGAAGTGATCGACCTGGTGAAGCAGGAAAGCCAGGCGCGCCACAAGACCATCGGCATCTACCCCGAGACCAAGCACCCGACCTACTTCAAGGGCATCGGCCTGCCGCTCGAAAAGCGCCTGGTCGACCTGCTGGTGGCCAATGGCTATCGCGGCAAGGACGCCGCGGTGTATCTGCAATCGTTTGAGGTGGCCAACCTGAAGCAATTGCACAAGCTGACCGACATGCGCATCGTGCAGCTGATCGACAATCCGGCCAATCCGCCGGCGCCCAATGGCGCGCCGCGCAATGCGCCGTACGACTTCGTCGCCGCCGGCAGCAAGAGCACCTACAAGGACCTGGTCACGCCGGCCGGGCTGAAAGAAATCGCCACCTACGCCGACGCCGTGTCGCCATACAAGGAAGTGATCATCGCGCGCACCGCCGCCAATGAACTGGGCAAGCCGACCAGCTTCGTGGCGGACGCCCACGCCGCCGGCCTGAAAGTGCACACCTGGACCCTGCGTCCGGAAAACCCGTTCCTGCCGCCGAGCATGCGCCGTGGCGATGTGGCCTCGCCCAGCGAGCGCGGTGACGCCATGGCTGAAATCACGGCCTACCTGAACGCCGGCATCGACGGCTTCTTCACCGACGATCCGGCCGTGGGCCGCGCGGCGGTGGCGCAGTTCAAGAAGTAAGCGGCTTGGCGCGTCGCTGGTGGCGCCAGCACCAAGCGACGCGCAGTGTTACCAGCTGCGGTTCCAGCTGAGCGCCAGGGTGCGCCCACGGCCGGCAAATGTTCCCGTGGCATCGAGCGCCGCCGCCGACTGCGAGTAGTAGCCGACATACTGCTTGTCGAGCAGGTTCTCCACGCTCACCCCGATGCGCCCGTAGCTGCTCTCGAACGTCAGCGCCATGTCGGCCAGCGTGTAACCCTTGAAGTGCTCTTCCAGGTTGCTGGTGCCGACCTTGCGCCCGATGTTGATGTCGCGCTCGCGCAGGTGGCTGGCCTGCACGCGCAGCTGGGCCTTGGGCGCCCACTGCCAGTTGGCGCCGAGCACACCCTTGTCCGGTCCCTGCGAGCGCGCCGACAGCGCCAGGTCGAGCGGCGCGCCCTGGCTGGCCGCGGTCTTGCCGTCGGTGACCGCATAGCTGCCGAACACCGACACGGTCTTCAGCGGACGCCAGTCGCCCGATACTTCCCAGCCCTTGACCACCGTCGGCACCCGCTCGACCGAGCCGATGCCGGCCGCATTCACGCGCAGCACGCTGCCCAGCTTCGAGCGCGAATCGTAGCGCGACAGGCCGACCTGCCCGTGGGCGCCGCGCCAGTTGACACCGACTTCGTTGTTGCGCGTGATGATGGGTTTCAG
Organism: Massilia sp. DJPM01; assembly: GCF_030348125.1. NCBI lineage: Bacteria > Pseudomonadati > Pseudomonadota > Betaproteobacteria > Burkholderiales > Oxalobacteraceae > Massilia > Massilia sp. DJPM01. The sequence continues at coordinate 36,785 of NZ_JAQOZV010000032.1, forward strand.
GTCGATCAGGGTCGCCACCGATTTGCCATCGGTGTTCACGGCACGCAGCACCAGGCCGACATCGGGCAGGCCGAAACCTTCCGAGCTGGCCGCGAAGGCCGACCAGCTCGGCGCGAAACGCCACACCGCGCCGATATTCTTGACCGGCTTGGAAAACTCGGTCTCGCCGCCCGCGACCCGCCGGCTGCCGTACACCGCCAGCGTGGTGTAGGTATCGACAGTGAGCTTGGCCTGCTCGTGGCGCACGCCGCCGCGCACCGTCAACGGGCCGATTTCGTATTCGAGCTGTGCGAACGGTGCCGTCGATTGGAACTGCAACTGCGGCACCCAGGTGCGCTTGGTGGCGGCCAGGCGCTGCTGGGTGTTGTCCCTGAGGAGATCAAGGCCGGCCGTCACTTCCAGGCCGGAGATGAGCATGTCGGGACGCACCCAGGTCATGCGCGCGCCGCGCTTGTCGGCGACGATCTGCGACTGGTCCCACAGGGTCCCGACCGGCGCCAGGCGCACGTCCTGGAAGGTCGCCACCGGGGTGGCGCCGTACAGGGCCTCGAAGTCGTGGCTGAACAGCTGGGCACTGAAGGCGCCGCCGAACAGTTCATCATGGCGGTAATCGAGGCTGGCGCTGCGCACCTTGTTACGCGGCGGCTCGCCCGGCGCCCTGCCCGGCAGCGATGTCGTGGTCACGCCGGCGGCCACCACGCCCGGTTCGTTCTTGTAGTCGCCGTCGCCGCGCAGGTTGAAGCGGTTCAGGCTCAATTGCATGCGCTGGGCACCGAAACGCTGGCCGATCTTGAGGAACAGGTCGTCGCCGCGGCTGTCGAGGGTATCGCCCTGGACGTTGTCGATGCCGAGGCGACGCCCGTCGCCGTCGTAGCCCATGCCGCGCCGCTGCAGGCCGACGTAGCCGAGCAGGTCGAAGCCGCCATCCTTGTGGGTGACGCTGTAGCCGGTTTTCCAGTCCAGGTTATCGGAGCGCAGCTGGCCCGATGCGCGCACGTTCAGGCCATGCGTGGTGCCGTCGGCGCGCGCGGTTTTCGTGATGTAGTTGATGATGCCGCCGGTGGCGCCCATGCCCTGCATGGCGGAGGCGCCGTTGATCACTTCGATGCGCTCGATGATGGCGCTGTCGGCAAAGTAGCCTTCGCGCGCGCCGGCGCGCAGCGGATTCGATTGCGGTATGCCGTCGAGCAGGATCAGCGGCTGGCGTCCGCGCAGCGATTCGCCGGTCGAGGTCATTTTTTGCCGGCTCGGGGCGTAGCCCGGCACGTAGGTCGCCAGCGCCTGCGACGGATCGTCGGCGATCAGGTATTGCGATGCCAGTTCCTGCTGGCTGATGACCGAAATCGCACCCGGAATCTTGTCCACCGCCTTGGCGCCGCGCGTGGCCGTGACCACCACCGTGCTGGAGGGCTCGGCCCCGTCGCCAGCGCCTTGCCGGGCCAGCGCATCGGTGCTCGCCATGAACAGGCAGGCCAGCGCAACCGCGCGGGAAAGGGGCGTCAATGTGCTCATACGGGGGAAATCCTTGATCGTGGGACAGATATGTTGGCATTCGGAGTACAATGCGAATGATAACGATTCCCATTCATTTATTCAAGAAGCATTAAAAATGATGTGCCCTGCCCTCGATTGTTCTTTCGCATGAAACCCGTGATCCGCTTTGTCCACCTGTGGGCCGGACTGATTTTCGGGACCATCCTCGTGGTGCTGGGCCTGACCGGCAGCGCGCTGGCGTGGATGCACGAACTCGATGTGCTGCTCAACCCCGCCTTGCTGCAGGTCGCGCCGCCGCCCGGCATGGCGCCCGGCGCCGCCATGCGCGTGGCGCCGGCCACCGTGCAGGCGGCTACCGAGCGCCTGCTGCGCGATGCGCGCTACGGGCGCCCGAGCCAGTTGATGTTCCCCGAGCGTGCCGGCGATGTGTTCGTGGCGTGGTACCGCGATCCGAAGCAGCAGGCGTCGGCCTGGAACGTGGCCGTGTCGCGCCAGGTGATGCTGGACCCGGCCACCCTGGCCGTGACCGGCGAGCGCACCTGGGGCGGATTCGGTTTCTCGCGCCCGCAGTTGATGTCCACGCTGTTCCATATTCACCGCTACCTGGTGGCGGGCGAGACCGGCAAGACCGTGATCGGCGTGACCGGCGTGGCACTGCTGCTGTTGTCGATCACCGGCATCGTGCTGTGGTGGCCGCGCATGACGGCGGCCGCCATCAAGGGCGCGCTGACGGTGCGCCACGGCGGCAACTGGCCGCGCTTTAACTTCCAGCTGCACCGCGCCGGCGGCTTTTTTGCCGCGCCGGTGCTGCTGGTGCTGGCGGTCTCTGGCGTGTACTTCAATATGCCGCAGTGGGTGCTGCCGCTGGTGGGTGCGGTCGCGACCCTGGCGCCGGCCGGCAAGGCGGCCAATCGCAGCGCGGCCGACGCGGCGCCGATCGCGCCGCTGGAGGCGATGGTGGCGGCGCAGGCGCAGTTTCCGGACGCGCGCGTGTCGCGCCTGGCGCTGCCGGCGAAACCCGGCCAGCCTTACGAAATCCGCCTGCGCCAGCCGGACGAACTGCGCGCCGGCGACGGCGCCACGCGCGTGTCCATCGACGCCGGCGACGCCAGCGTGCTGCGCACGGTGGACCCGCAGCGCGCAGCGGCCGGCGACAGGTTGTTGAGCTGGATGTTTCCGCTGCACACCGGCGAAGCGTTCGGCATCGCGGGACGCACCTTCATCAGCATCTTCGGCGTGGTGCCGCTGATGTTCTTCGTGACCGGGCTGGTGATCTGGATCAAGCTGCACCGACCGAAGAAGCGCAAGGCCAGGGCCGTCGCTGCCTGAACTGGCGTCGACGTTGCGCCATCCATGGCGCAACATCCCGCCGGCCGTCGGCCAGCGACATCGGACAAACACTTTATACGGTTTACCTTTCGCGAAACTTGCATTCTCCGGCTTGCGCACCGCCGCCCCATCCCTCGTTGTATTCTGTTCACTTCCCCTGCCCCACAAGCCAATTTCGTAGACATGCGTACATTCTGTCTATAGATTAGACCCGGCAATCGATGTTAACTAAATTTCCACAAAACAAACTTTGTTCATGGGGAGGTGTCGACGTTTTTCGCTGGATCCGAGACTTGACATGGAGATCATGCTACGGCGAGCACATCTGAAACAAGTCCACTCACGTCACGCAATACGGCTGCAAAGCTTGCCTGTTGTTCCCTCGTTTCCACCAAGGGGAGGCGCCAGCTTGAGCTTTTCTTGATCCAACTGCATCCGCTAAGAGAGATTTTAATGAAAAAGACTTTTCCCATTGCTGTCATGCTGCTCTCCACTGGCGCCGCCGTCGCGCAAACTCCTGCGCCTCAAGCCGCTACCCCTGACGCTGCCGCACCCGCCACACCCGGTACGGAAGAAATCCAGAAAGTCGTGATTGTTTCCACCGGTAGCCGCGGTTCGCAGCGCACCGTGGTCGATGCTCCCGTCCCGGTCGACATCATCAACACCAAGGACTTGAACAAGACTGGCCAGATCTCGCTGGACAAGGCGCTTGGCATGCGCGTGCCGTCGTTCAATACCGTGCAGACGCCGGTCAACGACGCCACTTCCCTGCTCGATCCTTACGAGATCCGCAACATGGGCCCGAGCCGTTCGCTGATCCTGATCAACGGCAAGCGCAAGAATTCGAGCGCGCTGATTTACACCCAGACATCGCCAGGCCGCGGCGAAAGCGGTTCCGACATTTCCGCCATTCCGCAAGATGCGATCAAGCGCATCGAAGTGCTGCGCGACGGCGCCTCGGCCCAATACGGCTCCGACGCCATTTCGGGCGTGGTCAACATCATCCTGAAAGATAATCCCCAAGGCGGCTCCCTGACCGCGCGCACCGGCATCACCCACGAGGGCGACGGCAAGATGGGCGCCCTGAGCCTGAACCACGGCATCGCCCTGTCCGACAAGGGCTTCGTCAACTACACCATCGACGTGTCGAAGGTCGGCCTGGCCGAACGGTCGGGCATCGTCGACGGCCGTGGCGACGCCGCCGACTTCGGCGCCAACCTGGTCAAGGATGTGCAGCCCTTCCTGGACCAGTACCCCACCGCCGGCAACATCAACGGTTCGCCTAAAACCCGGGCCAATAAATTCCTGGTCAACAGCCGTCTCGACATTACCGACGAGTTCAACATTTACGGCAACGCGGCCTACGTCAAGAAGCAGGTCGACAGTTACGCCAACTACCGCACGCCCTACTGGCGCGACACCGACTACGGCCTGCTGCATGCGCAGGGCACGCCGTACGTCGGCTACGTGCCCGACTTCATCGGCAAGCTGGACGACTACAACGCGACCCTGGGCGCCAAGTTCACCGTGGGCGACTGGAACGGCGACGTCAGCCTGACCGTCGGCGGCAACAAGCAAGCCTATGAAGTGCACAACTCGGTCAACCGCGGCATCGAAAAAGCGCGCCTGGAAGCGATCGCAGCCGGTAAAACCCCCGGCCCGCGTTCGCCCACCGATTTCGAGGCCGGCGGCACACGCTTTCGCCACACCGTCGTCAATGCCGACGTCTCCAAGCAGATCACCGAGTCGGTCAATGTGTATGCCGGCACCGAGCTGCGCAGGGAAAAATATGACGTCATCGCCGGCGAATACGCTTCCTACGCCGCGGGCGGCGCCGATTCGTATGCCGGCAACCTGCCGGAAAACGCCCTGTCGGCCGACCGCAAGAACTACGGCGTCTACGGCGGCAGCATGTTCGACATCACCAAGCAGTGGCTGATCGACCTGACCGGGCGCTACGAAAAGTACAGCGACTTCGGCAACGCCACCGTCGGCAAGCTGAGCACCCGCTACAAGGTCAGCGACATGGTCACCTTGCGCGGTTCGCTCTCGAGCGGCTTCCGGGCGCCATCGCTGCACCAGATTTACACCCAGAAGAAGCAGTACGCCTTCGTGGCCGGCTCGGGCATCCAGGTATCGGGCCTGACCAACAATCTGTCGCCCGAAGCGCGCGCGCTCAATGTGCCGCTGCTGAAAGCGGAAAAGTCGAAAAACATCACGCTGGGCCTGGGCCTGACGCCCGATGCCAACACCAGCATCACGCTCGACTACTACCATATCTCGCTGAAAGACCGCATCATCCTGGGCAAGGAAATCAAGCCAACCGGCGATTCGACGCAGGAACTGGACAAGATCCTCGCCGCCGGCGGCGTGGTCTCGCTCAGTTTCTTCGCCAATGCGCTCGACAGCCAGACTTCGGGTATCGACTATGTTGTCAGCCGCAGGAATATCCCTGCCCTGGACGGCAAGCTGGCGGTCAACCTGTCGGGCAACTACACGCTGAAAAACGAGCGTGACGGCGAGATCAACAACCCGCCGGCGATTGCCGCCGCGCGCCAGTCGGTGCTCGACGCGACCCAGGAAGCGCTGATGTTCACCTCGCGGCCGAAGCACAAGACGGTGCTCGGCCTCGACCTGGATTACAGCAAGATGAACTTCTCGCTCAACAACACGCTGTACGGCCCGACCCAGTTCCGCAATGCGGGCCTGGACGACAACCTGGCGGTCAAGTTCAAGACCCGCAACGTGACCGACTTCGCGCTCAACTACCAGTTGACGAACAACACCACCCTGTCGTTCAACATCAACAATATGTTCGATGTGTTGCCGAAGTGGGAACTCAAGCCCGTCAACAACACCGCCAAGGGTAGCCAGATCCTCAGCAGCACGACGGTCAATCCGAAGACCGGGATGACCCCGCGCGAGACCCAGGTCAACCTGATCACGTTCAACGGACGCTACCCGATCGTGACCTACGATGGCTCGCATTTCAGCCAGTTGGGCCGCGCGTACCATATGTCGCTCAACGTGCGCTTCTGATGATCCGACGATCCCGCCGGTAAGGATGTATCCGTCCTGAACCGGTGCCGGCATGGCTGGTCAGCAGTACGCTGGGAAACAGGTCCAGCGCACCGCTGACCAGTTGTTCCTGGCTGAACTGACGCCAACAGCGCGCGGCGCATGAGGGCGCGGGCTTGGCAAGGTCACACGCTGGCAGCCAATTTGATATCCGCGCCGAGCTTCTCCACAAAGCCCTCCATGCTTGCCTCGCCCAAATCAACGGCTTTGGCCCCGCCACCGGCAACGAATGTCACGTCGCTGATCCCGATCACGCCAAGTACGAGACGCAGATATTGGCTTGCGATGTCGCGATTCTGGATCGGCGATCCCTCGGTATAGATGCCACCCGATGCGATCAATACGGTTGCCTTCTTGCCAGTCACCAGGCCGCTCCCATCGAAGCCCAGCGTCAATCCCTTGCGAACGACATGGTCAATCCATGCCTTGAGCACTGCCGGCACGTTGTAGTTGTAGACCGGCGTTGCAATGACAAGGTGATCGGCGCCGAGCAATTCCGCAACGAGTTCGTCCGAGAGCTGTAACTCCTTCGCCATCTCGGGAGAATGCTGCTGCGCAGGGGTGAAATAGGCCTGCAGCCAGGCAGCGCTGACAAACTGAAGTCCGGCATCCATGAGGTCGCGTTCGATCACTTCGCCATCCGGGTGGACGGCAAGCCAGTCGTGCACGAAACGACGCGCCATGTTGCGCGACACGGAGTGTTGGCCACGAGGGCTGGCCTCGATCAGCAAGAGCTTGGTCATGATAATCATCCTTGAAAATTGCATTGCGGGAAACGCCTGAAGCAGGCTTGCCGATCAGGCTGCTTGTGTGTCCACACTGTATCGCCGCGAATATATTTCCGATAGAGATTAAAATATGATGAAATCCATCGATAATTGTGATGGAGTGCGCCATGGAGAATGTATTTTGATTGGAAGTCTGACGCTTGATCAGTTACGTGTTCTGGTAACGATCGCAGACACGGGGAGCTTTTCTGCCGCCGGTCGACAACTAGGCCGCGTGCAATCGGCCATTAGCCAGGCCATCGCGACTCTGGAGGATGTGCAAGGCGTGTTGCTGTTTGACCGCGCTGGCCACCGCCCAAGGTTGACCGAGACTGGACGGGTCCTGGTCGCGCAGGCGCGCTTGGTCCTGGCGAGCGCTGCCCGGTTCGAGGGAGTGGCCATGGGGACGCGCTCGGGCCTGGAACCGGAGCTTGTCATTGCGATCGATCCGCTGGTGCCGACGGCGCCATTCATCGACAGCCTGTCCGCGCTGAGCCGGACTTTTCCGAATCTGCCAGTCAGCTTTTCGACAGAAGGCCTGGGCGGCTCGTTGAGACGCCTGCGCAGCGACCCGGCCGCCATCGGCATCTGCCTGCTGCTTCCTTCCATTCCAGACGACATTGCCGCCTATCCGCTGCTGCGGGTCGGCATGCAGGCTGTGGTGGCGCCAGGGCATCCACTGACTTCGCTGGGACGTCCGGCGACGCAGACCGATCTGGAGCCTTACGTCCAGCTTGTGCTGTCAGACCCCGTCAATCCCGGCAGTGACAACTTCGGGATCGCGAGTGGAAAACGTTGGCGCTTCGTGGATCTCGGCCGGCGCCTGGACTTCCTGCTCGGCGGTTTCGGATGGTGCCGCATGCCCGACCATCTCGTGTCTCGATTGATGGCTGCCGGGAGCCTGGTTGCGCTGCATATCGAGCACGATCCGACGCCCCGCGAGGGGCTGACGATCTATGCGGCGCATCAGCGCAGCCGCACGCTCGGCCCTGCCGGACGATGGCTGCTGGACGACCTCAGGCGGCGTCTATCTTGAAACGATCCTGGCCGGAACAGACTCGCCATCTGTCTTCCTGTGGCAGCAATACGCTCTGGTAAGCGACAATGATCTTTGCCGGTTTGTCAGCTGAAACCGGCCCGGTGCGCAAGCGCGGCATACAACCGGGGCCTCTGTGCGCCCCTTCCCTCAGCTTTTGAGGCAGTTACAGGCCCGCATCCTTGAGCACCGCCTCGATCCGATGCAGAATCTGGAGCTGATACGATGCATCGCCCGATGGATTGTTTTCGTCCAGCTTATTCATCATCACCGCGTAACTGATGCCCGACGGCAGTTGGCGCAGCACGGTTGCAACGCCGGGATCGGCGCCACTGAATCCACTATTATTTTTCGCGCCCGCCAGCGGCACGCCGTCCGGAATGCGGTAGTGGGCCGCGAACAGCGTCATCGCCTTCGCCGTGGAGATGATCTGACCGGCGGGGGCCCAATTTTCGGCGCGGACGGCGCCGTCGAGCGCCAGGACAGTGGTGCCGGGCACAAAGACGCTGGGCGCCATTAACGTCGTGATGTAATGCGGTTCGCGCGGATGCCGATCGCGCATCAGCGACCGCATCACCTCGAAATCGGCCTTTGGAATGCCCAGCGGGCCCATGATGTTTTCTTGAACGTACGTCAAGTAGCTCGACCCGGACGCTTTTTCGATGATCTGTCCGAGCACCAGATAGCCAAAATTCGAATATGCCGTTGTTGAACCGGGCACGAAATCGAGTTGCTGGCGCATGACAAAGCGAATGATATCGTCCTGTTGCGGCGGCACCGACAAGCCGAGCGATTGCTGGATATCGAACTCGGATTGCATCGGGTCGCCGCTGATGTCGGCATCCCAGCCACCTTGATGTTCCAGCAGCTGCGCGATGGTGATCGCGCCCACCCGGGCATCGGGCAACGCCGGCTGCAGTTCGCGCGCCAGCCAGCACGGTGCGTTCAGCCCGGTACAAAACACATGGTCGGTGAGGGCAAGCTTGCGCTCGCGCGCCAGTTTCTGGATCGCCGCCGCAGTGACCGGCTTGACGATGCTGGCGGTGATGAACATGGCATCGGCCGGCAGGGGAATCCGGCGGGCGCTATCGCGATGGCCATAGCCACGTTCGGCGAGCATGACACCCTCCTTGGCCACGGCCACCGTGGCTGCGGTGATCCCGTTGGCGGCCATGAAGGGCGTCATGACGGCATCGATTTTGCCATTCAAATCGGCGCTGCAAGCAAGCAGTTCGGCCGCCGATGCGCCTGGCCGCTGCGCCACGCAACCGAGCGATGTGCCGGCATTCGACGCCACGTCGCCGCCGCTTCCGCCGCCACATCCGGCCAGAACGGCAATGAAAGCGGCGCCAGTGACGGCCTGCGTTGCGCCAGGTATATACGATAACAATTTCATGCGACTCCTTCTTCAGTTCAAAGTAAGACGCGATTATCGCAACAGCAATCTTTTGCAAATCTTAAGACCGGCACATCTATAATGAGCGATGCACATACTGATTATTGAAGACGATCTCGACCTCGGCCGGGCCCTGCAGAAAGCGCTCCGCCTGGAAGGTTTCAGCAGCGAGTGGCTGCGCCAGGCCGCCGACGCGCCGCGCTCGTTCGAGGGCCTGCATTACGCCTGCATCCTGCTGGACCTGTCGCTGCCGGACGGCGACGGGCAAACGCTGCTGGCCCGCTGGCGCCGCGAGGGCGTGGCAATTCCCATCATTATCATGACGGCCCGCGCCGCACTGGAAGAGCGTATCGCGGGGCTCGACGGCGGTGCGGACGATTTCATCGTCAAGCCTTTCGCCACGGTGGAACTGGCCTCGCGCATGCGCGCCGTGCTGCGCCGCTATGCGCAGCAGTCCAGGCAGGTGTGGACCATCGGCGACCTGGAACTGGAGCCAAAATCCTATCTGATGCGGCTGGCCGGCAGTCCCGTCGATTTGTCGCGCCGCGAATTTCAGCTGATGCTCGAACTTGCGCGCGAACCGGGCATCGTGGTCTCGAAAAGCGCGCTGTCCGAGCGCCTCGAACCGCTCGGCGAGCCGGTCAACTTTGGCGCCATCGACGTGCATATCTTTAACTTGCGCGGCAAGATAGGCGGGCACCGGATCCGCACCGTGCGCGGGGTTGGCTACATGCTCGTCCCATGCTGAACTTCCTGCGTCCCACGCTGGTCAGGCGCGTGGTCCTGGCGCTGATGATGGCGTTTTTCATCGCCTGGATGTTGTTGTTGGCGGTGATATTCATCGAGGCGGTAGATCCGGCCGTCACGGACAAGAGCATCCAGGAGGTGGGACAGGGACTGGCCGCATCGCTGGCGCGGCTCGACAATGCGGGACAAGCACGCGCCGTCGCCGCGGCCACATCGGAACAGATCGAGCGGCTCTACCGCACCTACGACATTCCGGCAGTCATGCTGATCCAGCTGAACGATCAGGATGGAACACGTTTGTATTCATCGCCCGCGGCCGGCACCGCACTGCCGCGCGGCGACACAAGCACGATCACCACGGCGCGTGTGAATGGCAGGTCGTTCCGGGTTTTCAAGGGCATGGCCGGGCGCTGGTCGGTCACGGTGGCCGGATCGAGGGTGGACGACGGCTTTTTGCTGCTGTCGATCACGCGCGACCTGGTCTATTACCTGCTGATCGCCTTTCCCTGCTTTCTGCTGCCGGTCTGGATTGCCGTATCGCGCGGCATGCGCCCGCTGCGGCAAATGAGCAAACGGATCGCCGCGCGCGGCGCCGACGACATGTCGCCCACCGGCGTCGACCCGATCTATGCCGAGCTGACGCCGCTGGCGGGAGCGCTGGACCGCCTGCTTGCGCAACTGCGCGAGAAAGTCGCCCGCGAACATGGCTTCGTCCAGGACGCCGCGCACGAACTGCGCACACCGATGGCGGTCATTTCCGCCCAGGCCCACGTGCTGGCCATCGAGCCTGAACTGGAGGGGAGGCGCGAGGCGCAGCGGCATCTCGACCAGGCGATTGGCCGCGCCTCGCACCTGATCGCGCAGCAGCTGGCGCTGGCGCGCATGGACGGCACGCGCATGGGCGACACCGGCACCATCGACGTGGCACGCCTGGTGCGCGACGAACTCGCGCGGGCGGCACCGACAGCGATCGAGAACGGCATCGAACTGGGCCTGGAGGCGCCCGAGCGCCTGCCGTTCACTCTCGAGGTGGATGCGTTTCAATCGATCCTGAACAACCTGCTCGATAACGCGCTGCGCTATGCGGGTGCCGGTGCCAATATTGCGCTCGAACTGGTTCAGCAAGACGACGGCTATCTGATGCTGGCGGTGGCCGATGACGGACCGGGTATCGCGCAGGCGGATCTGGCGCACGTCTTCGAACGCTTTTACCGCGCCCGGTCGCAGGACAAGACCGGCTCGGGCCTCGGCCTGGCGATCGTCAGGCAGGCCGCCTTGCGCATGAATGGCACGGTCACGCTGGCACCGGGTCCTGGCGGGCGCGGTTGCCGCTTCGTCGTGCGGATCGCGGCGCCGCGCTGAGTAGCGCCGCATTCTGCGCCGTTGGCCGGACGCTCGCTTCCGGTTCGACGGCGCGGCGCTCCCTGGGCCCAGCGCAATTCGCGACGCACTGCGTCCTGCATCGGGTTGCGGCCCCGACGGCCGATGAAGGCCTGCCGGCAAAGGTGGGCGCTGTACCCATGGCGGGCTATTCGTACAAGCGGCGTTCTCCGCATCCGCGCACCAGGCTTGAAGGCGTAGTCCCTTCCTGATAGGCCAGGAAGCACGATTCTTCCCACATCCGGATCAGCGCTTCGGCCGAACGGAACAAGCTGCCCATTTCTTCCGCACCGGTGCCAAGCACTATCAGCTCCTGCAAGAAATCGGGGATCATGCCGTAGTGCGCCAAGCCGTCGTAATTGATGTCGAAGCTGCGCGTCGTGACGCCGTCGCGGCTCACCTGGTGGGCGTTCAGCGGCGTGTGCGTGGCCGTGTGTGCGCTCCAGCTGTCACAGGCCGGATCGCACTCCGGCAAGGTGCTTGCCCACGGATTGGTCCCGGCTGGATAGGGCGCATAGTTGACCAGGTTGCCGATGCCGCCATGGCGTCCGGACCGCTGCCGTTCGCTGCGCTCGCGCGCCGGGTTGCCGCTGCCAGTACCGTGATAGAACGCGAAGCGGCCGAAGCGCGGCGCCGCGTGCCAGTCCAAACCGTTGAAATCGCTGCCGAGGGCCACGCCGCGCGTGTGCAGCGCCACCGCGCGCTGTGCTTCGGACGGCGAGCCACCGCTGGCCACCTCCCTGATCTGCTCCACCAACGCAGCCGACGACTGCATGCCGAGCCCCACCAACCCGGGCGTGAAGCCGGCGGGCGGCGCGTAGACATCGCGCATCTGCTTGCGCGACAGTACGTTCTCGGTGTGGCGCGTCAGGCCTGTCTGCACACCGCCATGCGACGCCATGACCGGATAAGGGCCGGTCAATGCGAGGATGTCGTTCTTGGTTCGTTCGGACCCGTGCTGGAGGTCGATCATCATTGCGTGCCGCATCATCGAGCGCACGAAGCGTTCGCCGTCGCCGCTCAGGCCGCGCGCGTTGACGTGAAACGGCAGGTCGCGTTTCGGCTGGTCCAGGGCCAGCGGCACCATGGCCGGGGAATCGGTCGCACCTTCATACGGAAGCGCGTTGCGCACGGCGTCGATGGCCGCTGCGGTGAGGGGCGACAATGCGCACGACAGTTCACTCGCGCCGAGCGAAAAGAAAGCGGCGATTCCGCGTGCAACGGGGTCGTCGATGCATTGTCCTGCCACGTGCTGGACAATCGTGCGCCCGATGCCCGGCGGGACGATACTGCCGTCGAGAATGCTCTCCGGGGCGAGCTTCGCCCAGATCGGCACCGTCACTTCGGACAATTTGAACGATAGCGGGAGCGCGCGCCGCCAGCGCTCCTCGCGGTCGCTGTTTTCGCCAGGGTAGATTTCGCGCGGCACGGGAACGAACGGGCGCACGCTGTTGCCATACTGTGCGGTCAGCTCCTCCTGCGTCATCAGCGTGGGCATGCGGGCCGACGCGTCGCCAAAGATGGCGCTGGCGACGAACAGGTCGCTGGTGATCGCATAACCGCCCAGCATGCTGTCCGAAAAGTGGACCGGAATGACATGGCGTACCCCTTCGCGGTACAGTGCGTCGACGCGCGCCTCGATCTGGGATGGCGTACAGGTTTCGGGATGAGCGTCGGTATGCATGACCCGGGTCTGCGCACCGATGAACTGCGCGGCCGTTGCGATGCTCCCGCCGCTACCCAGGTCCACGCCCGTTTGCGATGCCCACGGGCCGGGGTGTGCGTATTCGCGCGCCGGATGGTGGGCGAGCGTGCCGACAGCGGGATCGCAGCGTTTGCTGTCCATGATGTGATCGAGTTCGACGCCGATGACGATCGCCAGCTTGCCGCCGTTGATGATGCGGCGGGCCTCCTGTGGCGTGTAGGCGACCTGGGCCCAGCTGGAATTGAGGCGCGCGAATTCCTTAATTGCGGGAATTTGCAGGGCGAGCGCATCCTGGTCGGAGCTGAACGGCAGGTTCTTCTCCTTGACCATGGCGAAGGAAATGACCTCCGAGTTGCCGACTGTCGCCACCATCAGCCGCACGCCTCCCTGGTAGGCACGCTCGACCCAGGTCCAGTGCATCTGCTGGTGGATGGACGAATACCACATCGGCCAGTTCTTGAAGGTCGGGTAGCCGCTTTCACTGTTGTTGTGATAGCCCCCGAACACCCCGTCCTGCGAGAGCTGGTCGCCCGGCAGGTTGGGCACGCCGGCGCCTTCGAGCAGATTCAGGCAGACATCGCGGCACAGCGTGTAGGTGGTGCCGAGGAGCTCGTCCTGGTGCGGGTTGAAATGGAGGTCGTTGGTGGTGTGGGTGTCGTTGCAATTACCCAGTGAACTGATGGGGCCGAAGGCACTGCCCCACAGTGCGCGCGCTTCCGGAATCCGGCCACCCGCGCCGTAGGCGGTGAAGGCTTTCTCGTTCATCAGATGGGCATGCAGGTCGGCCACGCCCCATACCGGATCGGTATCGCGCGAGCTTGGCGCCGGCGCGGTATTGGTCAGCCAGATATCGTCCACGTTGACATGGCCCCAGGTCCCGGTGGCCCGGTCCTCGATCATGATGCGCGCCCTGGTGCCGCGCAAATTGCCGATGTTGAAGGACACCCGCACCATGTTTTCGATGCAGTGGCCGCGCGCGGCAACCGGACGCCCGTCGCGATCGAGCAGCGTCTCCCAGACATAGCTCAGCGCCGGCGCGCTGCGCCGGCCGCCGCTGCCCGGCAGGCCAGGCAGGTCGCCGCGGCCGACCGCCCCCTCGCCCAGCACCGGACGCCGGTGCTGGAGATACACGCCGACATCGGCCGTGCAGCCACCGCCCACCAGCAAGTGAAAGTAGTCGTGCTGCAGTTCGATCTCGGGTGACACGATGCGTCCCACGCGGCGCTCGCCCTGCAGGTTGCCCCAAGCGGCCGAGGGAAGGTGCGAGGGAATGGCAAGGCGCATGGTGGTGGCGCGCGCGTAAGCGGAGGGCCGGTGTTCCGCGGTGCCGAGCCAGTACAGGCCTTTCTTCCCGATCGGAAAAGGTGTATTGGCATAGCTGCCGCCCACCGTCGCCAAATTGTTGCGCAGGCGCGTGAAATCGGCATTGAGCCGGGTGAGATAGGATAACTGTGCGCCCGCGCCAAATTCGCAGGTGCTCGCCTCGTCCAGCACCAGGCCGGCACAGGGCTCCGGCGGCAGGCGCAGCGATGCCGTGTCCAGGGCCCGCTTGCTGGAGACGTTATCGCCGAAGGTGGGCTGGTTGTGGAAGGCGCTGCCGGTGACGCCCATGACCGATTCGAAGGTGAAACCTTGCAGGGTGCCATCTTCAAAGTCCCAGTGCCGGGGCTTCTGGCGCGCGATGTCGATCCGCGCCTCGGGTTGCCCCGGCAGCTTGTCCGGAGGCGGCAGCAGGTGCCGCCCGGAGTCGATGATGGTCGGTTGCGCCACCAGCCGTGTTGGAAAAGCGGCCATGCCCACGACCGCCAGGAATACACATGCACAGCTGCGCCATGGCGAAGTCATACTGCCCCCTCAGGTTCAGATTTCAGACTACAGCCTTGGCGTCGCCGGGCGGTTGAGGACTATCAAACCGGGCCGGACCGGTGGTGAGAGGGCTCGGGAAACGAGCGCCTGTTCCTGTCTGCCGTAACAGGCCCTTGGTCAGCTGCGCTGGTAAAACCCTTCCAGCTCGCTGCGCACCAGTTCCTGGCCATGTTCGATCACGAAATCCTGGAACGCGGCGGCCACCTTGGGAATCGGCTGGCCGGCCAGGTGCATCACCTGCCAGTCGGCGTCGACCGGATTGCCCTTGAGCGGCAGCATCCGCAGCAAGCCGGATTTGAATTCGAGCGCGCAGGCGTGCACCGACAGGAAGCCCACGCCGAGACCGGCCGACACCATGCGCTTGATCGCCTCGTTGGACGACACTTCCGAGCCGAAGTTGAGTGCGTGCCCGCCCTCCTTGAACAGCCGTTCGACGGCGGTGCGGGTACCCGACCCGCGCTCGCGCACCAGCAGGTTGGCGCCCACCACATCGGCCAGGGTCAGCTTGCGCTTCTTCATCAGAGGATGGTCGGCGGCGGCCACGAAGCCCATCGGATGGCGTGCGAAGCGCGCCGCGTTGGTGCGCAGTTCGCGCGGCGGCGTGCC
Organism: Massilia sp. DJPM01; assembly: GCF_030348125.1. Taxonomy (NCBI): domain Bacteria; kingdom Pseudomonadati; phylum Pseudomonadota; class Betaproteobacteria; order Burkholderiales; family Oxalobacteraceae; genus Massilia; species Massilia sp. DJPM01. The sequence continues at coordinate 52,189 of NZ_JAQOZV010000032.1, forward strand.
CATGATGGCCACGTCGATCTCCTGGCGCGCCAGCATGTTGACGATTTCGACCCGGTTGCCGACCTGGAGTTTCAGGCGCACGTCGGGCCGCTCCAGGGTGAACGGCACCAGCAGCGGCGGCAGCAAATGCTCGGCCGTGGTGACCGCGCCGATGCGCAGCGTGCCGCTGGTGACGCCCTGCAGCGCCGACAGCTCGTCGCCGGCATGCTCCCACAGACGCAGGATGCGTTCGGCGAAATCGACCATCACCTCGCCGGCGGCGGTCAGCTGGATGCCGCGCCCGTCCTTGCGCACCAGCGCCACGCCGGTGATGCTTTCCAGCGTGCGCAGTTGCAGCGACACCGCCGGCTGCGTCACGTGCATGGCTTCCGCCGCCTTCGACACGCTCTCGTGGCGGGCTACCAGAACCAGCGACTGGAGTTGGCGAAAGCTGGCGTGATACATAAGCTATTCCCTATCGATTGGGTGGATTACGCGGTCTGGCCGCAACGGCCACGCCATGATAGACCAGTTGGCGCGGCCCGGTTCAGAATGCGTAATTGACCGTCACGGCCAGCAGCGGCGCCGTCTTGCGCTTGACGATAGGGCTGTCGGCGGCGTCGCCCAGCGTGCTGACCGCGCCGGCCATGGTGTTGACCGACCATTCCTTGTTCAGCTTATGGTTCCAGTTGACGCCCACGTTGACACGCGAGAAGCCGGCCTTGGTGTCATACCGCTTGTAGCCGGAGGTCAGGCTCTGGGCCGCAGTCACGCCGTAAAACGCCTGCATGTTCTTTTTATCGCTGTAGGTGGCCGACATGAACACGCCCACCTGGTTCGTTTCGCTCTTGATCAGGGGCGCCTGCGCGCCGAATTCATAGCTGTTGCCACGCTCGCGGTGGGTCAGCGCCGTCATCGCGCGCACGCCGATGCCGATGCCGCCATCGAACTCATAGCCGACGCCGAACACGCCCAGCGCCGACGACTTGATCTCGCCCATGCCCCTGAGTGCGTCGGAACCTTTCAAGATGCCGTGATCGCGATCGCTGCGGCTGCCCGCGAAGCCGAGTGCGCCGCTCAAGGCGACAGGGCCGAACTTGGTTTTGTAGCCGATGCCGCTCACCGTACTGGCGAAAAAGCCGCTGGCGTGCTGGTAGTCCGCCACCAGGATGGGCATCGCCCGGACCTTGTCGCTGCCAGGATACTCGGGGAGGACGGCGGCGCCCAGGCCCACGGTCAAGGTCGATTCGCCAGGCTTGGCGGCGGCAACGCCCATGTCGGCGGCGTGAAGGGCGGGTGCAATCGTGCTCAGCAGGAAGATGGCGGCGTGGCGAAAACGTAACATGACAGTGTCCTTGAAGGTGTGGAGGGCGGTGTTTGCTTGAGATATTGAAACAACGGACCGGAGTGTCGCAACCTTTCCAAAGTCGCACCATGCAATCCTCGGGCGTACCGGACGACGCTCTTAAACGTAGCGCCAGGAGGTACTTTCAGCCCCTGTCCTTGATACCCCTCATGCCGGCTGCACATGCATACGTATTAGTTTTGGCTTATGAATATCCATGAATGTCTGATTTTTCTTTTGTTGCGTGCGCCGATATATTGACATCCGGTTAACGCCCTTTCACATCGCGACACCTACAGGAGGAGACACCATGGAAACCATCGTCATCGTCGGCGGCGGCGCCGGAGGACTGGAACTGGCCACCCGGCTTGGCAACAGCGCCGGCAAGGCAGGCCGCGCACGCGTCGTGCTGGTCGACCGCTGGCCCACGCATTTCTGGAAGCCCCTGCTGCACACGGTCGCCTCGGGCAAGCACGATCCCCAGGTGATGGCGATCGACTACGCGGCGCAGGCGTCCGAACACGGCTTCGAGTTCGCCCGCGGCGAAGTGCTGGGCGTGGACCGCGCGGCGCGGCGCGTGTCGCTGGCGCCTTGGATCGCCGATGACGGCGCCGAAGTGCTGCCCGCGCGCTCGATCGGCTACGACAAGCTGGTGCTGGCGCTCGGATCGGTCACCAACTTTTTCGGCGTGCCCGGAGCCGAGCAGCACGTGCTGACCCTGGACGACGTGGCGCAGGCCGAAACGTTCCGCCAGCGCTTCGTGGACGGCTGCATCCAGGCCAGCGCGCGCCAGGCCGCCGGCGGCCAGCACAATCCCGGCATCGACATCGTGATCGTCGGCGGCGGCGCCACCGGCGTGGAGCTGGCGGCCGAATTGAGCCACAGCGCGCGCACGCTGGCCAAATACAATGTGCATGCGCTCGACCCGGTGCGCCACGTGCGCATCCGCATCCTGGAGCGCGGTTCGCTGCTGCTGCCGCATCTGCATCCGCGCCTGTCCAAGCGCGCCGCGCGCCATCTGCGCGCGCTCGGCATCAAGGTGCTGCTTGACACCGCCGTGGCGCGCGTCGATGCCGGCGCGGTGCTCGACACGCAGGGCTGCGTGTATCCGTCCGCGATCACCCTGTGGGCGGCGGGGGTGGAAGCGCCGCCGCTGTGCGCCACGCTGGGACTGAGCACCAACCGCCTGCGCCAGATCGCGGTGGAGCCCTCGCTGCAGGCGCTGGACGATCCGGACGTGTATGCGATCGGCGACTGCGCCAATTTCGTGTGCCCGATCATGGGCAAGGTCCCGCCGCGCGCGCAGGCTGCGCACCAGCAGGCCATGTACCTGGCGCAGGTGCTGGGACAGGCGGCGCCGCTCAAGACCCCGTTTGCCTACCGCGACTACGGCTCGCTGGTATCGCTCGGGCCACTGGCGGCGGTCGGCGTGCTCACACGCACGGCCGGCGGGCGCAAATATGCGGTGGGCGGCGCGCTGGCCAGGTTGTTGTATGCGCTGATGTACCGCAAGCACCAGATGGCGCTGCACGGGGTGGTGCGGATGTCGGCGCAAACCGTGGCGGACTGGATCCGCGAAAAGCTCTCGCCGGCGGTCAAGCTGCATTAGGGCGCGCGTGGCGATTGCAGGCGCCCGCCGCCTGGGTTTATAGTCGGGCCTGGTGTTCAATATCATTGACCTGCACGGACAAAGGAGATCGCCATGCCGCTTCTACCGCCCCTGGGCCTGCCGGCGCGCCGGCTGCTCGCCTGCACCCTCGCCTGCGCCCTCGTCGCCGCCGTCGCCGCCGGTCCGGCCCACGCGGGCGGCTGGGAGACCGTCTCGGCGTCGCGCACCTACAACACCATTGCGCTGGACAGCGACGACACCGTCAACCCCATGCGCGGCTACCACCGCTGGCAAAACCAGGAACTGGTGCCGCAGGCGGCGCCCGCCCTCGACGCCTTCCGCCGCTACCACTGGCGCGACCTGGAAAGCGTGCAGGGCCAGTACACTTTCGGCGCCATCCTGGCCGACCTGAAGGCCGCGCGCGAGCAGGGCCGCAAGTATGCCTTCCGCCTGCGCATGATGGCCGGCTACGACGACGGCCAGCTGTATGCCCCGGCCTACCTGGCCGGCAACCCGTCCTGCCTGCACGGCTGCGGCTTCTGGGCCGATTCCGGCGCCGCATCCGGCAAGACCTGGGTGCCGGACTGGAACGATCCTTTCGTGCTGGCGCGTTCGCGCGCGCTGCTGCAGGCGCTGGCGCAAGCGATTGCCGCCTCCGGCAACGGCGCCAGCATCGCCTGGATCGATGTCGGCCTGTATGGCCAGTACGGCGAATGGGCGATGCGCAAGAGCGTCTATGCCAACCGCCCGGCCGGCATCGAGGAAGCCAGCACGGACACCCGGCGCGCGCTCGCGCAGATGCATTTCGAGGCCTTCCCCACCCGCCAATTCGTCATGTTCATCCCGTACGCGAACCGCGACGCGCTGCGCTACGCCCTGCTGGAACAGACCATCACCAGCAAACCGGTGGGCCTGCGCGCCGATTGCCTGGCCCAGGCGGGCTATTTCAGGCAATGGACCGACCACGCGGACGACTGGCGCCTGTTCTCCGGCCAATGGCGCAAGGCGCCCTTCGTCGCCGAATTCTGCCCGTTCGAGAGCGGCCAGGCCGGCCCGGCGACGGCGCGTGCCCAGGCCAGCGAATTTCACATCTCCTCGGTGGGCAACGCGAATTTCGCCCTGTCCAAGCCGGACAATCAACGCTGGCTCTCGCTCAGCGAGGCGGAACGGCACGACCTGCTGATGCTGGGCCGCGAGGCAGGCTACCGCTACAGCGTCGACAGCACGTGGGTCAGCCTGACGGGCGATGGCCAGCTGACCCTGGCGGCCACCTTCCGCAACAGCGGCAACGCGCCGACTTACGAGCCGTGGAACGTCAGGCTGGAGATGGTCGACGCCGGCGGCGTGGCGCGCTGGTCGGCCACCGTGCCGGTGGCCTTGAACAGCCTGGCGGGCGGCGGCGTCACCACGTCGGTGCAGTCGAGCTGGCGGGTGCCGGTGCTGGCGGCGGGCAGCTATGCGCTGCGCCTGGTCGCGCGCGACGCCCGCCCGGCCGATGGCCAGCAGCGCCGCCCCCTGGCATGGGTGCTGGCTGAACGCGACGCCGACGGCGGCCTGACCTTGCGCAACCTGCGCAGCCGATAAAATGCGGCGGCCCCATGGTAGCATCGGTTTCGAGCGACAAACTTGCGAGGGCAATGATGATAAAGAGCATGATTGGGCCATTGGCCGCACTATTGGTGGGGATGCTCCTGTCGGGCTGCGAGACGATGACGCCGGACGAATGCAAATCGGCCAACTGGAACGATATCGGCCTGCGCGACGGCACGGCCGGAAAACCCATCTACCTGCTTGAAGAGCGCGCCAAGGCGTGCTCCAGGGCCGGTACCAGCGTCGATTCGGCCAGCTATATCGCCGGCCGGGAACGGGGCTTGCGCAGCTTTTGCCGGTTGGAAAATGCCGCGCCGCTCGGCCTGAACGGCACCGCGTACGCGGGAGTCTGCCCGGCGCCGATCGACTTCGAGTTCCGCCGCCGCCATCAAGCCGGATTCGCCGTGTACACCTTGCGCAGCGAGATCAGCGGGCTCGATAGCCGCAGCGACCGTTTGCAACGCAAACTGCGCGACGCCGACAATGACGAATCGAAGCAACTCGCGGCCACCGACAAGGACGACGAGCGCAAGCGCATTCGCAGGGAGTTCGACGAGCGCCGCCGCCAGCTGCGCAACGAATTGCGCGACATCGACCGCTCGCTGCAAAGCGCCCGCGACGCCCTGCGTTCCGCCGAATATACGCTCGACACGCTGCGCTAAGCATCACCGCGCGCGGCGCCGGGCTGCCATCCCGCCCGGCGCGCCGCATTTCGCGCCGCCCCGCTGCATTTCGCGCCGTTTCCCCGCATTTCGTCGCATGCCTTCCCCGCTCCGCTGGCTGGTCGATACAGTCACCTCATCGACACCACAACCCCACCGGAGAACACCATGCGCCACCTGCTCGCCACCGCCTTCTGCACCGCCGCCCTGCTGACAGCCTCCCTGGCCGGCGCCGCCGACCTCACCATCCGCATCGACGACGTGCGCAGCGACGACGGCACGGTCATGGTGGCCCTGTATAACTCGGCCGGCGGCTTCCTCAAGACGAGCGTCGGCAGCGCCGGCGCAAAAGCCGCCAAAGGCAGCACCACCGTCATCGTCAAGGATCTGGCGGCCGGCCCCTACGCCTTCGCCATCTACCACGATGCCAACGGCAATGGCAAAATGGATGCCAACATGATGGGCATGCCGACCGAGGACTACGCATTCAGTAATAACGCCCTCGGCAGAATGGGCCCGCCCAAATTCGACGACGCCATGTTCACTATTCCAGCGGCCGGCCTGAATGCCACCGTCAGCCTGAAACACTAAGCCGGAGACCGCCATGCAACGCCGCACCTTCCTCACTTCCGCCGCCAGCCTGGCCGCCGCAAGCCTCGTTCCCGGCAGCGCCATGGCCGATGGCGCCACCTTCCAGCGCTTCCACGCGGCGCTCGAACGCGACCCCACGCTGGCGGTGTACGCCAACACCGTGGGCCAGCAGTCCGGCGCGGCGCGCATCACGGGGCGCATTCCGTCGGACCTGAACGGGGTCTTTTTCCGCAACGGGCCGGGACGTTTTGAACTGGGCGGCGAGCGCCATCACCACTGGTTCGACGGTGACGGCTTCGCCCAGCGCTGGCAGATCGGCGATGGAAAGGTGAGCCACATCGGCAAATTCGTCGACACCGAGCGCTTCACCGAGGAAAACGCCGCCGGCAAGTTCCTTTACCCATCCTTCGGCACCTATGTCGGCCGGCGCGGCATCAAGACCAACGACACCATGAACGCGGCCAATACCAACCTGCTGCCCTTCAATGGCCGCCTGTACGCCCTGTGGGAAGGCGGTTCGGCCACCGAGGTCGATGCGCAGACCCTGGCCACGGTCGGCATCAAGACCTGGAACGAGGACATGAAGTCGATGCCGTTTTCGGCCCACCCCAAGATCGACCCAAACGGCGGCATGTGGAATTTCGGCGCCCTCCCCGGCGGCAACGGCCTGGCCCTGTACCGCATCGGCGCCGATGGCCAGGTGCTCAAGACGGCCATGGTCAGCGTGCCGCAACTGGCCATGGTGCACGACTTCGCGCTCAGCGAGCAGCACCTGATCTTCCTGATTCCACCGTATGACGTGATCAAGGCCGACGACCAGAGCTTCGCCGAACAGCACCACTGGGCCGGCAGCGGCGCCCATGCGCGGCCGTTGCGGGTGGTGCTGGTGTCCAAGGAGAGCATGGCGATCCGCCAGGTGTTCGAGATGCCGCCGCATATGGTTTTCCACTTCGGGAACGCCTTCGACGACGGCGCCACCACCCGCTTCGACGTGGTGCTGCACGAAGGCGATGCGCTGGCCGAAGTGGGCCGCGTGATGCGCGGCGAGCGCCAGCAGAATTCGCCCACGCGCGGCTTCGCGGCCCAGGTCACGCTCGATTACGCGAGCGGCCAGGCCAGCACCGCGCGCCTGTTCGGCGCCAGCGAATTCCCGCGCGTGATGCCGCAGGTGGTATCACGCCGCCACCGCCAGCTTGCGCTGTTGAGCAGCTCGTCGCGCAATGCCGACATCTTCCTCGACACCGTCAATCTGGTCGGCACCGACACGGGCAAGGCCGACAGCTACCGCTTCGACGCCGGCTGGCAAGTGGAAGAACACGTGCTGGTCCCGCGCGCCAACGCCCGCTCGGAAACCGACGGCTACCTGGTCGGCGTGGCGCAGGACACCAAGCGCGGGCACACCGTGATGACGGTGTTCGACGCCGCCCGCGTCAAGGCCGGCCCGGTGGCGCTGGCGCGCCTGCCCTACCGCGCGCCGCACTGCTTCCACGGTAATTTTCTGGCGGCTTGATGAACGCAATCCCATCTCCGCCGCACACCTCGTCGCACCCGCTCGACATGATCCCGCTGTTCCGGCGCTGGCCCTGTTCGCCGTGGCGCGACGTGCTCTATACCGGCATCTGGAACCTCCTGATCGCCCTGTTCCTGACGGCGGCGAACGTGATGTTCACCAGCGACAGCCGCGGCTTCCTGGTGTTTTTCGGGCCGACGCTGCTGATCTCGAACCTGATCGGCTACCTGATTCACGCAGTCCTCTGCGGCGGCGACTATCTGCTGCGCGGCTGGCCGTCGCGCCTGAGCGGGCTGCCGCGCGCGCTGTACTTCCTCGGCACGGTCGGCCTGTGCGTGGTCGCCGGCCTCCTCACCGGCAACGGCCTGCTCAGGGGCATCAATCCGCTCCACTACCTGAGCGGCGGCGCGAGCCTGGCGCCGCTGCTGCCGTTTACCCTGTTCGCCGCCCTGATCATGGCCATTGTGCTGGTCAGCGGCGAGCGCCGCATCGCCAGCGAGACCCTGGCCGCGCGCCAGCGCGAACAGATCGCCAGCGCCGCCCAGCTGCTGGCGGAAGCCCGCCTGCGCGCGCTGCAGGCCCAGATCGAGCCGCATTTTTTGTACAACACCCTGGCCAATGTGGTCGGCCTGATCGACACCCATCCCGCCCAGGCGCGCCACATGCTGGAACGTTTCATCGACTACCTGCGCGCCAGCCTGGCCGCCAGCCGCGCCGACCAGGCCACCCTGGGCGCGGAACTCGACCTGGTGGCCGCCTACCTCGACGTGCTAGCGGTGCGCATGGGCGCGCGCCTGTCGTACCGTATCGAGGCCGACGGCTGCCGCGAGATCCCCATGCCGCCCATGCTGCTGCAGCCGGTGGTCGAAAACGCCGTGGCGCACGGACTCGAACCGAAGGTCGAGGGCGGCGCGATCGTCATCCGCGCGAGCTGCCGCGAAGGGCAGCTGTGCATCGAAGTGAGCGACAGCGGCGCGGGACTGGGCAATGCCCCGCCCAAACCGGGCGGCGGGGTCGGGCTGTCCAACCTGCGTTCGCGCCTGCGCAGTGTGTATGGCCCCGGCGCTCAGGTACAATTGCTCGAAAATGAGCCGTGCGGGATCACCGTGCGCCTGCTGCTGCCCCTGAAAGACACACTGCCATCGACCATCCAAGCGCCCTCCTAGCGGACGATGAACCGCACCTGCTCGACTACCTGCAAACCCAGCTGGCCGCCGTGTGGCCGCAGCTGCGCATCGTCGGCAAAGCCGGCAACGGCATCGAAGCGCTGCGCCTGATCGACGAACTGGCGCCGGACGTGGTCTTCCTCGACATCCAGATGCCCGGCCTGAATGGCCTCTCGCTGGCGGAGCGGCTGGCGACGGATGGCAAGGCGCCGCACATCGTGTTCGTCACCGCCCATCACGAGTATGCGGTCGACGCTTTTGAGCATGCGGCGCTCGACTACCTGCTCAAGCCGACCACGCCGGAGCGGCTGGCCAAGACGGTCGCCAAGCTCCAACTGGCACTGCGCGCTGCGGCGCCCGCGCCGGCGGTGGCGCCCGATGCCCTGCGTGCCCTGCTGCAGCAGCTGGCCGCGCCGCTGCCTGCCGCGCCGGTGGCCACGCCGCTGCAATGGATACGCGCCGCGCATGGCGACGAGACGCGCCTGATCGCCATCGATGAAGTGATTTACTTCCAGAGCAACGACAAATACACCAGCGTGTTTTTGCAGGAAGGCGAATGCCTGATCCGCACGCCGCTGAGCAAACTGCGCGAGCAGCTCGACGAGGCGCGCTTCTGGCAAATTCACCGCAGCGTGATCGTCGCCGCCAAGTCGGTGGCCGGCACCCACACCGATTTTCGCGGCCGCCTCGTGGTCAAGCTCAAGGAACGGCGCGAACAGCTCACTGTCAGCCGCAATTACGCCGAGCAGTTCAAGCAGATGTAGGCCTGTGGTGTGGAGACGGCAGGCGTCCAGCGCTGACGGCGCTCCTGCTCCGGTCAATCCGCAAAATAGCGTTTTGCCTTGCGCGAGAAGCCGAATCGGTAGGCCCACAACAGCATCAGCGATGGCATGAGAATGGTGCGGCCGAAAAGACCGCCGCTTCGTTGGGCGGCATTGTCGTAGTGCGTCGTATCGGGCATGAGAAACATCGCGGCCGTCAATGCAACCATGACGAGTAGGCCGAGCCAGCGCCCCCACTGCCGCCGACGCGCAATGCCAACAAGCGCAGCGGCCCCGAACAGCACCAGGGCGAGGAACAAGGCCGTGTTAACCACAACGCGGGGAGGCATCACGTCCGGATAAGCGGCCATGAACCAGATGGAACGTGCGCTACCGATGGCGAGCGCGATTATCATCACGCCCAGGACGAGCAGAAGTAGCCAAACGGATAACGGTCGCTTGATGGGTGGCTGGATGACTTCCGTTGCGGAGCTTGTCGGGGATTGGTAGGGATTATGCATCCAGCCACTATAGGTTTAATCAAACTCTGGAGCAACTACTTCATGCCATGAAGCAGGCGCCGCGCGAGAACCAGGCAGGGACGGTCGCCCCTCAGCCCCTGCTGTTCGTAACACCTTGCACAGCGGATGGCGCTTGTTTCCCTGGCTGTCGTGCATGCTTCATGCGTTTCAGCTACACCATCGTCCAGGACATGAAACAGGCGTCACGCGCCGCGCTCGGCGAAGACTTCCTTGGCCGCGAACAAGCCGTTGAGGGCAGCGGGAAAGCCGGCGTACAAGGCCATTTGCATCATCACCTCGACGATCTCCTCGCGGCTACAGCCGACATTGAGCGCACCATGGAGATGCACGCGCAGCTGCGGCGCCGCCGTGCCGAGCGCGCACAGGGCGGCGATCGTGGCGATCTCACGCGAGCGCAGGTCCAGGCCCGGACGCGAATAGATATCGCCGAAGCCGAATTCGATCAGCAGCCGGCCGAAATCGGGCGCAATGCCGGCCAGGCTGGCGATCACGCGTTCGCCCTGCTCGCCATCGATTTCCTTCAGCTTGGCCCAGCCGCGCATGTAACGTTCTTGCTCCATCGTGTACTCCTTGGGGTGGTTGATGACGCCACTGTAGGGCCGCGCGCTGCGACGGTCCAATACCGTTTCTGTGATACCTTTTCGGTATTGTTAACCTGGGAGATCGCATGGATACCGCTACGCTGACCCTGTTCGTTCCCGCCTGCTTTGCACTGAACATGGCGCCCGGTCCCAACAACCTGCTCTCGCTGAGCAACGCGACACGCTACGGCTTTCGCCAGTCCTGCGCTGCGGGCGTAGGCAGGCTGGTGGCATTCGCGGGGATGCTGTGCCTCGCTTGCGCCGGCCTGGCGGTGATCCTGCACACGTCCGAACTGCTGTTCCACGCGATCAAAATCGGCGGCGCGGCCTATCTGTTTTACCTGGCCATACAACTGTGGCGCGCGCCAGCGGCGGCGCAGGAAGCCACGCAGTCGCCCGCCGCCGGCCTGTTCGGCCTTGCACGCCAGGAGTTCCTGGTCGCTGCCGGCAATCCCAAGGCAATCCTGATTTTCACCGCCTTCCTGCCGCAATTCGTCAGCCCCGCCGAAGCATCCGCGCCGCAGTTCGCCGTGCTGGGCATGCTGTTCCTGCTGCTCGAACTGCTGGCGATTGCCGCCTACGCCTACATGGGCGTGCATCTGCGCCGCTGGTTTGCCCAGCCGCGTGGACAGCGCATGTTCAACCGCAGCTGCGCGGTGCTGCTGGCCGGCGCCGGTGCGGGCTTGCTGGCGGCGCGCCGCTAACAACCCAAAAGCGCGCCGTGCAAACGCTCGCCGGCGGCGGTCCGTGCGAGAGCGATCTCAGCGCCCGGTCGGCGGCCGTGCCGCTGGCCGCCACCCCGACGGTGCGATGCGGGCTTCCAGCGCCACCCGGCGCTTGGCCAGCTCCGGCGGGGGGGGCATGAGACGACACAGCGGCGCTTGCCGCCGCTGGAAGGGCCGGCTCCGTTCGATGACGCACGGAGCCGGCAGCGCGCGCGGCGCTTAGTACAAACGCAGTGGCTGGCCGTCGATCGTCACGACCGGCTCGGCCGCGGTACCGCCCAGGACCGCGACGTTGCCTTTGCAGCCGATGTCGAGCACCACCACGAATTCGCCTTTGGTGGCGCGCGCCTTGGTAGTGAACGCGGCGTGGTACTGGAGCGGCCCGGCGGCAATCGCGGGCGCCGGGTAGTCTGCGTAGACCGATGGCGTCAGCGAACGCAGACACAGCGAACTGGTATCGTTGGTAATCCGTACGCTGCCATCGGTCCTGTGAGTCATCGGACCCAGCGCATGCATATTCCATTCAAAAATGCGCTGCGCGGGCGCGCTCAATTTGTCGCGCACCACCACCACGTTCTTCTGGCGCAAGTACCACACCTGGCGCACCGCCGAATCGAGCGCGCCGTCGTAGGCGGCGGTGGCGGTGCCGGTCACGCTGTCGAGCGTGGCCGTGGTGCGAAAATTGGAAATGGCGCCGTTCCAGCCGAGCGATTCCACCTTGTCGCCAATGCCCAGCTTCTGACCGGTGCCGCCATTGTAAGTGATGGCGTTGTGCGCGCGCGTCTGGCGATACCATGCGGCAGCCTGCTCCGAGCCGTACTTGTCCGCCTTGCCTGCTTCGATCAGCAATTGGCGCCCGCCGCTGTTGATGACCAGGCTGTTCTGGTCGGCGTGACCATGGTTGTAGGAGCCGTAGGGGCTGGACTTGAAGTAGACCGAGGTCATCTTCTCCGGCGGGTCTGTCATCTTGCTGTGCATGGCCACCCAGCCAATGCTCGGATACTCTGCCGCGTCGGCCGGTGCGGCCGGGGTAAGTGGCTGCTCGGTGCTGATCGGCGCCTGCAAGCCGACCAGCACATTTTCCTTCTCGCCCAGACTTTGCGCATACCACGCCGCAACGGGGGAACGCACCTGCAGGGCGTAGGACTTGGAGCGCTGGCGCACCGGGATGACCTCGTGCTCGTCACCGAACAGATGGGTAGGCGTGCCTGGGGGATCGAAATGCGCCATGAACTGGACGAAGTTGATGGCCCACGGCTTGCTGAACAAATTAACGCCGGTAGCGGCGGCAATCGGCTGCCATAGCTGCCCGAAGATTTCCTCGGAATATTCACCGTAGGCCGTGCCGTTGGCAAAGCCGCCATCGGCCCCGCCCCACGGCGACAGCGAATTGGCGTAGCCCCGGAAACTGAATCTGAACCACTGCTCGGCTCCCTCGACACGGCCAAGCGCGAGCGTGGAGATGGCGCTGAGCATGCCGTAATTGGTGCCGCCATGCGAGTTGAAGGGATACTGGTCGATCTTGTTGCCGGCACCCAGGACATCGTTGTAAATGGCGGCGCCGCGGCTCTTCACCGCCGCCAGCCAGCGGTCACTGTCGGCCTTGCCAACAGCCGGACCCAGCAAGTCAATCGCCTTGATCAGCGAAAGCGCGATGACGCGCGTGGCCTGGTCCTGCTCGCGGTAGCTGGTGGGGCCGTCGGAACTGAGGGCGGCCAATTCGTTGCCGCGCCGGATCGCTTCGTCCAGGTTGGCCTTGACCACCTCCGGCTTGTCGTTACCGCACAGGCGCCACAGCAGCGCCGCCGACTCCAGCTGGCGCGCCAGCGGCGTGATGGCATTGCGTATCACGGCAGCCTGGTCGAGATAGGCCTGCGTGGGCGGGTTGGTGACACGCTCGGGCCAGGTCGCGTCGGACGGCGTGGGCAAGCTAGTCTTGTTCTTGATCACTTCGTTTTGCAGGCTCTCGCGCAGCTTGATGCGTTCGGGCGGGAGCTGGACGTAGCGGCTGGCGGCCAACTCGGGCGGCAGGGAGCGCACGGCGCCGCGCGCCTTGATGTACTTTAAGAGGTCGGTTTCGGAAGGCACAATGAACGGCAGCGAAGCGGTCGCATCGATCCTGAACTTGCGCGTCTCGGTCCATTCCATGTCTTCAAAGGCGCGCACGCGCCAGCCGTAGCGGCCCGGAGCGAAGATTTTTTCCGGCAGCAGCCAGTTGCGGCTGACCTTGAAACTCTGCGTCGCGCCACCCGGCCCCGTCACTTCCACCTCGTAGCCGGAGGCGAGTTTTTTGTTGATCGTTTTCTGCGACCATGCAAAGCCAGGCGGATTCTGGCCCTGGACCTGGTCGCCTGCGGGCGCCGGCCGCACCACCGACAGGGTGGTGCTGGCAGCCCAGTCGGCATGTGCGGGGGCGCCGATGACGCCCGCACAGAACAGCAGGCAGGGCACAGGACGTACGAAAAAAAAGGACATGCATCACTCCATCAAATAGATAAACCGGCAAAATTGCGAAGGCATCTTATTGTAAAAATAGTCATTTTGCATATCTATTAATTAAAATACATCCTCTAGAACCATTGCACGCTTCGCAAGGGCGCGCACTCGGTTAAGATACGATTCACCTCATGCAATGACGATCACCATGCCCCGCCCACGCACGCTACTCCTCTGTCTTCTCGCGCTGCTGATGCTGCGCATCGACAGCGGCGCCAGCGGCCGGCCGCCTGTCCATCCGGCCCTGGCCGGCCTGCCCGCCGAGCTGGTCTGGGCGTGGGAACGGCCGGAAGACTTGCGCTGGCTGCCGGCCGGCGTCGGCGTGGCTTACGTCGCCTCGACCGTGCTGCTGCAGGGCGAGCAGGCGCTGGTCTACCGGCGCGCCGCGCCGCTGCTGCTCGCGCCCGGCGCGGCGCGGGTGCCGGTGCTGCACGTGGACCTGTCCTGGCGCCAGCCGCCGGCGCTGACCGAAGCCCAGGGCCGGCGCATCGCCGACGAACTGCTGCGCCTGGCCGGGCGCGCCAACCGCCAGGTGGTTCAGCTCGACTTCGAGGTGCGCCGCTCGCAGCGCCCGTTCCTGGCGCGCACCATCGGCGCCATCCGCGCCCGCCTCGACCCCGCCATCGCGCTGTCGGTCACGGCGCTGGCCTCGTGGTGCCTGGACGATTACTGGCTGCACGAGATCGCCGCCGATGAAGTGGTGCCGATGGCCTTTCGCATGGGCGGCGAGCAGCACGCCCTGCGCGCCCGCTTGCTGGAGCAGCGCGGTTTTACGCGCGCGCGCTGCGGCGCCGCGATCGGCTTTTCCACCGATGAACCCATGATCGCGGTGCGTGAAGGCCGCCACTATTATTTTTCGCCGCAAGCCTGGAGCGCCGCCCGCTGGCAGGCGCTGCGCGGCGCTTCCCGTTCCTCCATTCCATCGAGACCCTAACCATGCGCCTCTCCCGCACCTGTTCCCTGCTCGCTTGCGCCTTCCTGTCGATGGCGGCCGTGTCCGCCTCCGCCAGCGGCGGCGACGGTTACCAGACCAACCGCTTCGCCTCCGAATTCCAGCCCGCCAACGCCGCGCTGTTCGCCTCCGGCAACTTGGGCGTGCTGCCCAGCAGTTACTGGCGCGTGTATCACTACCTCGCGTACCAGGCCGCGCGCGGGCGTCCGCTGACCAAGGAGCAGGTGGCGGCGCTGGGCCTCCATACCTGGCACGTGGGCCATTCCAGCGAATGGGCCGGGGTGGACCCCGAGAAAAACAGCGCCGATGCCTGGCTGGCCGCGCGCGCGCCGTACGCGGCGCAAACGGCGCTGCCGGCCACGCTCGAGATCGACGCGAGCGCCGACACCGCCGACAGCGAGAGCTATCTGAATTGCCATTCCGATGCGTTCAGGCAGGCCGGCGTCACCATGGCCGCGCGCGCCCGCCTCGGTGCGGGCGGCAAGCCCGATGCCTGGTTCAAGTCGTGGCTGCAGGGACAGGACGCGGTGTTCTCCAACTGCGCGGAACCGCCGCACGCGTTCGGCGAACCGGTGCCGAAACGCGTGGTCAAGCTGCCGCCGCCGCTGCCGGCCAGCGCCCCGGACTGGCTCAAGGACGACCACGCCTACCAGACGGCCGCCGCCAATTTCTATGCGCGCAACTTCGATCTGGCGCGCACCCAGTTCCAGGCCATCGCGCGCCAGCCCAAGTCGCCATGGCAGGCGCTGGCGCCCTACCTGGCCGCGCGCACGCTGATCCGCAAGGCCATGCTCGATTACCCGCTACGTGAAAAACAGCCGGCGGCGCGCGAACGGGTCGAGGCGCTGGCCCAGGCCAGGCAGGAACTCGACGCGCTGGCCAAGACGTCCGGCCCCGCCAGGCACATGGTGACCCTGGTCGAGGCGCGCCTGAACCCGGCCGAACGCCTGGCCGCGCTGGCGCGTGCGCTCGACAAGGAAGCCTTCGGTCCCGATACGCCGCGCATGCTGCACGACTATCTGGTGTTGATGGACAAGGTGATGGAGTCGCAGCCGAACAGCGCCCTCGCGGCCAGGGAACCGATGACGGCCTGGATTGCCAGCATGCAGGCCGGCCTGGGGAGCGGCGCCATCGACGCCCTGCGCAAGAGCTGGCTCAAGCAGGGAGATCCGCTGTGGCTGGCGCCGCTGCTCGGCATGGCGCGCGCCGGCGAGCTGACGGCGGCCGAGCGCAAGGCGGCGACCGCCGTGCCGGCCACGCATCCGCTGTACCAGACGCTGCAATACCACCTGGCGCGCCTGGCGCTGGCCGAACAGCAGGCCGAGCGCGCCGACAAGGACATCGATCGCCTGCTGTCGGCCTACGGCAAGCAGATGTCGGTGGCCACCACCAACCGCTTTCTCGCACTCAAGATGGCGTCGGCAGGCAGCGTGGATGAATTCCTCAAGGCGGCGCTGCGCCGTCCCGATCCGATCGAGCGGGGCGAGGCCATCGATGCGGCGCCGGCCAGGGCGGATGCTAGCGAGACCGACGCGGACTTCGGCATCGCCATGTCGCGCCACCTGCCGATGACGGAACTGAAGGTGCTGCTCAAGCACCCGCTGCTGCCGCCGGCGTGGAAGCCCCAGCTGCAGGAAACCATGCTCACGCGCGCGCTCATCTTCAACGACGAGGAAACCGCGCTCGGATTGCTCGATGCGGTGGCCAAGTCGCGCAAGAGCACCGCGCATTTGTACGAGCGCTACCGCAAGGCGGCGAGCGGTACCGAACGCAAGCTGGCCGGCGCGCTGATCCTGGTCAATACGCCGGAGCTGCAGCCGTCGGTGGTCGACAAGGACGACCAGCCGCGCTACTGGGGCTGCGCCGGCACGGACGGCCAGCCCCAGGTGGCGCCGCACGTGGTGATGCCGGCGCCGCGCTTCCTCGGTGCGCAGCGCACGGCGCAAGCGGCCAAGGAGCAGGCAGTGCTGCTGGGCCTGCCCCTGCGCAGCGAGTTCCTCGCGCCCGCCCTGCTGGAATGGGCGCGCACCAAGCCGGTGGACGAGGAGGCGCCGAAAGCGCTGCACTTCCTGGTTGCATCGACCCGGATGGAGTGCCCGTACGGCACGGCCGTGCCCGAGGAGAAGCAGTTGCGCGCCCGCTATTCGCGCGAGGCGTATGAAGTGACGCACAAGCTGTATCCGACGAGTAAATGGACCAAGGCCACCAAATACTATTATTGAGGCGGCACAGTCCGGGTGAGCGTCTCAGGAAATGAGTTCGGCGCCGGTGTTGGACAGGCCGTCATGGCGTTTCCTGAGGGGCATGCTCACGACACGATGAAATTTCTTTTGGGCATTATCGGCGGATCACCTAAGATAGCGCCGTGCCTGATTACTGAAAGAAGTGGAACGTGAGCGAACTGAAGAAAGACCTGGAAGGATTGAATGGCTGGCTGATGATTGTGGGAATGGGAGTGCTGTTCACGCCGCTGCGCATGTTGTTTGTATTTCCGGAAATGTATGTAAATTTGTTCAATAGCGCCAACTGGGGCGACATGATCACGCCCGGCTCTGGCGCCTACAATGCGGCGTGGAAGCCGCTGATGTTCACGGAAGTGGCATTCAACTGCGCGATGCTGCTGGCATCCTTGGTGCTGATCTACCTGTTCTTCGCTAAAAAACGGCGCTTTCCGATGCTGTTCATCGTGCTGCAAGTGGCCGGGATCCTGTTTATCGTGTGCCAGAGCATGATCATTCACCTGATCTTGCCGACGGAGCCGCTGTTCGACCCGGACGCCAGCGCCGACCTGATGCGTTCGATGCTCGCGGCGCTGATCTGGGTGCCGTACATGCTGGTGTCGGAGCGGGTGGAACAGACGTTTGTGGAATAAATTGAGTGGCGTCCGGCCCTGCCGGCCTGCGACCCGCGCAGCCTGGCCGGCGCGCTGCGATGTGCGTGGCAGTGCGCCATCTGCAAGGTCGATATATGAATCAGTCAGAATCCGTCCAGGCATCGATCAACGGCCCGACGATGACGTCCTCAAGCAAAGCTTGATTCTCCAGCCAGGCGCCGACCGAAGCGCGGTGGCACTCGCCTAACGGTGCGTACCTCACACCGGAGGACACAACTCCGTGAAATGCCTCAGCGACGCCGCCGCCGAAGACCAGGTCTTGCCCCTCGATCGCTACGTCGATGAACTCATCCAGCATCGCGTGCAGTGCGGGCCAGTCTGGAGAGCTGCGAAAGCGCGCCTCGACGACGAAGCAGAACTCCTGAAACTCGCCGACATGCTTTTTCTTCCTTTGCCGCCGGTTCAAGCGGTGCGTTGCACGCCTCATCGTTTTCCCTTCATTCATCATTCATCGGCCATGAGATTGGCGTTTACACAAGGTCACTCCTGGCGACTGTCGGGTACACCCCACGACAATGTTGTATTGTCGCCTAAGAAAAGTGCCGAAAAGGATATTGCCCTGCTACATCCATCATTGCTCATTGAATAATACGTACAGACAGGTCATACTTGTCGGCCGCCCGAACCGGACTCGGACGCATTTATTGGAGAGAGCATGTTGATTATATGGGGTAAGCGCACCTATGGCTCGGTGCACAAGGTGGGTGACACGTCGGTGAAAACCGTGTTCGGACACCTGTGGTATCTGCCCCTGTTCCCGATGAGCAGCCATTATGTCGACGGCAAGACCGGCGCCTCGTTCGAGCTCAACGGCATGAATGGCCGGTCGGTCCTGTGCGGCTACATGCGTGTCTGGCTGCCGGTGGTGCTTGTGTTCTTCTTGATGGCATTTCAGGCCAACCACAGCGGAATCAAGATATTTTCCGGGCTGGCGATGTTTCTGATGGCCGCGCTCGTGATCGGTTCCTATATTTTCGACAAGAAGGTCGTCAGCCCGTCGACCGTCCAGGTGCGCACTATGATGAAGCGCCATTTTGGCGTGGCGGTCGATCCGTATCAGTGCCTGACCAGCCTGCAGATGGAAATCGACGAGCGGATGCACGCCCACAGCAGCGGCTCGCTGGACGCGTTCTGGTACAAAAACATGCTCAACTCCCCTGCCGTCCCGCCGGAAATGGTTGAGCTGGCCGTCCTGCGCGCGCGCTGCGACCAGCACGACAAGCCGCTGCAACAGCTCGCCCTGCAAAAATTGCCGGGCGTACGCACGGTGGCGTAAAGCGCCCTTGTCGCTGACGGTGCGCGGGCGCCCGTGCCGCCAGCCCCCCGTCCATCCCTGCCGGCACGGTTGACGCAGGTCTAACCCCGTTTTCCTCGTCGCTCCGTTTAAAGAACGAGGGCAACACATTCGTCCCTTTTGCCGCAGCCGCCGATACGCCGGATGGCTGCGTTCTTCGATCGACAAACGCAAGGAATGCCATGATGGACCTGAAACCTGTGACGCGCGCCGCCGCCTGCATCACCCTGCTCGCCTTGTCGGCGGCATGTTCGAAAAAAGAACCGATCGCGGCGCAGGCGGAAAAATCTGCCGCCATGATGATGGCCGATACGGCCACGGCGCCGGCGCCGGCAGCCGCTGCCGCTGCCGGTGCCGGTGCCGCAGCGCCGGCTGCCGCGCCAGCGCCCCCGCCCCCGCCCCCGCCTGAGGCGCGCATTGCGGAGCGGCGCGGGGAGAACGAGAAATCGGGCGCCGCCGAGGCCAAGCCCCTCACCACGGCCAGCCCCGCACAGCAAATGGCTGCGGGCACGAGCGCCGTTACCGACGGCGAGCGCAAGTTCATCCGCACCGCGGGCGCGCACTTTCGCGTCAAGGATGTGTATGTGGCCGCGCTGGGCATCGAAGACACCGTCGCCAGCCATGGCGGTTTCGTCGTCAAGAACGCTATCCGGACCGAAAGCATGAGTACCCAGCGCCATCCGGCCGGCGAGGGCAAGTTGATCGAGCTGAACGAATATACCGTGCACGGGCATCTGATCGTACGCGTGCCCAGCACCAAGACGCAGGAGTTCCTGCGCGCGATTGCCGGTCATGTGGTGTTTTTGGACGAGCGCACCTATGCGGCCCACGACGCCCAATTCGACCTGCTGCGCCAGCAACTGCAAGCCATGCGCGAGCAGGAAACGCAACGCGAGCTGGGCGACGCCGTCCGTGATGGCGGCAAGCTGGGGCAAAAAACGGACGCGATTACCGTGCGCAATGATGTCAAGGCCGCGCGCGATGCCGCCCTTCTCGCGAAAAAAGAATTCGAGGACCGGGTCGCTTTCAGCACCATCGACCTGACCCTGATCCAGCCATCGCGCGTGCTCGAGAGTGAACGCGTGGATGTGAGCAGCGTGTACCGCCAGTTCCGTCCCGGCTTTGCCAGCCAGCTGCGCGAGCAGTTGCGCGGCGGCTGGGAAAGCACGCTGGGATTTTTCCTGGCGCTGGCCGGGCTGTGGCCGCTATTGCTGATCGCCGCCGCCGGCAGCCTGGTGCTGCGGCGTTTCCTGCGGCGCCAGAAGAAAGCCGCCGCGCCGCATTAAACGCTGGCGCAGCGGTCGGGATGCGGGCGCGCTGGCGCCCCGCTCAGGCGACGACGGCCTTGGCCGACGTTCAGGCCGCGTTGTCGCCGCGCCGTGGCAGGCGCCAGTCCTTGCGGATGAAGTGGCAGGTATAGCCGGACGGATTGCGCACCAGATAGTCCTGGTGCTCCGGTTCGGCTTCCCAGAACGGGCCTGCGGGCGCCAGTTCGGTGACAACTTTGCCGGGCCACATGCCGGATGCGTCGACGTCCGCGATGGTGTCGAGCGCGCGTGCCTTCTGCGCGTCGCTGGTGAAGAAAATGGCCGAACGGTAGCTCATCCCGGTGTCGTTGCCCTGCCGGTTGACGGTGGAGGGATCGTGGATCTGGAAGAAAAATTCCAGCAACTGCCGATAACTCAACACATCGGGGTCGAACACGATCTCGATGGCCTCCGCGTGCGTTCCGTGATTGCGGTAGGTAGCGTTGGGCACATCGCCGCCCGAGTAACCGACCCGGGTCGAGGTCACGCCAGGCATCTTGCGGATCAAGTCTTGCATGCCCCAAAAACATCCGCCGGCCAGGATTGCTTGTTCTGATTTCATGTGTGCCTTTCATTGTCGCCGCTCAGCGGCATCGGCAATAGATGGGACGTGACCGGGTAATTGCAATAGAGCGGCGGAAAACGGCCGGCCGATCAATCTCCCGGTTTGGTAAAATCCAGATTGACATTATCAATATGCAGTATCAGGTCGCTACACGGGCCATCAGCGATGGACCACGAGAGCGAATAATGACACAACAACTGGAACAGACCAGTCAGGCACAAGCCGCCCCGGCGCCGGATGCGGACGCACTGGGGGCGCTGATCGGGAGCTACGACAAAGGCTTTCCACACGCATTCGGAATATGGTTCGCGGCCGCGCTATCGTTCGGCGTCGGCTTATTCGTATTGTGGCTCAGCGTGCAAAATCACTCCGCCACGGCCCATCCCGGGGATGTGTACGCACTGTACGCGGTCGGGCTTATTGCCGTAGCCGTGGGCGCTGTTTTGGGACTTCTCATCCGGCGCCTGGTGGCGGCGCAGCCGGCATATGATGTGTTCGAGCACGGTATCCGTACACGCAATCGCGCCGGGGAACAAACCGCCCTGTATAGCGATATCGAGGATATGTTTTCCTTCAATAGTCGCGCCATGGCCTTTCGCATATCGCCGCGAACCCCGTGGGTTTTTCTCGGCTATTCCCCGGCCCAGCTCGCCGTTTTAAGCGAACTGCACGGCAAGCACATGGCCCAGCGCGCCTCGACCTTGTTTCAACAAGTGATGGACGGAAAAACGGTGCTGTTTCGCTATTTCCAGAATACGAGTTGGCTGACGAGAAACATGTTGATGAATGCCCCGACGTCCGAGCTAACGCTGAACAAGCAGCAGCTGACAATCGGAGACAAGCGCATCGCCATCGACCGCATCGACGGTATCCATATCAGTGCCTGGACGGGGAAAAAGACCATCATGGCCAAGGATGGTACCGTTTTTCAGACCATGTCCATGAATGCGGTTCTGTCCTTCGACGTGCTACATCTTGTCCTCTCCACTCTTCAGATAGTCCAACCTCCGCAGCCCGGGCCGTAATGTCCCGCCCATCGCGCACGCCCTGAGTGTCCTTGCGCGCCAGAGAGGCTAGTGTGCGGCCCATGTTTGCTAGAATCGGCTGATTGTATTTTCAACGTTGCCTGTTTGGCCTGAGGCCAGGCACATTCACAATCGATGACGAAAGCGAGCGATGACACACATTGAACAAGCACGAGACGCGCAAACGCTGGGTCCACTGATCGCCACCTATGGCAAAAGCCGCTCCTTCCTGTTTGTCGGATGGTTCATGGCGGCGCTGTTCGCCGCGGTCGGACTCTTTGTGCTGTGGCTGACCACCCGTATTGGCCCGAATTTTCGCTTCAGCGGCGACGTGTCGCTGCTGTACGGAGTCGGATTTGGCGCGCTGGCGCTCGGGGCGGCGATTGCATTCTTTATCTGGCGGCTGGCCGCGTCGCAGCCGACTTTCCAGCTGTTCGACAATGGCATCCGTGCGAGTGGACCGGATGGCGAGAATGTCACGCTGTACCGCGAGCTGGAAGACTTGTACACCTTCTTTTATGGCGGCATCGGCTACCGCGCCTCGGCGAATGCGCCATGGACGTTTATCGGCAGCCGCATTCACAAATTCGCCGAATTGAGCGAGCGCTTGCGCAGCCTGCAGGTGGCGCAGCGGGGCGAGGTATTGCATCACCAGCTACAGGCCGGAAAGCCGGTGGTGTTCCGCTATCTTGAGGACAGCGTGGCACAGTCAAAAAGCATGGTCGCGTCGCGCAATATGAACTTTCCCACCTTCGAGCTGGCATTGAGCGCGCACCAGTTGCAGATCGGGCAGAAAAGCATCGATATCGACCGCATCGCCAACATCAATACCAATTTGTGGACCGAGACATCGAGCATCGTGGATGTCGATGGCAAGGTGTTTCACAAGATTCATCCGAGTTCGATCCTGTCGTTCGACCTGCTGCGGGCACTGATCGCGCGGCAGCAGCAAGCGATGCGGTAGAAATCGCCCAGGGCTGGTCATGCTTTAGGCGGGAGATTCGCCGCCTGGCCGATTAACGCGTACAGATGCCTTTACTATCCATCAGTACATGCGGCATCGAGTGCCCCGCTTGCGGCTTGCCGATCAGTTGCTGTTCCACAGCATCTTTTTCGCACTGCCGCGCGTCCTTGGCGGGTGATACCGTCGGCGCAATGACTTCAGGGGCGGGATCAGGAGCGCTAGCGGGCGGCGCCCCCATCAGAACCGTCATGACTGGCTCAGGGTTGACCGTAGTGGCGGCAGGCACTGCCGGCACGGGCTGGGCTTCGCCAATGGAGCAGCCGGCTGCGGACAAAGCGAGCACCGCGGCGCCAGCAATGCCGGGCAGCCTGCGCCATGGCTGGCGCGCCGGGGCGCGTACGCTGTCGCCGCAATCGCTGGACACGACGCTGCCATCCTGGCGCTTGTCCATCCGCACGCACAGATCGCCGTTGAGGTTGCCCGCGATGAGCGCGGCCCCTTCCACGGCAGGCATGGCGGAGAGATTGAAGACGTTCTTGTTGCAATCCTTGCAGTGACGGACACGGTGATCGCCCGTCATGGCGTCCCATGAGGCGGTACAGGGCAAGGCAATCTCGATACGGTGCAGTTCGATCGGCTGGTGCGGCGCGCGTGGTGGTTTCATGGTGAAGTTCATTTCATTGAATGAGTCGGAGGCCCGGATGGACGTTTCCACATCGGTATGGAGTGAAACGGACGCGTCAGGCAAACGGGGTTAATCTACTCAAGAAAATATTTCATGACTCAATTCGGTCGTTTTGCCTCCAAGCCCGTCCACTACCCCGTCCTGAGCACACCGTGCGTTTGACCCCGACGTGAGCGCAGCGATGATCACCAGGAAGATGGCGCCGGCACCGATCGCCACCAGCACGCATGCACAGAACGCCACAAGCGTGCGGGGACGCTGCCTGATCAACAGCGATAGATGGAAACGGCAAAATAAAAGACAGGTGGATAGCGTGTGAGACATCGGCGCGTAATGAGAGTATCCAATACCGCGTCACGAAACGAGCCTTCTTGCACGCCACACCGCAGATTATTAATTCAGCAACATTATATGTAAAAAGTAGAATTTCTTAATAAGGAATTTGAGTTCCAGCAACAAATGATGCCGATTTGCGACAAATGGTTACACAGCTCAACCAGCATGTCCATGAGGAGCTGACATCGCGCAATCTGCCTGCATCGTGGAGTGGACGCCAACCATCGTGGCATGGAATGACGACGTCTGGCGACGGCGCCAATGAAGCCGGATGCGCAAGCCCGGCATGGAAGTGGACGAAAAAAAACTCCCGTTCGGGAGCTTTTTTCTGTTACTGGCGGAAAGGGTGAGATTCGAACTCACGGTACACCAAAGATGTACACTGGATTTCGAGTCCAGCGCATTCGACCACTCTGCCACCTTTCCTGGTCTTGCTTCAAAAAAAATCCCCAACTACGGGGATTTTTTTCTTTATTCATGGCGGAGAGGGTGGGATTCGAACCCACGGATGGGTCGCCCCATCGCTTGATTTCGAGTCAAGTACATTCGACCACTCTGCCACCTCTCCTTTCTCACATTGCTGCGAGAAGGCAAAATTATAGCCCCCCTCCCTAAAAAAAGGAAGGACTATTTTCAGGGAGTCAAATGGGTCAATCCGCCCATGTACGGACGCAGCACGTCCGGAATGACCACGCTGCCGTCGGCCTGCTGATAGTTCTCCAGCACCGCCACCAGGGTGCGCCCCACCGCCAGGCCCGAACCGTTGAGCGTGTGCAGCAGTTCCGGCTTGCCGGCCGCGTTGCGGAAACGCGCCTGCATGCGGCGCGCCTGGAAGGCCTCGCAGTTCGACAGCGAGGAAATCTCGCGGTAGGTGTTCTGCGCCGGCAGCCACACTTCCAGGTCGTAGGTCTTGGTCGCGCCAAAACCCATGTCGCCCGTGCACAGCGACATCACGCGGTACGGCAGGCCCAGCCCCTTCAGGATGGCTTCGGCGTGGCCAACCATCTCTTCCAGCACGTCGTACGAGGTGTCAGGATGCACGACTTGCACCATTTCAACCTTGTCGAACTGGTGCTGGCGGATCATGCCGCGCGTGTCGCGCCCATAGCTGCCCGCTTCCGAACGGAAGCACGGCGTGTGGGCCGTCATCTTGATCGGCAACTGGTCGAGCGCCACGATCTCGTCGCGCACGATATTGGTCAGCGATACTTCCGACGTCGGAATCAGGTAGAAAGTCTCGCCCTCGCCTTCCGCGCCGCCCTTTTTCACCGAAAACAGATCGGCTTCGAACTTGGGCAGCTGGCCCGTGCCGCGCAGCGAATCGGCGTTGACCATGTACGGGGTATAGCATTCGGTATAGCCGTGCTCACCCGTGTGGGTGTTGAGCATGTACTGGGCCAGGGCGCGGTGCAGGCGCGCGATGCCGCCCTTCATCACCGAGAAGCGCGAGCCGGTCAGCTTGGTGGCAACATCGAAATCGAGTCCCAGCGCGCTGCCCACATCCACGTGGTCGCGCACCTCGAAGTCGAACGCTGGCGGCGTACCGACCTTGCGCACTTCGATATTGCCGCTTTCATCCGTCCCGACCGGCACCGATGCGTGCGGCAGGTTCGGCACCGCTTCCATGAACGCGGCCAGTTTCGCCTGGACCTCGCCCAGCGACGTTTCATTGGCCTTGAGCTCGTCGCCCAGGCCGGCGACGTCCGCCATCACGGCCGACGTATCTTCGCCCTTGCCCTTGAGCATGCCGATCTGCTTCGACAGCGAGTTGCGCTTGCTTTGCAGGTCTTCGGTGCGCGTTTGAATCGCCTTGCGTTCGGCTTCGAGGGCGTTGAAGCCGGCCACGTCGAGCTGGAACTTGCGCGTCGCGAGGCGGGCCGCGACGTTGTCGATATCTTTACGGAGAAGTTGAATGTCTATCATTGTCGGTAGTGCCGCTATGTGGAGGAACAGGAAAAATCCGTTGCCGGAATCGCTTTTCCGGGGGAACCGTGCGGGCGGATGCTGCCGCGCACGAATCAAGCAAATTAAAAACTTCGCTAGGAAGCCGGTGTCACAACGCTCCCAGCAAGGCGATGCACTTGATGGGGCAGCCAGGCGGCAAGCCCAAGCTTGCACAACGCGCACTGGCCCTGTTGTTCAATGCGCAGTTTAACCGATTCCCTGCGCAATCGCACCTTGTCGGGCCCGCATTGCGCCCACGCTGCCGCAGGCAAGCGGCATTACCGTCCGGAGATCATGCTGACCAGCTTATGCTGCGCCCGCGCGACCTCGGCATTCCTGGCGTCGAGCTCTTTCATGAGCACATTGGCATCGTCGAGGACTTTCTGGTCATCGATCTGGGCCATGATTCCGGAGAACTTGATTTGGTCCTTGTGGGCGTCCAGAAAATCGGCCATTTTTTCGGCACTGGTCAGCATGCCCTCCATCACCACGAGCAATTCCTTGAAGTTATTTCCCGGATCGGTGACCGTACGGGCATACGCCTTGTCGTAGACCGGTTTCAGGTCGTCCGGCTGCTTGAGCGCGGCGCGCCTGGTGCCGGCCGCCGCCTGTTCGGTGTCGATCACCGCGCGCAGTTGCACACTGGACTTGTGCAAGGCGAGCACGTCGGCCCGGCGCGCCATCAGATCCTGCATGGTAGTCGGCATGTTCCTGCCCATCATATCGCGCAGGGGCTGCTGGACCTTCGCATCCATCGACTTGTTGTAGTCGCTGATCACGGCAAAATGCTTGCTGTAGTCGCCGAACGATTTTTCTTCCGCGGGCGTCAGCCTGGGTACATGGAGCCCTGGCTTGTCGACGATGCGCGCTTGCAGGAACGCAATGAACGCCGCGCGCTCCTTCGGTTCGGCACTGCAGCCCGCGATGCCGAGGGCAAGAATGCCGCCCAGGGCCCACATCAGGGCGCGTTGTGAAAAACTGGTAGCTGCTTGCATGAACGACTCCTCTATGATCAGCGCTTGATCATAGTGCAAACATGCAAAAATGGCAGTAATTAAATATGCTTCTTCTACTAAATGCGTGCGTCTAAGCAACTGACCGGCACGCTGCGGGGTGCGGGATCGCCCGCCCCGGACTTACTGTTGTGCGGCTTTTTCGGCGGCGGTGAGGCGCTTGGCGCTGACCACGACGACGGTGACGTTGCTGTCGGCTGTGGCAGCGACGCGGGTTGGCGCGGCGCTCGCACGCAGCGGTACTTCGGCGGTGGCGTAGGCGGCAAACGTGGTCATGACGGCGGCGGCGAGGAAGACGGCTTCGAGGTTTTTACGGACTTTCATGATCTGCTCCAGTGGGTGAGGCGAGTTGGTATGGTGGTACTTTACCCACTCGCCCCCTGCCCTTCCACCAGCTTGCGATGAAGCGACGGAAATCTGGAACAGGATGCGGAAAAACGCGACGGCCCGTTATCCGCATGCAAGAGCGCCCGCCGTTGCAGGCGAACGCCGCGCAGCCGGCAATTTTCCGGCGCGGCGGATGGCCGGCACTGCCCGCCGCGCGCTGCCGCTGGGGGCGCAGCCGCTGGGGCGCAGCCGGCGCGTATGCCGTGCGCGCATCTCAGTTGCCGGCGTCCTCGTCGAGCCCGCGCAGCCAGGCCAGCTTCTCGGCGATCTTCGCTTCGATCCCGCGCGGCACCGGCTCGTACCAGCGCGGCTCGGCCATGCCTTCGGGCAGATAGGTTTCGCCGGCCGCATAGGCGTTCGGTTCGTCGTGCGCGTAGCGGTACTCGTGGCCGTAGCCGAGTTCCTTCATCAGCTTGGTCGGCGCATTGCGCAGGTGCACCGGCACTTCGCGCGACTTGTCCTTTTTGACGAAGGCCACGGCGCGGTTGTAGGCGTTGTAGCCGGCATTGCTCTTGGCCGCGATAGCCAGGTAGATGACCGCCTGCCCCAGCGCCAGTTCACCTTCCGGCGAGCCCAGCCGCTCGTAGGTGGCGGCGGCATCGTTGGCGATCTGGATCGCGCGCGGGTCGGCAATGCCGATATCTTCCCACGCCATGCGCACGATGCGGCGCAGCAGGTATTGCGGATCGGCGCCGCCATCGAGCATGCGGCACAGCCAGTACAGCGCCGCGTCCGGATGCGAGCCGCGCACCGATTTATGCAGTGCCGAAATCTGGTCGTAGAAATTGTCGCCGCCCTTGTCGAAGCGGCGCGAATTGAGGGTCAGCGCATTGTCGACGAATTCGCCCGTGATGTGCGTGAGGCCGGACGTTGCGGCCGAGGTCTTGGTCTGTTCGAGCAGGTTGAGGAAGCGGCGCGCGTCGCCGTCGGCGTAGCCGATCAGGGTGGCGATGGCGACCTCGTCGAACGTCAGGTGGCCCAGCACCTTCTCCTGGGCGCGCTTGAGCAGTAGCAGCAGCTCGGCGTCGGTCAGCGCCTTGAGCACGTACACCTGCGAGCGCGACAGCAGCGCCGAGTTAACCTCGAACGAGGGATTTTCAGTGGTCGCGCCGATCAGGGTCACCAGGCCCGACTCGACGAACGGCAGCAAGGCATCCTGCTGCGACTTGTTGAAGCGGTGAATCTCGTCGATGAACAGGATGGTGTGCTTGCCCGTCGCCAGGTGATGCTCGGCCTGTTCGATCGCGGCGCGGATATCCTTCACCCCCGACAGCACGGCCGACAAGGCGATGAATTCGCAGCCGAAGGCATTCGCAGTCAGGCGCGCCAGGGTCGTCTTGCCGACCCCGGGCGGGCCCCACAAGATCATCGAATGCGGTTTACCCGACTTGAATACCAGGCGCAGGGGCTTGCCCTCGCCCAGCAAATGGCTTTGGCCGATAACCTCGTCAATCGTTGCCGGACGCAGCGCTTCGGCGAGGGGCGCGGCAGGTTCGGTCTTGAACAAATCGTCCATGCGACCTCTTCATTTATAGGAAGCGCGTAGTCTAGCGCATGGCGCGCATCGGCGTTCAAGATAAGACCCGCGCGGGGCGCGACAGTTCCCGCCCAACGCAAAATTACCTCACGACGCCTCAGGCGGCGCCGACCCCGCGCACGCTGCCGGCATCGACCCGCGCGCCGGCCTTGCGCAGCAAGATGGCTAGCGCAGGCGGAAACACCAGCCAGAAGCCCGAGTCCGGCATCAGCACCACACCCAGCGCGGCCATCCCGAGCAAGCCCCAGCCGATCGCCTTGGGCAGCGCGACACCGGCTTTTTCGAGCGCATGCACCGGGACCGCGAACAAGGCCAGTAACAGGCCGAACAGGAAGAACCAGGTGGTTGCGCCCTCGGTCATACTCTTGGCTGTATCAAACAAGCCGTTGCGCAGCATCGTCAGCATGACCGGCCCCATGACGACGAATGCAAACACGGTGTGAAGAAACGCAACCCCTACCAACCAACGGCTGATCCAATGCTTCATGAAGCTCTCCCGATGACCCGGCCCCGGCGGGACCGACGCCCGATCATATACCCGGGAAATCAATATTGCCAGATATGCATGCCTGATTATTTTCCTGCGGAGGGCGACGCCAGCAGCACGCGCCCGTACACCGCATCGGTCTTCGGCCCTGGCGCGTTGGCGGCGACGAAGCGGCAGCTTTGCACGTACTGCCGGATGTGCTCCGCGAGCGCGGCATCGGTGACGCGCCCTTCGAGGCGGATGTTAAACGGTTCGCCGCGGCCATTGGTCAGGAAGCGCACCAGCACGCCATCGTGGGCGGTGGGAGTCCTGTCGAGCGGCACGAAGCCACTGAACAGCGGCGACGACGCGCAACTGTCGGCATGCAGCTGCGGCCGCGCCGACGGTCCGCCGGTGGTTGCCCACACGTAGTCGACCGACTGCACGGCGCTGTGGTGCGGCCGGGTGGCATCGATTTTCAGCTTGCATGCGTGCAGGCTGCGCGCTGCGGCGGCATCGAGAATCGGCCAGCCGCTACTCTTGCGCACCTTTACATCAGCGATGCGCCACTCCCTGATCCGGTAGTCGAGCACGGTCGTGCCCTCCAGGTCGTAGCGTCTGGCCTCGGGAGGCCAGTCGGGCCGGGTGCAGGCCGAGGGCAGCTTGCCCGCCTCGGGCGCTGGCGCCCTGGGCTGCGCCAGGGCGGGAGCCATCGTGGTGCCAGTAAAAAACGTTACAGCCAGTGCAGTACCGATTGTTCCACGATTCAAGTGTGCTCCACGAGGAAGAGGGATCAGTTATTGACGACGTCGGCACCTTTCGGGATGACGAATTTGAACTGGGTCGCTGTCAATGGCGGGTTTTTCTCGAACTTCTTGAACGCCAGTATCGAGGTCTGGCCGAAGGCGTCGCGCAGCTCCATCGCTTCCGGCGTGCCATTGCGCAAGCCGATGCTGATCTGCTCGAACTGCGAATCCTTGCCCTTGGGCGCGGCGTTGAGCCACTCCAGGCCATCGCGCGTACCGGCTTCGGTCAGGGTGAAGTTCTTTTCCAGGTCGTTGCTGCCGAACAAGATGGCGGCCGGCGAGGAACCGAGCGCATCGCCCAGTTTCTTGGTCGTGACCTGGTTCAGGTCCTTGTCGAAGATATACAGCTGCTCGCCATCGGCCTGCAGCAATTGCTCGTACGGCTTCACGTAGGTCCAGATGAACTTGCCGGGACGGGCGAACACGAAGGTGCCCGACGATGGCGCCGCTGCCTTGCCGGAATCGGCCTTCTTGACCTGGCGCTGGGTGAACTCGCCGCGCGCGGCCTTGGTGCCGGAGACAAAGGTTTTGAATTGATCAAGCGCGGTGGCGTGGGCCATGCCGGCGCAGGCCAGGCTCAGGGCCAGCACGGCTGTTGTTTTAGTCAGTAAAAATCGCATGAATATCCTTATGGTTGGGCCGCGTGGGCAAAGTAGTGCCCGGGAACCGGTCCATCCTGTAACGGATGAGCGGGGAACCCGGTGCACACGCGGCGGTTTATTCCGCGCTGGCAGCCGGCACCAGAATGTCGCGGTTGCCGTTCGATTGCATCGGCGACACAACCCCGCTGTTTTCCATCTGTTCCAGCAAACGCGCGGCGCGGTTGTAGCCGATGCGCAAGTGACGCTGCACCAGCGAGATCGAGGCGCGCCGGTTCTTGAGCACCACCTGCACCGCCTGGTCGTACATCGGATCGGCTTCGCCGCCGGCCTCGCCGGCCGCGCCACCTTCCGCACCGCCGCCCTCGCCTTCGAGCGTGCCGCCTTCGAGAATGCCTTCAATATAGTTCGGTTCGCCCGACAGCTTGAGGTGGGCCACCACCCGGTGCACTTCCTCGTCGGACACAAACGCACCGTGCACCCGCACCGGCAAACCCGTACCTGGCGGCATGTACAGCATGTCGCCCATGCCCAGCAGCGCTTCCGCGCCCATCTGGTCGAGAATGGTGCGCGAATCGATCTTGGACGATACCTGGAACGCGATCCGGGTCGGAATATTCGCCTTGATCAAGCCGGTAATCACATCCACCGACGGCCGCTGCGTCGCCAAAATCAGGTGCAAGCCGGCCGCGCGCGCCTTTTGCGCGATCCGGGCGATCAATTCCTCGACCTTTTTGCCGACAACCATCATCAGGTCGGCCAGCTCGTCGATGATGATGACGATGGTCGGCAGTTTTTCCAGCGGCTCCGGCGAATCCGGCGTCAGGCTGAACGGATTCGGAATATGCTCTTCGCGCTTGGCCGCCTCCGCAATTTTCGCGTTATAGCCGGCCAGGTTACGCACGCCGAGCTTACTCATCAGCTTGTAGCGGCGCTCCATCTCGTTGACCGCCCAGTTCAGCGCATGCCCCGCCTGGCGCATGTCGGTCACCACGGGCGCCAGCAAGTGCGGAATGCCTTCGTACACCGACATTTCCAGCATCTTCGGATCGATCAGGATCATGCGCACATCGGCCGGGTCGGACTTGTACAGCAGCGACAGGATGGTCGCATTGATGCCCACCGATTTACCCGAACCGGTGGTACCGGCCACCAGCAAGTGCGGCATCTTGGCCAGGTCGGCGATGACAGCCTTGCCGGCAATATCCTTGCCCAGCGCCACGGTCAGCTGCGAGGCGCTGTCGTTATAGATCTTGGAGCCGACGATTTCGGTCAGGCGCACAATCTGGCGCTTAGGATTGGGCAA
The DNA here is from genome assembly GCF_030348125.1 of Massilia sp. DJPM01. Taxonomy (NCBI): domain Bacteria; kingdom Pseudomonadati; phylum Pseudomonadota; class Betaproteobacteria; order Burkholderiales; family Oxalobacteraceae; genus Massilia; species Massilia sp. DJPM01. Next base: position 83,825 of record NZ_JAQOZV010000032.1, read on the forward strand.
CTCCAAGGCCATGAAATTCTTGCCGGGAATAGTTTCCACCACCCGGATCGAGGTCAGCGACAGCGAACGCGCCAGGTCGCGCGCCAGGCCGACAATCTGGCTGCCCTTGACGCCCGTGGCCGGTTCGATTTCGTAGCGCGTCACCACCGGGCCCGGATACGCCGCCACCACCTTGGCATCGACCCCGAAGTCCGACAATTTCTTTTCGATCAGGCGGCTGGTGAATTCCAGCGTTTCCACCGACACCGTTTCCTGCACCTCGGGCGCGTCGTCCAGCAAGGACAACGGCGGCAGCGACGAGTCGCCCGGCAGGTCGCGGAACAGCGGCGCCTGCTTCTCCTTCTGCACGCGCTCGGACTTGACCACTTCCATCACCTGCGGTTCGATCTTGACCGGCGCCGCCGTCACATGCTTTTCCACATGCTTGGCGCGCTCGTGCACCACCACTTCATCGCGCTTGACGGCCGCCACTTCGCCCTGCTTGCGGTCTTCGCGGTCCTGGTAGCGCAGGCGGAACCAGTCGATGGCGTTTTCGATGGCGCCGCCGATGCGCTCGGCCACGCCCAGCCACGACACATGGAAAAACAGGCTGAACCCGAGCCCGAACAGCAGCAACAGCAGCAAGGTGGCGCCGGTGAAGCCGAACGCCGAATGGGCCGCATGGCCGATCAGTTGCCCCAGCACCCCGCCCGGCGCGCGCGGCAACTGCACCGACAGCGACCACATGCGCAAATATTCCAGGCCCAGGCTGCCGACGAACAGCACCGCGAAGCCGAGCCAGCGGATGGCCGCTTCCTGCTGGTGCTCGGGATCTTCTTCCGTTTCCAGCACAAACTTGTGATTGAGCGAGCGATAGCCCTTCCACAGCATGCGCAGGAAACACACGCACCACCACCAGGCTGAAAAGCCGAAGATAAATAGCAGCAAGTCGGCCAGGTAAGCGCCCGCGCGCCCGCCCAGGTTGCTCACCTGCGATACCTGCACCTCGTGCGACCAGCCGGGATCGCCCTTGTTATAGCTAAGCAAGATCATCACGAAATACAGGAACATCACGCCCAGCGCGATCCAGCGCGCCTCGGACAGCAGGCGCACCACGCGGTTTGGCAGGGGTTGCCGCATGACGGGCTTGCGGGTGTAACTGGCGTTGGAAGGTTGGCTTGTCTTAGTCATTCTTGTTGCTTACAGTGCTGCCGCGGCTGGCGACGCTTGTTGCGATGTTGACGATGCGCTCATTCTAAGCCATCCGGCGTGCATCGGCCCCATGATTCATGCCAGCTCACATCATGGACTATAATCGAGGGTGCGCAACTGAATATTCGCGCACTTGATCTGACCGCAATCGACCCCAGTTTCTCTTCATACACATTTCGATTAAAGCCCGCCCCATGACCACTACCAAACACGCCAAAGTTCTGATTCTCGGCTCCGGCCCAGCCGGCTACAGCGCAGCCGTCTACGCCGCGCGCGCCAACCTGCAGCCGATGCTGGTCACCGGCGTGGAGCAAGGCGGCCAGCTGATGACCACGACCGACGTCGAAAACTGGCCGGGCGACCCGATGGGCGTGCAAGGCCCCGACCTCATGCAGCGCCTGCTGGAACACGCCAAGCGCTTTAATACCGAGATCGTGTTTGACCACATTCACACGACAAAGCTCAATGAAAAACCGATGCGTTTGATCGGCGACAGCCATGAGTACACCTGCGACGCCCTGATCATCGCCACCGGTGCCTCGGCCATGTACCTGGGCCTGCCGTCGGAAACGGCGTACATGGGCCGCGGCGTCTCCGCCTGCGCCACCTGCGACGGTTTCTTCTACCGCAACCAGGAAGTCGCGGTCGTCGGCGGCGGCAATACCGCGGTCGAAGAAGCGCTGTACCTGTCGAACATCGCCAACAAGGTGACGATCATCCACCGCCGCGACAAGTTCCGCGCCGAACCGATCCTGATCGACCGCCTCAATGCCAAAGCGGCCGAAGGCAAGATTGTCATCAAGTACAACCATACCCTGGAAGAAGTGGTCGGCAACGACAGCGGCGTGACCGGCGTGCACATCAAGTCCACCGTCGACGGCGCCATCACGCCGATTTCCGTGCACGGCCTGTTCGTGGCGATCGGCCACAAGCCGAACACCAGCATCTTCGAAGGCCAGCTCGACATGCACAACGGCTACATCAAGACCCGCACCGGTCTCGAAGGCATGGCCACCGCGACCAACATCCCGGGCGTGTTCGCCGCCGGCGACGTGCAGGATCACATCTACCGCCAGGCCATCACCAGCTCCGGCACCGGTTGCATGGCGGCGCTCGATGCCCAGCGCTACCTGGAAAGCCTGAACGACTAACACAGTAAAGCGATGCCGATGAAAGACTTTTCCGATCTGAAATCCCTGCGCGAACAGCTCAAGGGCCAGGACGAAGCGCGCGCCCGCGACAAAGCCGAGCGCGAAGAACGTGAACGGGTGGCCGCGCAAGAGGCCAACCTGTTTACGAGCGCCATCGGCGGCGTGCGCAAGTTGCCCGAATCTAACCGCTTCGTGCCCAACGCCCCGCCCGGCATCAACGTCAAGGTCAAGCCGGCCAAGGTGTTTCGCAGCCAGGCCGAGGATGACGCGGCGGTGCTGCGCGAGTCGCTGTCGGACCAGTTCGAGGTCGACCACCTGCTCGAAGACGATCCCAGCCTGAGTTTTTCGCGCGCCGGGATCGGCACGGACGTGGTGCGCAAGCTGCGCAAGGGGCACTGGCCGGTCCAGGACGAGCTCGACCTGCACGGCATGCGCCGCGATGGCGCGCGTGATGCCATCGGCGAATTCCTGCACAATGCCGGCAAGCGCAAGCTGCGTTGCGTGTGCGTAATTCACGGCAAGGGCTTAGGTTCAGCTGGCGGCGAGCCGGTGCTGCGTTCCATGGTGCACAGCTGGCTCGAACAGAAGGATGAAGTGATCGCCTTCTGCGCCGCCAACGTGGACGGGCGCAGCCATGGCGCCCTGATCGTCCTGCTCAAATCGGCCATCGCGGTCTGACCTCGCGCCCGGTATTTTCCCGGGCGCACTCCATACACTGTCCATCATGCCTTATCGCATGTTAGGCTAGCCATATTCGCCACCGTACAGTGCACCGCATGTCCCTTATTACGCTCATTGAAATCATGGCGATCCTGGTCGGAGCCTTCTCCGGCTTTATCGAAGCGCGCCGCAAGCGCATGGATCTGGTCGGCGTATTTACCGTGGCCTTCATCACCGCGTTCGGCGGCGGCACCCTGCGCGACATCCTGCTCGACCGGCGCCCGCTGTTCTGGGTCACGCACCAGGAATACGCCATTCTCATTTTTGTTCTGGCCTTGATGGCCGCGCCCCTGATCCGGACGCTGCGCCAGATCGTCTCGGAACGCCTGATCGTGGTGGCCGATGCGGTGGGGCTGGGATTGTTCTCGATTGCCGGCGTGGCGTCGGCGCTGGAAGCGCACATGCCGATTTTCATCGCCTCGATGATGGGCGTGATTACGGGGATTTTCGGTGGGGTACTGCGCGACATCGTCTGCAACGAAGTGCCGATGGTGTTCCGCGACGGGAAACCTTACGCGATTTGCGCGTTTATCGGCAGCTGGATGTATCTGTTGATGAAAAAATTCGGCGCCGATCCGGACCTGGCGCTGTGGTCGAGCGCCACGGTGATCAGCGGCCTGCGTCTGCTCACGTGGAAATTCGACATGCGCATGGGGCGCTCATAAAGGCTCCCAACCGGCGGCAGTCCCAT
>NZ_JAQOZV010000033.1:0-86634 GCF_030348125.1 Massilia sp. DJPM01
ATAATCGGTTAGCATTTGCTTGAGAAGGCTCAGGTCGGGCTTCCTTCTACCCCTGATTCAGTCTGGCCGATTCCCTTCTCACCTTTCAAAAACGGATCATGGCGCATGCCTGCATCCGTTTTTTTGCTTTGGGGACCCACTATGTCTGTCGATTTTAAAGAAACCCGGGCGCTGCTGCTGCGCCGCCATGCCGCTGTATTCGCCCCGGACGGGACCGCCCAGCAGCCCGACGCCTGCATGCAGCTGTTCGATATCGACCTGGCCAAGCTCGGCTACGCGCTATCGCAGCGCCTGCGCGCGCGCCTGCAAACGCTCGACTCTGCTTTACTGAGCGCCATGCAAGAGCACATCTGGGAGACACTGGCGGCGCAGCTCGGCGGCAATCGCCAGCACACGCCGCTGTTCCGGCGCTTCCCCAACAATATCCCGTCCAACACCGAGGCGCTGTGGATGGACCGGGTTTTGACCCACTTCATGCAGGCACCCGACCAGCCCTGCCTGCACTGCGCCCGCACTGGCACCACCCATGTGCTCAAGCCGTGCCGGCACGTCGTGTGCGATGTCTGCTTCGACGGCAGCAATTACAGCGCCTGCCCGATCTGCAAGCGCCACGCCGACCGCGACTCGCCGTTCTTCCTGCCCGACCCGGGGTATAAGCAAAAGGCGGCGGCACACGCGCCGCTCAAGCTGTTCGACCTCGGCGCCAGCATGGACGACGCGGCGCAGGTGCTGGTACGCGCCCTGTGCGCGCGCAAGCAAGCCATGTCGCCGGTCGACACGGACGACTTCAAGACGCTCGCTGGCGAGTACCGCCTGCGCCTGCTGGCCTGGATTCCCGAACAGATCCCGGTGCGCGAAAATATCGCGCTGCTGTTCGGCACCCTGCTCAAGCACTGCGAGCCGGCCGCCGTGCTGGCCGCCGCCGCTGCGCATATCGGCACCGCGACCGACGTCATTCGCCTCGTCGCCGTCTACTCCGGCGCCGACCCGTCGCTGCAAGGACAAGTCGTGTATCGCCAGGTGCCGATCGCGAAGGCGCGTGGCATGGCGCGATTCAAGACCTTGTTCACGCCGGGATCGTACTGGAACAAGCAAGCGAGCCTGCCGCTTCCCGTGACCATCAAGCGCTTCAAGATGGCCAAACTGGGGCGCCCGCTGCGCCGTGCGCTGCTCGCCCTGCTGGAGAGTTTTCATCCCGACTCGCTGACCGAAGACATGCTGCGCCACCGCGCGTACTGGGTCTGGCTGGGCGAATTCCTGCATCCGCACGAATATCACAAGCGCTATCCGAAGGTGGCGTTTGCGTTCGGCGTGGTGCGCAAGAAGGGCCCGGACGGCACCCCGGGACCGCAGTTCGAGACCTTTTACGCGGGGCTGGAAAAGGCCGTCATGCGCAAGGATGCCGTCGCCATGGTCGCGCTGCTGCGCCAGCGGCCGGGAGAACTGGCACGCCGCTTCGACCACGCCCTGCGCGTGGCAGACGGCGACAGCGCCGCCAGCAGCGCGGTGCTGGCGGCGTTTACAAGCTGCGCGCCGCAGTTTGCCACCCCGGTACTGCTGACCTTGCTCGCCCTGCTGCCAACCCGCCTGCACGCGGGAGAGACGCGCATCTACTGGCCCAAAGGGTCCGTGGCGACCGGATTCATGGCGCCCGACCAGCGCCCCCCCTGCCGCGGCAGACGGTGGACCAGGCAGTGGCCTTGGTCGAGCGCGAGCTGCTGGCGCGCTTTTCAAGCAAGCCGCCCGTGGGCGAGTGCTTGATCGATGCCGCGCTGGCCGACATCATGCTGCCGTTCAACGAACGCACCGCAAGCCGCTCGGCCATCCAGCTGCCGCGCGGCTCGGTGCTGCCGGTCCCGCCGGGCAAAAAGGCGCGCCTGTTCCTGCACTGGTGCCAGCCGGAGAACGGCGGGCGCAGCGACCTGGATCTCTCGGTCGCGTTCTACGACGAACAGTGGCACTTCCGGGGAGTCTGCTCCTACTATCAGCTGACGTGCAAGGGAAGCGATGGCAGCATCATCGCCACCAGTGCGGGCGACCTGACGGACGCGCCCTTCCCCGACGGCGCCAGCGAATTCATCGACCTGGACTGCGACCTGGCGCGCCAGAACGGCGTGCGCTATGCGGTCGCGGTGCTGAACAATTACTCGGGGATGCCTTTCGAAGACCTGGAACATGCGTTCGCCGGCCTGATGTTCCGCGACGACGTGCAAGGCGCCCACTTCGATCCGCGCACGGTGGCGCTGCGCTTCGACCTGGCCGGAACCAACGGCGTATTCCTGCCGATGGTGTTCGACCTTCAGGAAAACCAGCTGCACTGGCTGGACCTGTACGCACCGGGCGGATTTGAATTCAATAACGTGGAAACGTCGACTGCGACGATCAGTGCCGTTTGCCCGGCCATGATTGCCTACTTCGCCAGCAGCATCCGCATGTCGATGTACCATCTGGCCTTGCTGCATGGGGCGGCGCGGGCGCAACGGGTGATCTTGCGAGGTGATGGCACGCTGCGAGCACTGTCGCGCCACGAGGGCGAAGATAACGCCAGCTTCCTGGCCCGTCTGCGCAGGTGGAATCCGCAGGATGTCGACAATGCGCCCGTCATGCACGAAGCGCCGCTGTTCGCGGCCTTGCTCGACGCCGATATCGCGCTGCCGGAGAACAGCATCGTGTATGCGCTGCGGCCCGGCGTGAGCGCGGCGACCATCGCCGCCAGCGACCTGATTTCGTAACCCTGGCGGCGCCGGGTCAGAAGCGCTCGTAGTCGTGCAGATAGCGCCACTGCCCTGGCGGCAGGCTGGCCATCGGCACGCGGCCGATGCGCAGGCGCTTGATGCTGACGATGCTCAGGCCCACCAGGCGGCACATGTGCATCAGCTGGCCGGGCTTGACGCCCTTGAGCGCAAAGCGCAGCCGCGTTTCGTTCTGCCAGCTCACCTTCATCGGCGCGATTTCCTTGCCGTTGAAGGTCAGGCCGTGATTGAGCAGCGCCAGGCCGCCTTCGCGGATCGTGCCTTTGACTTCCACCACGAACTCCTGCTCGACGCGCGCGCCTTCGTCGACCAGCTTGCGCGCCACGCGGAAGTCCTGGGTGAACACTACCAGGCCGCTGGCCTTGGCCTCTAACGGCGATGTCAACGTCAGATTGGCCAGGTGGCGCTTGAGAAAGCGCTGCTTGCCATGTTCCGCCAGCAGCAGGTTCTCTTGCGTGAGCAGGTTCAGGGCCGGTTCGGCATCGGCGTCCGCACCGGCGCTGTAGCCGGCCGGCTTGTGGAACAGGATGGTGACGGGCGTCAGTTCGACCAGTGTGGCCTCGGGATGGATGACGACGTCCTGCTCGTCGGCCACGCGGGCGCCGGCTTCCTCGACGACGACGCCGTCAACGCTGATCCATCCTCCCGCGATGTACTTGTCGGCTTCCGCGCGCGAGCACGGCATCATTTCGGAGACGCGCTTGGCGAGGCGGATGGTGGAATCGTTCATGAAGCTTGGTGCCAGTCTTTAAAAAATGCGGTGAATACGGCGACGACACGTTCGACGTCGGCCGCGTTGATGTTGAGATGGGTGACCAGGCGCGTGTGCTGGCCCACCGTGGCGCGGATATGCTCGCGCGCGAGCGTGGCGCGCAGGGCGTCGCAGGCGCCAGGGGGCACCTCGATGTAGAAAATATTGGTCTGCGGCGTGGCGACCTTGAGCTGGGCGATCTGCGCCAGTCCGCGCGACAGCTTGGCCGCGTTGCTGTGGTCCTCCGCCAGGCGCTGCACATTGTGTTCGAGCGCGTACAAGCCCGCCGCCGCGATCATGCCGGCCTGGCGCATGCCGCCGCCGAGCATCTTGCGCCAGCGCTTTCCCTGTTCGATGAAGGCCTTGTTCCCCAACAGGACCGAGCCGACCGGCGCGCCCAGGCCCTTGGACAGGCACACCGAGACGCTGTCGAAACCGGCGCAGGCGGCGCGCAGGCTGATGCCCTGCTTGACGGCGGCGTTGCAGATACGCGCGCCGTCGAGGTGCGTGACCAGGCCGCGCGCATGCGCAAGCGTGGTGGCGGCCGCCATGTAGTCGGCGCCGAGCACGCGCCCGCCGATGGTGTTTTCCAGCGCCAGCACGCGGGTGCGGGCGAAGTGCATGTCGTCCGGCTTGATGTAGGCCTCGATGTCGGCCAGTGCGATGCTGCCATCGGGCTGGTTGGTGATCGGCTGCGGCTGGATGCTGCCCAGTACCGCGGCGCCCCCGCCTTCGTATTTATAGGTGTGCGCCTCCTGGCCGACCAGATATTCGTCGCCGCGCGCGCAGTGCAGCAGCAGCGCAATCAGGTTGCTCTGCGTCCCCGACGGCGCATACAGGCCGGCCTCGTAGCCGAACATCTCGGCGGCCGTGTCCTGCAGGCGGTTGACAGTGGGGTCGTCGCCGTACACGTCGTCGCCCACGGGCGCGCTGTGCATGGCGTCGCGCATCGCCTCGCCCGGTTGGGTGACGGTGTCGCTGCGCAGGTCAATCCAGGAGAGGGCGTCGTGGCTCATGTCGTCGATTCGGCTTCCGCTAAATGTTGAGTGTAGAAACGCTCGCCCATTTCTTCCAGGCCGAGCGTGGCGAGCACTTCCTGCAAGCGGTCGGTCGGACGCTTGCGCGGCAGGTTCTTGTAGCTGGCGATGATCAGTTCATTTTTCATCGAGTGCTCCCAGCCCACCAGCTCCGTCACGTTGACCTGGTAGCCGTGCGCTTCAAGCTGCAGGCAGCGCAGCACGTTGGTGACCTGGCTGCCGAATTCGCGCGTGTGCAGCGGGTGGCGCCAGATTTCGGTCAGCGCGCTCTTGCCCAGGTCCTTGCCCTTGTTCTTCTTGAGGACCGTGGCCACTTCGGCCTGGCAGCAAGGCACCAGCACCATGAACTTGGCGCGCTTCTTGAGCGCGAAATCGATGGCGTCGTCGGTGGCGGTGTTGCAGGCGTGGAGCGCGGTGACGATATCGATTTGGTCCGGCAGCTTGTCGGAGCGGGTCGATTCGGCCACCGACAGGTTCAGGAACGACATGCCGGGAAAGCCCAGCTTGTGCGCCAGCGCGGTCGACTTTTGCACCAGTTCTTCGCGCGTTTCGATGCCGTAGATGCGCGAACCGTCGTCCAGGCCCTTGAAGAACAGGTCGTACAGGATAAAGCCGAGGTAAGACTTGCCGGCGCCATGGTCGACCAGCGAAATGGCGGCGTGGTCCTGCTGGATTTCCTTGAGCAGCGGCTCGATGAACTGGTACAGGTGATACACCTGCTTGAGTTTGCGGCGGCTGTCCTGATTGAGTTTGCCGTCGCGCGTGAGGATGTGCAGCTCCTGCAGCAGCGCGATCGACTGGCCCGGACGGATTTCGGGCGCCAGCGTTTCAGCCGGCTTGGCCTTGTCGGCGGTGGTATCAGCGCGCTTCATCGATCCACGCCGCCTGAATCGCTTCCAGTACCTTCTCGCCGCCGCGGGTGCGGTCGTCGTCGAAGCCGTCGAGTTCAATGACCCAGTTGTGCAGGTCGACGAAACGCAGCGTGGCCGGTTCGACCTCGGGGTGTTTGTCGAACAGCGCCTCGGCGATGGCCGTGATGTCGCTCCATTTCATGGCGCTCTCCTGATCAATGGTTCTTTTCGGCCGCATGATTGATCGTGTACTTCGGAATCTCGACCACCAGGTCTTCGGTTCCCACGATCGCCTGGCACGACAGGCGCGAGACCGGTTCAAGGCCCCAGGCGCGGTCGAGCAGGTCTTCTTCTTTTTCTTCCGGCTCGTTGAGCGAGGCGTAGCCTTCGCGCACCAGCACGTGGCAGGTGGTGCAGGCGCAGACGCGGTCGCAGGCGTGCTCGATTTCGATATCGTTTTCGAGCATGACGTCGCACACCGACTTGCCGGCGGGCGCCTCGATGACGGCGCCTTCAGGGCAGAACACGGGATGGGGAAGGAATACGATTTGTGGCACGGTGATTGTCCTGGTAGTGTTTCTTAAATTTCGTCGAGCGTTTTGCCGGCCAGCGCCGAGCGCACGCTCTGGTCCATGCGGCGCGACGCGAATTCTTCGGTGCCGTGGGCAAGCGCATCGACGGCGGCGTGCAATGCTGCCTGCTTCGGTGCGGGCTCGCCTTCTTCCACGTTCGATGCCGCCAGCGCGGCGCGTACGCCGCCCATCAGCGCATCGACCGCGGCGCGTTCCTCGCTTGAGAGCAGGCGGGCGTCGCCATCGAGCGCAGATTGCGTGGCCAGCAGGATGCGCTCGGCCTCGACCTGTTCTTCGCGCAGTGCGCGCCGCACCATGTCGACGTCGGCCGAGGTGTAGGAATCCTGCAGCATGCGCGCCACTTCATCGTCGGCCAGGCCGTAGGATGGCTTGACGGTGATCGACGCTTCGACTCCGGAACGCGTTTCGCGCGCCGACACCGACAGCAAGCCATCGGCGTCGACCTGGTAGGTGATGCGGATGCGGGCGGCGCCCGCCACCATCGGCGGAATGCCGCGCAGCTCGAAGCGCGCCAGCGAACGGCAGTCCGATACCAGTTCGCGCTCGCCCTGCAGCACGTGCACCGCCAGCGCGGTCTGGCCATCCTTGAAGGTGGTGAATTCCTGCGCGCGGGCGCATGGAATGGTCGAATTGCGCGGGATGATTTTTTCGACCAGGCCGCCCATGGTTTCGATACCGAGCGAGAGCGGGATCACGTCGAGCAGCAGCCAGTCGTCGCCGGCGGCACGGTTACCGGCCAGCAGATTGGCCTGGATGGCGGCGCCCAGCGCCACCACTTTGTCCGGATCGATGTTCGCGTGCGGGATGGTCTTGAAAAATTCGGTGACCGCGCGCCGCACATGCGGCATGCGGGTGGCGCCGCCGACCATCACCACACCGTCGACATCATCGACCGACACCGAGGCGTCGCGCATGGCTTTTTTGATCGCGGTCATGGTCTTGTTGACCAGGTGCCTGGTGATGTCGGCAAAGACTTCGGCGCTGATTTTCACGTGCACGATCTCGCCCGAGTTCAGCATGGCGTCGATGGTGGTGTCGGCGTTGGTCGAGAGCAGTTCCTTGGCCTGGCGCGCCTTGACCATCAGGATCGCGGTGTCTTCGTCGGACAAGGGGGCCAGCTTGGCCTGCTCGCACACCCAGCAGAACAGGCGGTGGTCGAAGTCGTCGCCGCCGAGCGCGGAATCGCCGCCCGTGGACAGCACCTCGAACACGCCCTTGGACAATTTGAGGATGGAGATGTCGAAGGTGCCGCCGCCAAGGTCGTAGACGGCGAACACGCCTTCGGAACCGTGATCGAGACCGTAGGCGATGGCCGCGGCAGTCGGCTCGCTCAAGAGGCGCAACACGTTCAGGCCGGCCAGCTGGGCCGCATCCTTGGTGGCCTGGCGCTGGGCATCGTCGAAGTAGGCGGGCACGGTGATGACGGCGCCGACCAGCTCGTCGCCGAGCGAGTCTTCGGCGCGCTGGCGCAGCGTGGCCAGGATCTGGGCCGAGATTTCAACCGGGCTTTTGATGCCGGCCACGGTTTTCAGCTGCACCATGCCGGGCGAGTCCTGGAAATCGTAGGGCAGGTTTTCAGCGTAGGCGATGTCGGCCAGGCCGCGTCCCATGAAGCGCTTGACCGAGACGATGGTGTTCTTCGGATCGGTGGTCTGGTGGGCCTGGGCCTTGTAGCCGATGTTGGCGTGGCCGTTCGGCAGGTAGCGCACGATGGACGGCAGCAGCGGCCGGCCCTCTTCGTCGCTCAACACTTCGGGACTGCCGCTGCGCACGGTGGCGACCAGCGAATTGGTGGTGCCCAGGTCGATGCCGATGGCCAGCCGATGCTGGTGCGGCGCGGTCGACATGCCGGGTTCTGAAATTTGCAAAAGTGCCATGTAATTACCGATTTCTTTTTATATGCTGCGAATGACTTCGTCGTTCCTGCGGGCGGGAATGACGTGGCACGCGCGGGAACGACGGGGTACGCGCGGGACGGGAAGAACATCAACACGCATGGCGCAAGCGTCCAGCAGCGTGCCTACTGCTCCAACGCGTCGAAGGCGAAGCTAAGTTCTTCACCGAATTTTTCCAAAAACATCAGCGCCCTCACCCCTTGCGCGGCTTGCTCGTAATCGCCCGCATCAAGCTGCGCGCCGATCTGCACCAGGCGCGAGGTGCGTTCCTGCCTGACCTGCTCGTCGAGCGCTTCCAGCGCCTCCAGATCCTTGGCCGCGCGCGCGTCGCCGAGCGCTTCGCGCCACGCCATCTGCTGCATCAGGAATGCCATCGGCATGGCCGTGTTGGACTCGGTCTGCAAGTCGACGCCATTCTGCTCGCACAAATACTGCGCGCGCTTCTGCGGGTTTTTCAGGGTCTGGTAGGCTTCGTTGGCGCGCGTCGCCCATTGCATGGCGACCCGTTTTTCGGCATCGGTGGCGTTGACGAAGCGGTCGGGATGCACCTGCCCCTGGACGTCGCGGTAAGCGGCATCGAGGGCGCCCGTGTCGAGCGAGAAACGGGGCGGCAGGTTGAAGAGATCGAAGTGATTCTGCATGGATGCGGCTATCCGACCGAGGTCAGATGCGGAAGCTTTCGCCGCAACCGCACTCGTCCTTGACGTGCGGATTGTTGAAGCGGAAGCCTTCGTTCAAGCCCTCGCGCGTGAAGTCGAGCTCGGTGCCATCGATGTACGGCAGGCTTTTCGGGTCGACAAAGACCTTCACGCCGTGCGACTCGAAGACATTGTCTTCGGCCGCCGCTTCATCGACATATTCGAGCTTGTAGGCCAGGCCCGAGCAGCCCGTGGTGCGCACGCCAAAACGCAAACCGACACCCTTGCCGCGACGTTCGATGAAGCGGTTGATGTGCTTGGCTGCTTTTTCGGTCAGTGTGATTGCCATGTTTCCCTCCGCGTGTTACTGCGTGTTAAGCGACAGCCGGATGCTTGGTCTTGTAGTCCAACACGGCCGCCTTGATCGCGTCTTCCGCCAGGATCGAGCAGTGAATCTTGACCGGCGGCAGTGCCAGTTCTTCGGCGATCTGGGTGTTCTTGATCGACAGCGCCTGGTCCAGCGTCTTGCCCTTGACCCATTCGGTCACCAGCGACGACGAGGCAATCGCCGAGCCGCAGCCGTAGGTCTTGAACTTCGCATCTTCGATCAGGCCATCGGCGCCAACCTTGATCTGCAGCTTCATCACGTCGCCGCAGGCCGGCGCGCCGACCATGCCGGTGCCGATGGTTTCGTCGCCCTTGTCGAAGGCGCCGACGTTACGTGGATTTTCGTAGTGGTCCAACACTTTGTCCGAGTATGCCATGGTAAAACTCCTGAATATTCAATACGGTTAGTGGGCTGCCCATTGGATCGAACTGATGTCGATGCCTTCTTTGAACATGTCCCACAGCGGCGACAGTTCGCGCAGCTTGTGGACTTTCGACTTGAGCAGGTCCACTGCGAAGTCGATGTCGGCTTCGGTCGAAAAACGGCCGATGGTAAAGCGGATCGAGCTGTGCGCCAGCTCATCGCTGCGGCCCAGGGCGCGCAGCACATACGATGGCTCCAGGCTGGCCGAAGTACAGGCCGAACCGGACGACACGGCGATATCCTTGATCGCCATGATCAGCGACTCGCCTTCGACGTAGTTGAAGCTCACGTTCAGGTTGTGCGGCACGCGGTGTTCCATGTCGCCATTGATATAGACTTCCTCGATCTCTTGCAGGCCCTTGGCCAGACGGTCGCGCAGCGCGGTGATGCGCGTGATTTCGCTGTCCATCTCTTCCTTGGCGATGCGGAAAGCCTCGCCCATGCCGACGATCTGGTGGGTTGGCAGGGTGCCCGAGCGCAAGCCGCGCTCGTGACCGCCGCCGTGCATCTGCGCTTCGAGGCGCACGCGCGGCTTGCGGCGCACATACAGGGCGCCGATGCCTTTCGGGCCGTAGGTCTTGTGCGCGGTGAAGGTCATCAGGTCGACCTTGCTGTTGGCCAGGTCGATATGCACCTTGCCGGTCGCTTGCGCAGCGTCGCAATGGAAAATGATGCCTTTCGAGCGGCACAGCGCGGCCAATTCTTCGATCGGCTGGATCACGCCGATTTCGTTGTTGACCAGCATGACCGACACCAGAATCGTGTCCGGGCGAATCGCCGCTTCGAGCTGGGCGACCGTGATCAGGCCGTTATCTTGCGGTTCGAGGTAGGTGGCGTCGAAACCGACGCGTTCGAGTTCGCGCACGGTGTCGAGCACGGCTTTATGCTCGGTCTTGACGGTGATGATGTGCTTGCCGCGGGTCTTGTAGAACTGGGCAGCGCCCTTGAGCGCGAGGTTGTTGCTTTCGGTCGCGCCGGAAGTCCAGATGATCTCGCGCGGATCGGCGCCGACCAGGGCGGCCACGTGGACGCGCGCTTCCTCGACTGCCGCTTCGGCGGTCCAGCCGTACATATGGCTGCGCGATGCCGGATTGCCGAACTGCTCGCGCAGGTAAGGAATCATTTTGTCCGCCACACGCGGATCGATCGGCGTCGTCGCCGAGTAATCCATGTAGATCGGGAAATGCGGGGCAGTCACGAAAGTCTGCTCGAGGTTTTTGTCCAAAGGCGCGTTCATCAAATCACTCCAATATGCTTCAATTTTGTCCGACGGCGGCGTGCGGGCGGTGTACGTGCACGACGTTTTGTTCAGAATTCTTTTGCTTTTGCTGGTCGACCAGATCTTGCAGCGAGACCGAATCGAGATAGTCGACCATCTTTTCGTTCAGCGTGGCCCACAGTTCATGCGTCATGCAGCGGGTACCGGTGGCCGCATCGGCGCCGTGGCAATTTTCCTTGCCGCCGCACTGGGTCGCGTCGAGCGGTTCATCGACGGCGATGATGATGTCGGCCACGGTGACCTTGTCGGCGCGGCGCGCCAGACTGTAGCCGCCGCCGGGGCCGCGGATCGACTCGACGATTTCATGGCGGCGCAGCTTGCCGAACAGTTGCTCCAGGTACGAGAGCGAAATGGCCTGGCGCTGGCTGATGCCCGACAGCGTGACAGGGCCCTTGCCCTGTCGCAGGGCAAGATCGATCATCGCAGTTACAGCAAAACGGCCTTTTGTGGTCAGACGCATCACAATCCCGGTCACAGTGGTAAAATATTGCCTCAATTCAATTAATAAGGTCGATGCATCGTGCCATCAAAGACCGTATTAGTTGATCGAATTAGTCAAGTATATCAAATACGGGGCATCTTGTCTTGGGAGCCCCTGTTTTCCCCCAGGGCTGCCAGGCCCGACTTCAGGGCACGAGCCCGGCATTGCACCGGGCTGCGGCAGCAGCCGCTCATCCGGCATGCATGGAACGGTACCGCCAAGATAGTCGGGCTGCCGGCCCTTGCCGCATGATGCGCCCCCTGACCGACAATGCGCAGGCGCACATCCATGTTCGAGAGCGCCTGCGCTCCGGCGGCTGTTGCCATCGGCTCATCATCCTGGGCGGCGCTGGCAAGCCGGCATTGTAGATACTCAACAGACCAGGCGCGAGTCATACCCTGACCATGCCGGACATCCATTTTTCGCGGGCTTGATCAAGCCCGGCCGGTCAAAGTCCAGCGGCGCGCAGCAAGTGCATTGGCCCGAACAGGGCTTGCATGCCAGCATGCTGGATAAACGACAAATTATACGGATGCTCGGAGCTCAGCTGCGGCAAACTCTTAGCTTCCGGCAATTTCTGTAATTGTTCCGCAATTTTCCCCCACAGCACCAGCGTGGGAGCCTGTTGCCGGGCAGCCAGCGCGGCCATCACCGTTTGCAGGAATGGCAGCCAGGCACGCGCATCGATCACGGGCGCCACATGGGAACGGAACACCAGCGAGGCGTTGAGCAGCAGAAACCCTTGCTGCGTCAGGTTGTGCTGCAACTCGGCCAGGGTCTGGATGCTGCCATTGCTCGCCGCGGCGGCCGCTACCGGCGCCAAGGCCGTGCCGCCGGTATCGCCGGCTTGCAACTGCCCATCGGCCACCAGCAGCATTTTCATGAAGTTGCGCAGCGAGGTCGCCTTGTTGACCGGCTTGGACAGCCCGCTCTCGCACCACAGCTTGCCCACAGCCCCATCCATGAAGCAGACGCCGGTGGCACTCTCGGCGCGCGGATACGGCCCCTCGCCCACCAGCACATAGCGCACCTGGTCGAGCGGCAAGGCAAAGGCGGCGAACAGGCGCTGTTCGGTGGGCAGGTAGTTATCGGCGGCCAGGGTCGGCAGGTAGAGGGGCTCGGCGCGCATGACCGCGTCCAGTCCCTGGCGCAGGATCGGCTGCCAGGACGGGTCGGCACGCGAGACGGCGTCGACAATGGCGGGAGGAATGGGTTGGACGGACATCGGGACCTGCCGGTAAAAAAGGGAGGATTGTAGCCGACCGGGCTTGCCGCCAGCACGCCGGATGATGCAATTTCAACCACGCGGCGCTTTTTTTGGAATCCGTGCATGATGCTGCCAACCCGATTGGGATGACGTAGCAACAACTAACCTGTTCAGCTTTGGAGACTTATATGCAAACCATTCAAAATGTCATGACCCGCGACGTGCAACGTGTTTCGCCGGAAGACAGCGTTCACCGCGCCGCGCAGATCATGAAAGAATTCAATATCGGCTCCGTTCCTGTCATTGACGGCGAGAAGCTGGTCGGCATGATCACCGACCGCGACATCACCGTGCGCTCCACCGCTGCCGGCAAGGCCCCGGAAAGCCACCGCGTCGGCGACGTGATGAGCACCGAAGTGCGCACCTGCTTCGCGACCCAGTCGGTCGATGAAGTCCTGACCCAGATGGGCGACGTGCAGATCCGCCGCGTGCCGGTTGTTGACCAGCAATCGCACTCGCTGGTCGGCATTGTGTCGCTGGGCGACATGGCGACCAAGCAAACCACCGGCGTCGGCGAGGCCTTGCAAGAGATTTCGTCGCCAACCGATGGTGCGGCAAAAGCGAACTAAGTACAGCAGACGATCACCTCAGGCGGGGCCATGTGCCTCGCCGGCAAACAGGCAGGGCCATGTGCCTCGCCGGCAAACATGCGGGGCCACGCCGGCCAGGCTGGCCCCGCAGCAAAGCCAGCCCTCCCCACCGCTGCGAAACCATTGCAGAACATCAAGCCGCACTGCGCCCCATCGCTTCGAGCGCGCCAACCCATTTGTCCACCGCCTGCCGTTCCGGATCGCCGACCATGCCGATCAGGGTATCGCGCACCGGCGCCACGCCAACAAACCCCAATATATTGCGCTTGAGCGACTTGACGCTGTGGGCCCGGAAATACCAGCGATACAGCAGCGCCGGCATGCCCATCGTGACCACCACGCGCGCCGAGCGCCCGGACAAGCCCTTCTTGGCCAGCGGATGCATGCAGTCGCCCGGAAAGGCAAAACCCGGCCGCGCCACCTGCTCCAGAAAGCCTTTTAGCAGGGCCGGCATGTCTCCCAGCCAGAGCGGGAAGAAAAACACCATGTGCTGGGCCCAGCGGATATCTTCTTGCGCCTGCTGCAAGCCGGGCGGCAAGGGCCCATGCTCCCACTCGTCCTGTCTGCGCAGGATAGGAAAGTCGAGCGCGGCGACCTGCGTTTGCCGCACCTCGTGCCCCGCTTTGGCCGCCCCAGCGCCGTAGGCAGCCGCGAGCGCGTGACACAAATGCCCCTGCGCCGCATCGGGATGACCCTGGATTAACAGAATGCGCTTATGCATGGCATGCCTTCCGACAGAATCGCATTGTCATACGCCCCCCTCAGCACGGCGAGCGCACATGGCTTACCTGTATATATGACAGGCCAGCGCCGGCTTGGTTCCCCATGTTGATATGGTATTGCGCATGGGTCTGCTCCTGTTTTGTGCGAACCAGGGCAGCTATGCTCAGGGGAATCAGGGCCTGCGCCCTGCCGGACTGATCGAAAGAGGAACAGCATGTCTGACAAGAATCACAAGAATCTTACTCAAGGCACTGAACGGTCGTTTTTTTCGACCCTGGCGGCGATCGCCTGGTCGTTCGTCGGCCTGCGCCGCAAATCCGACTTCGAGCGCGACGTCACGGCCCTCAATCCCGTGTACGTGATCATGGCCGGGCTGATCGGCGTGGCGCTGCTGATCGCCACCCTGCTCGGCGTGGTGGCGTTCGCTACCCGCTAAGGACCTGCCCTGCTCGGCGTGGTGGCGTTCGCGATCCGCTAAGGACCCGCTCCATCAAGGAGCAGGCCCAGGGCAGGCGCTTATTCGGCGTCGGGCTGGCGCGATGGATGCGCCTCGGCAAAAGCCGGCAGCGCGGCGCACACGGCGTCGATGCGGGCAATGGTTGGATACGGCGCCAGGTCCACGTGAAAGCGGCGCGCATTGAATACCTGCGGCACCAGGCAGCAATCCGCCATGGTCGGCATGTCGCCGTGGCAAAAACGGCCAGTGTCACGCGAATGCGCCAGGTGCGCTTCCAGGGCGGCCATTCCTTCGCGCAGCCAGTGCACATACCAATCGGTTTTGGCTTCTTCCGACAAACCGACCTCATTCACCAGATGGCGCAGCACGCGCAGATTGGTCAGCGGATGGGTATCGCAGGCCACCATCAGCGCCAGCGAGCGCACCCGCGCCCGCCCGAGCGCGTCGCGCGGCAGCAAGGCCACCTGTGGATGCACCTCTTCCAGGTATTCCAGGATGGCCATCGACTGCGTCAGCGTGGCACCCTTGTCCTGCAGGCTGGGCACCAGGGCGCTGGGGTTGATCGCCAGATACTCGGGCGCCAGCTGCTCGCCGCCATTGCGCAGCAAATGCACGGGCACCGATTCGTAACCCACCCCTTTCAGGTTGAGCGCGATGCGCACCCGGTACGCGGCGGAACTACGGAAGTAGGTGTACAGCTTCATGGGCGGCGCTCCTCATAGACAGCCACGGTCTGGTCGATGGCGCCGAAGATGCTGGCCCCGGCGGCATCGAACATCTCGATGCGCACGCTGTCGCCGAATTTCAGGAAAGACGTTGTCGGCGCGCCATGCTCGATCGTTTCGTACATGCGCACTTCGGCCAGGCAGCAATAGCCGACGCCGCCGTTATCGATGCTCGACCCGTGCAAGTTACCCTGCTTGTTCGACACCGTGCCGGAACCGATGATGGTGCCCGCCGCCAGTTCGCGCGTTTTGGCCGCATGCGCGACCAGTTGCGCGAAGTTGAAGGTCATGTCATCGCCCGCGTTCGGCTTGCCGAACGGCCGCGCGTTGATCTGCACGTTCAGCGGCAGGCCCAGCTTGGTATCCTGCCATGCGTCACCCAGTTCGTCGGGCGTGACGCAGACCGGCGAAAACGCGCTGGCCGCCTTCGACTGGAAGAAACCGAAGCCCTTGAGCAGCTCGTTCGGAATCAGGTTGCGCAGCGAAACGTCGTTGACCAGCATGACCAGGCGCACGGCCGCGGCGCTGCGCTCGACACTGGCGCCCATCGGCACGTCGCCGGTGATGACCGCCACTTCCGCTTCGAGGTCGATGCCCCACTCTTCCGCCAGCGCGTAGATCGGGTCGCGCGGACCGATGAAGGAATCCGAGCCGCCCTGATACATCAGCGGATCGGTGTAGAACGATGCGGGAACCTCGGCGTTGCGTGCTTTTCGCACCAGTTCGACGTGGTTGATATAGGCCGAACCGTCGGCCCACTGATACGCGCGCGGCAACGGCGAATGACACAGTTCTTCGTCGAAGGGCTGCGCATCCCAGGTGCCATTCTCGTTCAGGGCGGTGTAGACGGCCTGCAAGCGTTCGACCACATCGTCCCAGTTGTCTAGCGCGAACTGCAAGGTCGCGGCAATCTTGGGAACCTTCTGGTAACGCGACAGGTCGCGGCTGACCACGACCAGCGAGCCGTCACGCCCGCCTGATTTCAATGTTGCAAGTTTCATGTGTGCCTTATTGTTGGTCCGCTCGGGGGTTCTCGTGCATCCAGGCCGCGTGTTTCGGCGCCTTGCGCGTCTCGGACCACTCGTTGAGCATGTCCCATTTGACGGCGTCGAGCTTCTGTTTCATCTCTGGCGTGGCCGTGTTGACGGCAAGTTCGAGGCGGTGACCGTTTGGATCGAAGAAATAGATCGACTTGAAGATGGTGTGGTTGGTCGGACCGATGACCTCGATACCGTCCGCTTCCAGGCGCGCCTTGGCGGCCAGCAGCTCGTCCATGGAGCCGACTTCCAGCGCCAGATGCTGCACCCAGGCCGGGGTATTCTCGTCGCGGCCCATCGGCGCCTGGCTCGGCAACTCGAAAAATGCCAGCACATTGCCCATGCCGGCATCGAGGAAAACGTGCATGTACGGGTCGGGCGCGCCGGTCGACGGCACCTGGTCTTCGGCGATGGCCAGCACGAAGTCCATATTGAGGTAGTTGACGTACCACTCGACTGTCTCTTTGGCATCCTTGCAGCGATAGGCTACGTGGTGAATCCTGGTAATTTTCATGCTGTGCTCCCCTGTTGATTCCCCTATTAGAGTGCAAAACGAACTATCATTCAAACAATATTTTCAACGCGACTTATCAGATTAAGCTATGAATCCCACCCTGCGCCAGATGCGCGCCCTCGTCGCGCTTGCCAAGACCGGCAGTTTTACCCTGGCGGCCGAGTATCTCCACGTGACCCAGGCGGCGCTGTCGGGGCTGATCAAGGAGCTCGAACTGACCCTGGGCGTGCGCGTGGTCGACCGCAGCACGCGGCGGATCGCCCTGACCGAGGTCGGGCGCGAGCTGACGCCCCTGTTTTCCAAGATGATAGACGACCTCGACGGCGCGCTGCTCGACATCGCCAGCCAGACACGGCTGAAAAAAGGCGTAGTCCGGATCGCGGCCCCGCAGTTGATGTCGTGCACCTTGCTGCCGCAGGTCATCGCCGCCTACCGCAAGGTGTATCCGGAAATCCAGGTGCGCCTGGTCGATTGCGCGGTCGAAAACGTGACGGCGCGCGTGTTCAGCGGCGAGGTCGACTGCGGCATCGGACCGGAACGCGATCCTACCGCGCAGATCGAGGCGGTGGTGCTGTTCGAGATGCCCTTCGTGCTCGTGTTTCCGCAGCAGCACCCGCTCGAGCAGCGCGAGCGCGTGACATGGTCGGACCTGGCAGCCTACCCGTTCATCTCGCTGCAAGGGCAGTTCACCGAGCGCCTGCTGAGCGACATGCACCATTCGCTGCGCGACGTGCCGCTCAATCCGGTCAATGAAGTCACGTTCATGACGACCGCGCTGGCCATGGTCAGCGCCGGACTGGGCGTGACCGTCTGCCTGCCGTATGCCGAGCCGCTGGTACGCTTGCACCAGTTGCACATGCGCCAGTTGCACGAGCCCGAACTGACGCGGCGCTTTTTCGTGTACACGCGCGACAAGCGCTCGCTGTCGCCGGCGGCGGAGAGCTTCATGACCTTCCTGTTCAAGTTCGTCGAGTCGCATGACTGGAACATTCCCATCGCCGCAGACCAGGGGCCTGCGCAGTCTTGAGCCGATCACATCGCGCCATAGCTTGCGCGCATAGCGCCATGTGATCGGCTGCGGACGGTCGCACTACGCGGTCGACCGCGGACGCGCCAAGGCGCCATCGATCACCGACGTACAGACGACGCCATCGGTCGTGGATGCACAAACGACGCCATCGATCGCCCACGCACAAATGACGCCTTCGGTCATGGATGCACAAACGACGCCGTCGATCGTGATGGCGCAACACACGCAGCAGGCCACGGGCGCCGCGAGCCGCCGTCAGCCGGGTGCGCTCACGCAGCGTCATGGACAGCGCGCCTTGCCAGCGCTGCGCCGGTGGCGCGCCGCCTCTATAATTGATGCTCGCTTCCAACGGATACTACCCATGTCACACAACACCATCGCCATCAACCAGCGCATGGATCAATTCGACGGCCACCATCGCGTGTGGCTGTTCGGCTATGGCTCGCTGATCTTCAAGGCGGACTTTCCGTACATCGAGCGCAAACCGGCGACGATCAGCAATTGGACCCGGCGCTTCTGGCAAGGTTCACACGATCACCGCGGCACGGAGACTGCCCCGGGCCGCGTGGCCACGCTGATTGCGCAGCCCGGCGCCGTCACTGCGGGCATGGCTTACCTGATCACCCCCGAAGTGTTTGCCCATCTGGACCACCGCGAAAAGAACGGCTATCTGCGCCTGGCAACCGACATCCGTTTCGAGGACGGCGGCAGCGAACTCGGGCTGGTGTACATCGCGACCGAAGACAATGCCGCCTTCCTCGGCGAGGCGAGCGAGCGTGATATTGCCCGTCAAATCGCATACTCGCACGGCCCGAGCGGCGCCAACCGCGATTACCTGATCGACCTTGCCCACGCGCTGCGCGAACTGGGCATGGAAGACGCGCACGTGTTTGAAATCGAGCGGTATTTAACTGACCTGCGTGAATAAGCACGGCAAGCGAGCCGCGAAAAACATCTTATCGAGCGCCTCCTATCCAAACAAATCCAGCTGCCCCGTCGCGTTGCCGCATTGCTTGGCGGGCGCTGTCGGCACCACCAGCGGCCGCTTGAACCGTGAGGCATCGAGTTGCGCAAAGCGCCCGCTGGTCGCGCTCATGCCCAGCCGCTCGACTGCCTTGACGAAACGCTGGCGTATCAAATCCGCCCAAACGCCCTCCCCGTGCATGCGCTTGCTGAAGTCGCTGTCGTAGTCCTTGCCGCCACGCAGCTCGCGCACCCGGTTCATCACCCGCTGCGCCCGCTCGGGAAAGTGTGCCTGCAGCCATTCCTGGAACAGGGGATTGACTTCCCAGGGCAAGCGCAGCACCACGTAATGGGCGCTCACGGCACCGGCATCGCGCGCGGCTTCCAGCACCCGTTCGAGCTCGGGCTCGGTGATGAAGGGAATCACCGGCGCGACGCTGACCCGCACCGGGATGCCCGCTTCCGTCAGCCGCCTGATCGTGCGCAGACGCCGCGCCGGTGCCGCCGCGCGCGGTTCCAGCGTGCGCGAGATTTCCGGGTCGAGCGTGGTGATGGTAAGCGCCGCAATCGCCTGGTTCTTGGCCGCCATGGCCGCGATGAGGTCGACGTCGCGCTCGATCAGCGACGACTTGCTGATCAGCGCCACCGGATGCTCGCAATCGTGCAGCACCTCCAGCACGCGCCGGGTGATGCCCAGGCCACGCTCGCACGGCTGGTAGGCGTCGGTATTCACACCCAGCGCAATCGGCTCGGGCACGTAGGATGGCCTGGCCAGCTCGCGGCGCAGCAAATCGGGCGCGTTGACCTTGGCGAACAGGCGGCTCTCGAAGTCCAGCCCCGGCGACAGCCCCAGGTAACTGTGCGATGGCCGCGCAAAACAATAAATGCAGCCGTGCTCGCACCCGCGATAGGGATTGAGCGACACATTGAAGGGAATGTCGGGCGAGGTATTGCGGCTCAGGATGGTTTTGGCGAATTCGTCCGTAACCTGGGTACGGAAGGGCGCCGGCGCCTCGTCTTCGTCGTCTTCATGCACCCAGCCGTCGTCGAACCGCTCACGCGCGTTGACTTCGTAGCGGCCTTGCAGATTGGTCACCGCTCCCCGCCCCTTCTGCGCAGCCAGCGGACGCGGCGGGAGCATGACGTTTTCTTCAACATCCTTGTCGCGATCAGTCACCGCAGCACCTATTTAACTGTATAAACATACAGTATTCTACGTTGGTGCCGCCGCCAGTTCAAGCAGCGTTCAAAGCCGGCCTTGATGCAGCACAAACGCATCGATCAAATCATCGAAAGCGCGGCTCAGCGGGAGGAACTTGTCATGATCGCCTTCGATCTCGCCCAAGGCATGGCAAGTTGCCTCCAGGGTCGATAGCTGGTCCGGCGCATGCGCCTTGCGAATGCGGTAGCGCGACGGCGGCATGCCGTTCAGCGGCAGGCGCGGCAGCGCATGCAGCAAAGGGTTGAGATAAAGCATCTTGCGGCTCTTGCGCCAGGTGCCGTCCAGCACCACCAGCAACAGTTTCCCGGGCGCGTGCAACAGTTCCGGCGGCAGTGGCGGCGGTGCCGGCATGCCCAGCGACCTGTCGTCCGGCGTGTCCGGATACAGCAGCACGGCGCGCCGGCCATCGAGCGCCAGCAGCTCGCCGAGCTGCGCCGGATCGAACACTTCGCCCGCAACCAGCGTGCTGCCCGCCACGCTCAGGTGCAGCAGGCGCGCGCTGCCCTTGGCGTTGCTCACTTCCATGGGATGCTGCAGGATCAGCAGCCGCACCGCACTTGCCACCGGACTGATCCATCGGCAAATGCAGGCCACGGCCGGCCGCGCACAGTGCGCACAGATGCTGCGCCGCGCCGGACTGGCCTGCCCCTGCTGGCCCGGCCCGGTCATCGGACTCCCACCCGGCGCGGCAGCGCGTCAAAAAACAGCCGGACAATGGCAAAACCGGGCGGCAAGCCGCTTGCGGGGGTGAAATTGTTCATGATGGCGAAAGGCGCAAGGCGCAAGGATGACGGCCTGCGCATGTTAACACCGGCAAGCCGGTAGCGCGAGGGCACTTTTTCCAACTAGAAATATTCCCAGCATCCTGCTTCCGGCAACGCGAGCATCGAAGCAACAAAGCGTGCAATCGGCAACTATTTTTCTCACAACAGGCGTCGAGTTGATATTCCGGTATTGCCCAACGACATCACCCTACATAGAATCAAATCATTCCTTTAGGCAATCCAATCCATCGGAGCCCACCATCGCTACCCTGATTCCCCGCGCCCTGCGCCTGTTCCTGACCGCCCTCGTGACCGGCTTCACCTTGTTGCCGTCGGTGGCGATCGAGCAGGAATTGCCGCTCGACTACCGGCTCAACGAGCAGGTGATCGCCGTTCCCGCCGGACCGTCCAGCCGGTCGGAATTGCAGACGACCGTGTTCCGCCCCAACGGCGCCGGCCCGTTTCCCTTGCTGATCATCAACCACGGCAAGGAATCGGGCGAGCCGCGCAAGCAGACGCGCGAGCGCTTCATCTACATGGCGACCGCCTTCGTCAAGCGCGGCTATGCGGTACTGGTGCCGATGCGGCGCGGCTTCGCGGGCTCCACCGGCAACTACGCCGACCATGGCTGCAACATGACCGCCAACGGCTATGCCCAGGCCAGCGATGTGCAGGACACCATCGACTTCGCGCGCCGCCAGGGCTGGGTCGACCCCGAGCGCATCGTGGTCGCCGGCCAATCCTACGGCGGACTGGCCACCATCGCCCTGGGCACGCGCGAGGTGCCCGGCGTGCGCGGCCTGATCAATTTTGCCGGCGGCCTGCGCGACGACGCCGACCGCTGCGACTGGCGCGCGCAACTGGTGCACGCCTTCGCCACCTACGGTGCCAGCAACAAGATTCCCAGCCTGTGGATGTATGGCGTGAACGATTCGCTGTTCGGGCCGGACCTGGTGGCGCGCATGCACGCGGCCTTCGAGCGGGCTGGCGGCAAGGCGCGCCTGGTCGAATTCGGCGCCTTCAAGCGCGACGCCCACGGCATGGCCGCCAGCCGCGACGGCGCCGGCATCTGGTGGCGCGAGACCGAACGCTTCCTCCAGCAAATCGGCATGCCGACCAGCGAAGTGGTCGCGGTGGCCGATGCGCCGAGCGTGCCGAAAACCGATTTTGCCCGCGTCGACGATATCGCCGCCGTGCCCTACCTGAGCGAAAATGGACGCGCCGCCTATCGCGAGTATCTGCACAAGATGACCCCGCGCGCCTTTGCCGTCTCGCCCAGCGGCGCCTGGTGCTGGGCCGAGGAAGGGGAAGATCCGCACACGCGCGCACTGGCTGCCTGCGCGCGCACCAGCGGCCAGCCGTGCCAGTTGTACTCGGTCGACGACTACGTGGTGTGGCAAGGAAAGCTGGCCTCCAGCGGCGCCAATGCCGGCAGCGGCGGGGCCGGCGCGGCCAGTCTCTGACGCGGCCGTGGCGCAACACAGCCCGCATGCGACAAGCGCGTGCGCGCGCCAAATGCATATACAATGTGAGCGACGTTTTTTCTCTTTGGAGAGACTTTCATGCCGCCACGTATCATCCGCGCAGTCCTCGCCCCCGCCCTCTTCCTGTCCTGCGCCTTTCAAGCGGCCTCAGCCGCAAACAACTATCCGATCGTCCTGGTGCACGGCTTCCTCGGCTTCGGCCCGGAGCAGTACACCAACACCGGATTCAAATACTGGGGCGGATTCGACGACATCGTCGGTCACATGCGCGCGCACCAGGGCCAGCATCAGGTATGGGCCGCGTCGGTCGGGGCGATCAGCTCGAACTGGGACCGCGCGGCCGAACTGTATTACCAGATCAAGGGCGGCTGCGTCGACTACGGCAGCAGCCACACGGCCAGCTTCGCGACCTATGGCGCGCTGCGCCAGCCCGCAGGCAAATGCTGGGCCGCCGATCCGGCCAACAATCCGCAAGGCTATCCGGCCGCGATGTACCCGGCCTGGGATGCGCGCCATCCGATCCACCTGATCGGCCACAGCCAGGGCGGCCAGACCATCCGCGCCCTGATCGAACTGCTCGAACACGGCTCGCCCCACGGCGACGAAGGCGGCGGCGAGCTGTACAAGGGTGGCAAGACCGGCTGGGTCGTCAGCGCCACCACCATTTCCTCGCCCAACGATGGCACCAGCCTGCGCGACGCCATGGGCGACTCGGGATCGGCGCTCACGCAACTGGCGGGCGGCATCGCGGCCATGGCCAGCATCGGCAACGTGGCGCAGCCGGTGCACGACTTCGGACTCGAACAGTTCGGCCTGCGCAGCAGCGCGGTCGAGCCGTCGGCGGCTTATCAGCAGCGCGTGATGGCCGCGCCGTTTTCGAACCCGGGCAACTTCGACTCGGCCCAGGCCGAAATGACGCCCGACGGCGCGCGCACCTTCAATGCATGGGCCAAGACCTCGCCCTCGGTGTATTACTTCTCGATGAGCAACCAGGCGACCGAGGCCGGCAGCGCCTGCTGCAACAACACCGATCGCCTGCTGTACCCGCTCCAAAACCCGTCCTTCCAGTATCCGCGCGCCGACATGGCGTCGCTGACCCGGCCGTATGCGGGCGAGTGGGTGATCCCGTCGGCCGGCCGGCGCGGCATGGGCTCGTACTCGCTGGCCATCTCCGGCCGGGTCCCGGTCGACCGCACCTGGTTCGCCAACGATGGCGTGGTCAACACGGTCAGCATGCGTGCCCCAGCCGGGCATCCGGTGCGCGACTACGATGGCACGCCAGTGCGCGGCAGCTGGAACTTCCTGCAAAATTACAAGGGCTACGACCACTTCGACATGATCGGCTGGCCCAGGTCGGGGCCGCGCGTGTATCCGGTCTACGATGCGGTCGCGGCCATCTTGTACGGACTATGAGGGGCTGAGCGTGCGCGACCAGGCTTGCAGCTGGGCCACGGTCGCGGTCACGCCGCCGCACACGATCACCAGCACGTTCTTGAATGCGCTCAATTCCGGGCGGCCGGCGTAGGCCACCGCCAGCGAGGCGCCGCAGGCCGGCTCCACCACCACCCGGTGGTCGTCCATGAAGCGGATGCAGGCCGCCACCGCCGCCTGGTCGGTGACCACCATGCTGCTCATCGGGTGCACCCGGGTCCAGTCGAACGCCGCCTGCGACACCTGGCGCGAGCCGAGCGTGGTGGCGATGCTGGCGATGCGTGGAAGCTCGATGCGCTCGTCGGCCTCGATCGACTGCGCCAGCGAATCGGTGCCATCGGTTTCGACGGCGAATAGCGGCACCTTGTCCCAGCCATTGCGGCGCAGCCCTTCGATCACGCCGCACATCAGCCCACCCCCGCCGACCGACAGCACCACCGCGTCGGGAATCACGCCGGCATGCGCCACTTCATCGATCATGGTCGCGTGCCCGGTCCACAGCAGGGGATCGTCGTAGGCGTGGATGAAGGCATCGTGCTCACCCACCATCGACAGCGCCAGCGCGTTGGCTTCGTGAAACGACGCGCCGTGGACGATCACCTCGGCCTGCTCGCGCCGCATCAGCTCGCGGGCGCGCTCGCTGGTCGTTTCCGGCGCCACCACCACCACCGGCAAGCCCAGCTGGCGTCCCGCATACGCGGCGGCCAGCCCCGCATTGCCGCCGGATGAAGAGATGAAGCGTTTCGCCCCGCGCCGCGCGTACTCTTCGCAGGCGTAGCCGATGCCGCGCAACTTGAACGAGCCGGTCGGCTGCAAGGCTTCCATCTTGAGCCAGACCGTCTGGTCCGGCTTGTTGCCCATGGCCGAAGACGCGAGCAGTGGAGTGTCGATATGTAATGTCATCGTAAGATCATGATCCCGTAAAGTTGAACACCGAAGTCAAAGTTCCTCTAGCCGCGCGCGCAACGCCGCGTGGTCGCCGCACGCGGCGCGCGCGGCCTCATCCATCCTGGACAGCTTGCGGTACACCATGCCGAGGCGCTGCTTGTCCGACAGCTGCTGCGCATTGCGCTCGAAGAAATCCCAGTACAGCGCATTGAACGGACAAGCCGTCTCCCCCAGGCGCGCCTTTTTATCGTAGTGGCAGCCATTGCAGTAGTCGTTCATGCGGTCGATGCAGGCCGCGCTCGATACATACGGCTTGGTCGCCAGCAAGCCGCCGTCGGCGAACTGGCTCATGCCGATCGTGTTCGGCATTTCCACCCACGCGAAGGCGTCGACATGCACGCCAAGATACCACTGATGCACCTGGTAGGGTTCGAGTCCCGCCAGCAGGGAAAAGTTCCCGATGATCATCAGGCGCTGGATATGGTGGGCGTGCGCATCGTCGAGCGACTGGCCGATGGCGTGCCGCAGGCAGCGCATCCTGGTCTTGCCATCCCAGAACCAGGAGGGCAGCGGCGGATGGTGGCCGAGCACATTGTGCGCGCCGTAGCCGGGCATATTGCCCCAGTACACGCCGCGCACGTATTCGCGCCAGCCGAGGATCTGGCGGATGAAGCCTTCCACCGCGTGCAGCGGCGCGTGGCCGGCGCGCCAGGCGTCCTCGGCCCCGGCGATCACGTCGCGCGGGTGCAGCATCTTGGTATTGAGGGCGAACGAGAGCATCGAATGGAACCGGCGCGCAGCCGTCGTGTGCATCGCATCCTGGTAGTGGCCGAAGTGCGGCAAGCCGTGCTGGATAAAGGCGTCGAGGTGGGTGAGCGCTTCGGCGCGGTCCAGCGGCCAGACGATGCGTGCGGCGTCGGGCCGGCCGAAGCTGTCCACCCCGGCCGCCTGGATGCTGGCGCACTTCCATCAGCATGTATACGACCTCGGCGCGCACATCGGAAAACCAGCCGTGCGGCGCATTGAGCTGGTCGCCAAGAATCAGGCGCAGCGTCGTCGTCGATAGCGGCATAGGAGGCGCACAAGTCCAATCGGAGGCCGCCAGTTTATCACGTGGCGCCGGCGCAGGGCCGGCACAGCTAACGTGCGTGGCACGACATAATGTATGCAGTAAAATTATACTTTTGAAATGTGGCGCCACGTCCCGTGCCCAGGAACACTTCCATGAGCCAGGCCAATCCCGAACCTTCCCCGCTGGACTTGTCGAGCTGTGACAAGGAACCGATCCGCACCCCCGGCAGCATCCAGCCGCACGGCTTCCTGCTGGCGCTCTCGCCCGCGCTGGAGGTACTGCAAGCGAGCGACAACCTGGAAGCGATGATCGGAACCGGTGCCGCGCGCGCCATCGGCCAGCCGCTCGAACAGGTGATCGGCGAGCAGGCCAGCCTGCAGCTGCGGCCCGAAATCGACGCCGCCGAGATCGGCCAGCGCCCGCTCTACCTGTGCACCCTGGGAATCGGGCCGGCGCGCCATTTCGACGTGCTGGCGCACTGCTACGACGGCTTGCTGATCCTCGAATTCGAGGCGGTGCAACGCGCCTCGGCGGCCGACTTCCGCCACCTGCACCGCCAGGTCGGCGACTTCCTGCTCAAGGTGAGCGACAGCGCCACGGCGCAAGCCATGTGCGAACTGGCGGCCCAGGAAATCCGCCGCGTCACCGGCTTCGGCCGGGTCATGGTGTACCGCTTCGACGAGGAAGGCCACGGCCACGTGATGGCCGAATGCCGCGACGAGGCGTATCCATCCTACCTGGGGCAGCGCTTTCCGGCCTCCGACATTCCGCGCCAGGCGCGCGAGCTGTACATGCTCAACCGCATCCGCCTGATCCAGGATGCCAACTACACGCCGGCGCGCCTGGTCCCGCCGCTCAATCCCGTCAGCGGGGCCGCCAACGACCTCTCGTTCGCGGCCTTGCGCAGCGTCTCGCCGATCCATCTGCAATACATGCGCGACATGGGCACCCTGGCGTCGATGTCGGTCTCGCTGATGGTCAAGGGCCGGCTGTGGGGACTGGTCTCCTGCCACCACACGACGCCCTGCGCGCTCGCTTTCGACAAGCGCACCGCCTGCGAGCAGCTGGGCCAGATCCTGGCCATGTGCGTCGAGTCGCGCGAAGACGCCAACGAACTGCAGTTCCGCCTCGATGTGCGCCGCGTCATGGTGTCGATGCTGGCCGGGCTGACCCAGAGTTCCGACTTCATCGATAACCTCTCCAGCGTGTTTCCGGCCCTGCTGCAGTTCGCGCGCGCCGGCGGCGCCGCCATCCTGTTCGACGACCGCCTGCTGACCTACGGCGACACCCCCGGCGACGCAGCGATCCGCGAGCTGGTGGGCTGGCTCGACCTGCACTGCCACGGCGACGTGTTCCACACCGACCACCTGGCGGCGCACTACCCGCCGGCGGCGGCATTCAGCGGCAACGCGGCGGGCCTGCTGGCCATGCCGGTCTCGCGCATCCACAAGCATTACCTGCTATGGTTCCGGCCCGAGGTGGTGCGCACGGTCGACTGGGCCGGCAATCCGCACGCCAAGGCCGGCGCCGCGCCCATGGCGCAGCTCTCGCCGCGCACGAGTTTTGCCACCTGGAGCGAAACCATCACCGGCACCAGCGCGCCATGGCATGGCGGCGAGATCGAACTGGCCGTCGAATTTCGCACGGCGCTGCTGGGCATCGCGCTCGAACGCGCCGAACAGATGGCCCAACTGGCCGAAGAACTGGGCCGCGCCAACAAGGAACTCGAAGCGTTTTCGTATTCGGTCTCGCACGACCTGCGCGCGCCGCTGCGCCACATCGTCGGCTTTTCCGACCTGCTGCTCGAACCCTCGGCCAGCGACAACCTGGAAAAGCGCCAGCGCTTCCTGCGCAACATCAAGGATTCGGCGCGCCTGGCCGGCAAGCTGGTCGACGACCTGCTCAGTTTTTCGCAGATGGGGCGCGCCGCCCTGCGTCCGACCCTGGTCCAGATGGGCGAGCTGGTACGCTCCTGCATCGACAAGCTCTCGCTCGACGTCGGCCAGCGCCAGGTCGAGTGGGACATCGGCCCGCTGCCGGCAATGCGCGCCGACCCCACCTTCGTGCAGCTGGCACTGTACAACCTGCTGTCGAACGCGCTCAAGTTCACCAGCCGGAAAGAACGCGCCGTGATCACCATCCGCGCCAGCGGCGACGGCCCCGAATGGGTGCTCTCGATCGCCGACAATGGCGCCGGTTTCAACATGGATTACGTGCACAAGCTGTTCGGCGTGTTCCAGCGTCTGCACCGCATGGAAGACTTCCAGGGCACCGGCATCGGCCTGGCCAATGTGCGCCGCATCATCGAGCGCCACGGCGGGCGGGTGTGGGCCACCGGGGTGCCGGGCGAAGGCGCCACGTTTTACTTCAGCATCCCCAAAGAACTCCATATTTAAGGTACGCAAGACATGTTAAAGCCCATCCTTCTGGTCGAAGATAATCCGCACGACCTGGAACTGACGCTGATCGCGCTCGAAAAGAGCCAGCTGGCCAATGAAGTCATCATCGCCCGCGACGGCGCCGAGGCGCTCGATTACCTTTTCTGCCGCGGCGAGCACGCGGCGCGCCAGGCCGGCAATCCGACCGTGGTGCTGCTCGACCTGAAGCTGCCGAAAATCGATGGCCTGGAAGTGCTCAAGGAAATCCGCAGCACGCCGCACCTGAAAAGCATTCCGGTGGTAATGCTCACGTCATCGAAGGAAGAACAGGACCTGCTGCGCAGCTATGAGCTGGGGGTCAATGCGTATGTGGTCAAGCCGGTCGACTTCGAGGAATTCGTGCGGGCGATTGCCGATTTGGGGATTTTCTGGGCGGTGCTCAACGAGCCGCCGCCGGGTTCGCACCGCTACGTCAAGCCGCAATAAGAAGCGTGGCCCGCGTGCGGCGGGCGACGGTGCGGCGGGCGGCAGGGCGACGGGGCGACGCGTTGAAGGCCGATCGGGGAGCCGTCGCCCCCGCGCAGGCGGGGGTCCAAGTTCTTTGTTCAGCCGCCGGCTACGCAGCGAACTTGGGCACCCGCCTGCGCGGATGCGACGTTTGACGGATTGACGGTGAGCGATTTTGCGGCGAGGTCACATGACCCAGCCGCGTTCAGTGCGAGGTGGCGCCGGCCGGCTTGCGGCGCCTGAGCAAATGGCGGATGCGCGCGCTGAGTACATCGGCGTTGTACGGTTTTTGCAGCAGGTTGACCTTGGCATCGAGCTTGCCCTCATGCGCCAGCACACCCTCGGCGTAGCCGGACGTAAACAGCAGCTGCGCCGCCGGCAGCCTGGTGCGCACCACTTCACTCAATTCCAGGCTGCTCAGTTTCCCCGGCATGATCACATCCGAAAACACCAGGTCGATCCGGGCGCCCGAGTCGATCAGTTCCACCGCGTGGGCCGCGTCTTCGGCCTCGAACACCTGGTAGCCGAGCGCGGACAGCAGTTCCACGGTGCTGGCGCGCACATCCTCTTCATCTTCCACCACCAGGATCGTTTCCGGGCCGCCGAACAGGGGCGCCTGCACGTGGTCCTCGGCATGTTCCGGTTCGCTGGCGCTGCGCTGCAGGAAAATCTTCACGCTGGTGCCGGCGCCCGGTTCGCTCTTGAGCTCGATTTCGCCGCCCGACTGCTTCACGAAACCATACGCCATCGACAGCCCCAGCCCCGCGCCCTGCCCGGTCGGCTTGGTGGTGAAGAAGGGTTCGAAGGCGCGCTGCAACACCGCTTGCGGCATGCCGCAGCCGGTATCGGCCACTTCCACCATCACGTAGTCGCCGCTGGCCAGTTCCGACAGCATGGGCGAGCCGACCGGCACATTGGCCGCGCGGATGGTGAGGGTGCCGCCGCCGCTCATGGCGTCGCGCGCGTTGATGGCCAGGTTCAGGATCACGTTGTTCAACTGGCCCGGATCGACCGTGGTGCTCCACAGCTGCGCTTCGATCTCGGTGACGATGATGGCGCGCGGGCCGAGCACGCGGCGCATCATTTCATCCATGTCGCGCAAGACCACGCCGGGATTGACCACCACCGCTTGCAGCGGCTGGCGCCGGGCGAAAGCCAGCAGATGGGCCGACAGCTTGGCGCCGCGTTCGACCCCGGCCAGCGCGATATCGATGCGGGTGCGCGCGCTGTCGCTCACGCCGCCTAGCAGCTTGAGCAACTGCAGGTTGCCGCCGATGATCTGCAACACATTATTGAAGTCGTGCGCCACGCCGCCAGTCAGCTGGCCGATCGCTTCCATTTTCTGGGCCTGGTGCAGGGCCGACTGGCTTGCGGCCAGCTCTTCCTGGCTGCGCCGCAGCGACACGAACGCTTCGTCGCGCTGCTTGCGCGCGATGTAGGCGCCGCTGTGATAGCGCACGCGCGCCGCCAGTTCGCGCCCGTCGGGCCACTTGACCAGGTAATCGTTGGCGCCCGCGGCAAAGGCCCTGGCCTTGATCTCCGGGTCTTCTTCGGAGGACAGCAAAATGACCGGCACATGCTCGGTGTCGCGATGCTGGCGCAGCAGGCGGATCACGTCGAAACCGTCGGCGCCAGGCATGCGCAGATCGACCAGCACCACGCTGGCATCGGTTTCGATGGCCAGCTCGACGACACGTTCGGACTGCGATGCATAGCGCAGGACGACGTCGGAACAACCCTCCAGGCAATGCGCGATGAAGTCCTCGGCGAAGGGTTCATCATCAATCAGCAGTACCGAACAGGGAGTGGATTCGTCGTCGAGCATATGTATTGCCATAACATAAATTTCATTATATTTTACATGAGGACATGCTATTTCGAATGCAACAGAAGATCAACCGTGCGCGCCACGCTCATGCCAGGCGGATTGCCAGCGGCTGGTGGTCGGGGCCGAACTCGTCAGGCGCCACGCGCACCTCGGCCAGGCGCGGCGCCAGGTCGGCGCTGAGGAAAACGAAATCGCAGGTGAACGGATCGGCCGGACGGCCGGGATGGTCGTGCAGGCACACGGTGGGCGCGTGCGCCTGGCCCGGATGACGCAGGCGCCAGGCATCGGCATAAGCGGGCGTGCCATCGTCGAACGGTGCTTGCAGGCAATGGTATTCCCAGGAGCCGGGCAGGAAATTGCCATCGCCCGCAAGCAGGGCGGCACCGCCGCGCGGCATGGCGCCAAACGGTCCGGCGGCGGCGCCGGCACGGGGATGGGCGGCGTGCGCGGCCGCTTCGCGCTGCACGTCGCGCAGGCGCTGCACCTGGGCGCTGCGCTGCGCGCGCGAAAAATATTCCAGATGGGTGGTGGTGACGCGCAGCGGGCCGAGCGGCGTAGCGAGCGTCGCTTCGAGCGCGATGCGCTGCATGCTCATCACGCCCGGATCGGGCGGCCACGGCAAGGCGTGGCGGATCACTTGCAGCACCGGGTAGCGCGACAGGATCATATTGCCGAACAGGCAGCGCGCGACGCCCTCCCCCGCGCTGTCGCAGGCCAGCCCGACCACCGGCACATAGCCGGGAAAATGGTGGGCCAGCAGCGCAAACTGGTTGGCACCGTCGCAGCCGGGCATGTCGGTATAGCCGGACGACACTTCCTGCAAGCAAATAACATCGGCATCGGCCACGGCGCGCAGGCTTGCCGCGGTATGCGCCATGTCGCAGTCGCCGCGCGGGGTACGGCCGCGCTGGATATTCCATGTGATCAGGTTCATGCCGGTTCGCCTCCACACTGTCAACAAGTGCTCAGGCTAGCCCGCTCGCGCCGTGCGGGGATGATGCAAGTCAGGCGGGCGCCAGTTGGCGATCCGGCCACGCCATGCGGGCCGCCAGGCAGCAAATGAAGCGCGCATCGTCGACGTGGAACAGGCCGGGGTCGAGCCGGTCCTGGGTACCGACGAAAAAGATCCAGCCTTTCATACCGCTGTCGCGCCGGGCCAGTTCCAGCGCTTCGGTGCGCGCGGCATGGATTTCGTGCTGCAAGGTGCGGCGGCGCAGGTCGGACCAGCCGGACCAGTCGACCCGCAGCCTGCACAGGCTCAGGTAACCGCGTGCGGCGCTGTCCCATTGGCCGGCGCCCAGGGTCAGCTCGCAGTGCGTCTCGCTGATGACAGGCAGGTCCTTCCAGCGCAGCGGCGCATAAAACAGGTGACGCGGATTCTTGAAGAAGGCCGGCTTCTTGTTGGGAATGAGCCAGAACAGCTGGGCGTAGGTGCTGCCCCAGACGCCGGGGATCTCGAGCGGCAGGAACGCGCGGTCGTTGGGAAAGTTGATGCAGGTGCGGCACAGCGGGCGGATGGTCTTGACGGTGTGGCCATGGTACTGGCGCTTGGCGGCGGCACGCGCGGCGGCATGCACGGCGGCCAGCGTGGCCGACCCGAATGCGGCGACGGCAGCCGCGGCGGCGGGGCCAGGCGCTTGCCCGTCGCTCAGGCTCAGCCTGCTGGGAAAGGGCATCGGAAAGCCATCGCTGGCGCCGACCCGCTCGCGTTGGCCACGGCTGACAAGCGTGTGGTCGCCATCGACATCGCAGCCCGGCGCGTGGTGTTCGCCTTTGCCGAGCGCGAAATACGGGTGGCGCTTGTTGAGCGCCGCGTCGTACGATGCCGGCCATACCTTGGTGGCGCAGCCGCGGCAGACATAGGCGTCTTTATCGACGACGTCCATGTTCCATCATTCTTCCGCCTCGACCAGCTCACCGCTATGGAGATTGCGCGCCACATCCATGTTCCCGCTCCCGCATCCGCTTGAAGGCCGATGATGCGCGGCGTACTTGCGCAAGGTTTGAGGCTGGCTAATACGGGAGGCGTCCGTGCAAAAACGCGACACCATGAAAAAAAGGGCCTGCAATTGCTTGCAGGCCCTTTCAAATTCTGGCTCCCCGACCTGGACTCGAACCAGGGACCTGCGGATTAACAGTCCGTCGCTCTACCAACTGAGCTATCAGGGAAAAGAGGCCGTATTATATAGGCCCCGGGCGAATTTTAGAAGTAGAAATTACCGAAAATGCCGATATGGTCGCCTTTGGTCTCGCCGCTGCGCTCGACGTAACGGCGATCACGGTACGTATAATCGTAGGTTTCTTTCACGAGACGCACTTTGAGGCCAACGCTCGGGCCGAAGAAGTACTCGCCTTCGACGATGGCGCCGACGGTGCTGTCGAAATCCCTGTCGATGCCGGAGCCGAAGCCGCTACCGCTCAGCTTAGGGCTGGACACATAACGCACGCCGCCGCCGATACGCATGTTGCTG
Organism: Massilia sp. DJPM01; assembly: GCF_030348125.1. Lineage (NCBI taxonomy): Bacteria > Pseudomonadati > Pseudomonadota > Betaproteobacteria > Burkholderiales > Oxalobacteraceae > Massilia > Massilia sp. DJPM01. The sequence continues at coordinate 32,441 of NZ_JAQOZV010000033.1, forward strand.
GTCGGGTGGAAGTAGCCCAGCAGTTCGATCGGGAACCGCTTGAAGGTCACGTCGCCGTTCTTGGCGCTGGCCTGGTCAACGTGGAAACCCACGGTGCCCTGCATCGAAAACTGTTGGCTGAAGCGGTAGTCGACGCCGCCCAGGAAGGCGATCAGGCCGCCGGCGCGCACGTCGACCGAACCGCCGTGCTTGTATTCAGCGGTAGCGAGCTTGTCGCCACCACCGGTCAAGCCCATGCCGACAACGAAACGCAGTTGTTTGCCTGGTGCTGGACCGTTTTGTGCCTGGGCCGAGCTCAGGGAGGCGATCGCCAGAGCGATCACGAATGCAATTTTTTTCATGGTGTTTTTAGATGTAAGTAGCGGATAACGCGCGGGAGTGCTGCGTATTTACCAGGCAGTATGATACTTGCCGAGATTGCAAATAGGCAAGGAAGATGTCTGGAAAGCGTTGCTTGCAGGTAACAAACAGTATAAATCCAAACAACTTACAAAAAAGGCCACGTTATTCAACGTGGCCTTTTGCAATTCTGGCTCCCCGACCTGGACTCGAACCAGGGACCTGCGGATTAACAGTCCGTCGCTCTACCAACTGAGCTATCAGGGAAAAGAGGCCGCATTATATCGGGCCATTTTCCACTTGTCCAGTTGGATACGCACGAACCTTGCCAGCGATGGATGCGAGCAACGCCAAGGCCGCACCGGAGAGCAATTGTGTCTTAGTGGCAAAATATGATTTACTATCATTTTGCAAGTCTTGCACGACTTGAGATATACCCGATGCATCGCATACCGATCGTTTCACCACGTTGAAAGGAAGAATGATGGAGATGTTTTTAGGCACTATCGTACCCGTCGCATTCCCCTTCGCCCCGCGCGGCTTCATGACCTGCGCCGGCCAGCTGCTCAGCATTGCCCAGAACAGCGCCCTGTTCTCCCTGCTCGGAACCACCTACGGCGGCGACGGCCAGAGCACCTTCGCCCTGCCCGACCTGCGCGGCCGCGTTGCCGTGGGCGCCGCCCAAGGCGCGAGCGGACGCATCAATGCCGACATGGGGACCGTGGCCGGCAGCCCGGCGTTCACCGCCGTGCTCAATGGACAGGGCGTCGCGGCGGTCACCCTGACCGTGGCCAACCTGCCGGCCCACACCCATGGCGCGACCTTCGCCGCCACTGGCGGCGCGGCAGCCACCCTGAACGTCAGCACTGACGTCGCCACCGCCTCACAGGCAGCGACCGGCGGCTATCTGGCCACCGGCAAGGCGGGCGGCGCCAACCAGCCATTGATGTACCGCGCCGACGCCGGCAGCGGCACGGCGGCGCTGAACGCGGCCTCGATCACGGGCGGCGCGGGCGGCGGCACGGTCACGGTCAACAACACCGGTTCCGGCACCGCCCTGCAAGCGCCGGTGACCGTGAGCGTCAGCGGACAGGTGCCCACCGTGCCGCCATTCGTCGGCGTGCAGTACATTATTTGTGTCGAAGGACTTTTCCCTAGCCGGAACTAAGCAGCGCGGACCCGCTGTCAGGCGAACACCACCTGATAGCGCTGCCCGCTCGGCGCGCCATTGCCGGGCAGCGAAGCGAGCGAAGAAATGGGCGACATGAACCACTGATGGCGTCCGAGCACCGGATGGTCGAGCACATAGTGATCGTCGTACAGCACCGGCGTGGGCGGCCCCGAGAAAATCAGGGTCATGGGGGTACGAAATTGCGCGGGCAAGCCGCGCCGCGGCAATTCCGCAGCCTCGACCAGGGTCAGCGCGATGGCGCCGGCGGCGGTGTGGGCAATGAAAGCGCTGTCGAGCGCGCCGGACAGTTGTTCGAGTGAGACGGTCATTCAAGATCCCCCAAAGTGGTGTAGTGAGCATAGCAAACCAGCCAAACAAATGGAATCGATGACGGAGAAACCCGTGTTGACCCTGCCCGCCCCGCTTGCCCTGCGCGCCATCGGCGAACCCGACCACGCTTTCCTGTCGGCCCTGTACGCCGGCACGCGCGACGACCTGGCCTTGATGGCGGCCGAACCCGCCTTTGTGGCCCAGCTCATCGCGATGCAGCAACACGTGCAAAGCCAGGGCTTTCGCCATGCTTTCCCGCAGGCCGAGCATGCCATCGTGGAATGCGGCGGCCAGCCGCTCGGACGCCTGGTGACCGACACCGACCGCGAGCGCGTGCACCTGGTCGACCTGGCGCTGCTGCCGGCCGCCCGCGCGCGCGGCCACGGCAGCGCCGTGCTGCGCGCACTGCAAGCCTGGGCGGCGGGCCAGGGCTTGCCGCTACGCCTGAGCGTCAGCCACGCCAACGCGGCCGCCGCGCGCCTGTATGCGCGGCTCGGCTTTTGCATCGTCGCCAGCGACGCGCTGCAGCAGCGCATGCAGTGGCAGGCGGAGGCGCCATGACGCCGAGCACCCACCTGCGCCTGCCCTTGCGCTTCGACACGGCACGCATGCAGGCCGAACTCGACGCCATCGGCGCCGACGCGTGGATCGCCCACTTCAACACCGGCGCCTACGACAACGGCTGGTCGTGCGTGCCCCTGCGCTCGGCCGGCGGCAACGCGCGCCACATCATGCCGGTCGATGGCGAACCCTACCGCGACACCGCCATCCTGCAGCGCTGCCCCCGCCTGCGCCAGGTCATCGACAGTTTCGCCTGCGACAAGCTGTCGGTGCGGCTGATGGCGCTCGCCCCCGGCGCCATGATCCGGGAACACCGCGACCCCGGCACCGCCCTGCAGGACGGCCTGACCCGCCTGCACGTGCCGATCCAGACCTCGCCCGAGGTCTTGTTTACCATCGATGGCGAAAGCGTGCACTTCAGCGCCGGCCACGCCTGGTACCTGGACGCCAGCTGCCGCCATGCCGTGCATAACGCCAGCGCCCTGCCGCGCGTGCATCTGATGATCGATTGCGTCAGCAACGACTGGCTGGCGCAGCTGTTCAAGGAGGCCGGCTTCATCCCCAGGGCGGCCCCATCGCTGAGCCGCAACAATGCCTTGAGCGCGCGCGAACGCCTGCTGCTGCGGGCCGAGGCCGTCGCCTGGCACGCCGGCATGCCGATGCGGCACTGGTTCCCCGTCACCATCGCCGGCACCCCGCCGCAACTGGCCTGGCGCCACGCGGCCGGCCAGCGTTTTACCGATCCCTTCTTCGACAACACGCTGGCCCGACAAGTTCCCCAGCAGCGCCAGCGTTGCGACACGCCGGCGGCGGCGCTCGGCGCGGTCGGCCCGACGCTGGCGCCGGACGCCTTCATCTTTCACGTCTCGCGTTGCGGCTCGACCTTGCTGACCCAGTTGCTGGCCGCGCTGCCGCAGTGCGTGGTCATGTCCGAACCGCCCGTCATCGATGCGCTGCTGCGCCGCCACCATGACGAAGCGGCCGCCGCGCACGACACGGCGGCCCTGCTGCGCCAGGTGGTGCTGGCCCTGGGCCAGCACCGTTTTGCCGGCGAAGCGCATTTTTTCGTCAAGCTCGACTGCTGGCATATCCACAGCCTGGCGCTGGTCCGGCTCGCCTTTCCGGACACGCCCTGCCTGTTCCTGTACCGCGAACCGGGCGCCGTGCTGGCCTCGCACCGGCGCCAGCGCGGACCGCAAATGGTGCCCGGCCTGCTGCACCCGGCCCTGCTGCCGCCGGCGCCAGCTTCCCTGGCGCCGGGCGACCTGGACGGCTACGCAGCACAGGTGTTGGCGGGCTTTTTCGAGGCCGCCGCCGCCGCCGTGCAGGCCGGCGCCCTGGAATTGCTCAACTACGCCGACCTGCCGGCGCTGGTGGCGGACACCTTGCTGGCGCGCTTCGGCATCGCCTGCACGGCGCAACAGGGCGAACAGCTGCGGCAACGTGCCGGTTTCCATTCGAAACATGCGGGCGCGCCCTTCGGCGGCGACCCGGCCGGCGCCGCTGCGGCCGATGACCAGCTTTCCCGCCTGTATCAGATATTGGAAATGCATCGCCGGCGCACGGCGTCCAATCTGCAGTGTAGCTTTTCAGTAAAAAATGTCCATTTAGGCAACAAAACCATGTAAATAGCTAGGTGGATTTGCGACTTCTCAGGATAATTATCTTTAACAAAACGTTTCACCCCCCTGATTCAAGGGGCAGCACCACGTCCCCCCGCGTCGCATCAGGTTCCCCAAAGACGCAGGATCACGGGCCAGTCAGCCCCGTACCACGATCGATAAGAAGTCAACAGCCGATGCCGCGGCCATGCCGCAACGCGCGCATTCTGGCTTGATTCCCAATGAAAGAGGAAAAATGAGCAAATATGCCCTGCCAACATCCTTAGCTGCGCCCACATGGTGGCGTCTGTTTTTAATGGCATGCATATGCGCCAACCTGCTGTTTCCCGCGCCGTCCTGGGCGTCGGACGCACTGGCATCGGGCGGCGCCAGGCAAATCCTGTTTGTCGAAGATAATATCGCCGATTATCGCCAACTGGCCGCCGCCGATATGGACGTCATCGTGCTCGACGGCCGCCAGGATGGCTTGCGCCAGATCGCCCAAGCGCTCGACAGCCGGCGCGACATCGGCGCCCTGCACCTGGTTTCCCACGGCAGACCGGCCGCATTGCAGCTCGGTTCGCTGCAGCTCGGGCGCCTGCAGTTACACGAACGCAGCGCCGACCTGGACCGGATCCGGGCCGCCCTGCGCCCGGATGCCGACATCCTGCTGTACGGCTGTAACGTAGCCGAAGGCAAGGACGGCCAGGCCTTCATCGGCGAGCTGGCCAGCCGCACCGGCGCCCGCGTGGCCGCCTCGACCAACCTGACCGGCGACCGCGCCCAGGGCGGCGACTGGCTGCTGGAAAGCCGTACCGCGCCCCTGCGCAGCGCGGCGCTGGCCTTCCCCGGCTACCGCCACGTGCTGCCCTCGGTCGCCGGGACCATGCAAATCCCCTTCGGCCAGGCCGATACCGCGTTCTCGAGTGCCTCCATCGTCGATGGCCAGGCCGGTACCGGATCGACGAATATCCCCAACGTCGTCTACGAATTCTATTTCGCCGACACCGGCAATACCGGCGTCGGCCAGGTCAGGAATCTCGACCTGACCGGCGGCACCGGCTCCATGTTTTTGTTCTACAACGCCGGCCAATACGGCGCGGTCGGCTCCCTGATCGTCAAAGCGCAGTCGGACCGCTCCTTCGGCCTGTCGAGCTTCCGCATCCAGGATGCGCAAGCCATCGCCTCCACCTACACCCTCACCGGTTACCGCAACGGCGTGCTGACCGTGGCGGGCTGGACCTTCAACGTGGGCGGCAGCACCAACCCGGTCACGATCTTGCCCCCGGCGCAATTTACCAACGTCGACGAATTGCGCATCACCAGCAATGGCGGCACCGGCGGGGTCGGCGCCAAGCTGTACCAGGAGGGCTTCAACAGCTTCGTGTTTACCGAACCGACCGCCAACGCCAGCCTGACCGCGCTGAGCACCACGGCGGCGGCCCTGTCGCCGGTATTCGCCTCGACCACCACCACCTATAATATGTCGGTCGGCAATGCGACCGCCAGCACCACCGTCACGCCCACGGTCGATACCCCGGGCACCACCGTCACCGTCAACGGTGCCACCGTCGCCAGCGGTGCCGCTTCCGGCAGCATCGCCCTGAACGTGGGCGCCAACGCCATCACCACCATCGTCACGGCGCTCGACGGCAGCACTACCGCGACCTATACCATCAACATCACGCGCGCCGCGCCGCCGTCCAGCGACGCCAACCTGAGCAACCTGGTCTTGTCGACCGGCACCCTGACTCCCGTCTTTGCAGCCGGCACCACCAGCTACACCGCCGGCGTGCCGTTCACCACCACCTCGATGACCGTGACCCCGACCAGGTCCGACGCCGGCGCCACCATCACCGTCAATGGCGTGACGGTGATCAGCGGCAGCGCCTCGGGCGCGCTCGCCCTGAACGTGGGCGCCAACACCATCACCACCATCGTCACCGCTGCGGATAGCTCCACCAAGACCTACACCACCACCGTCACGCGCGCGGCGGCGTCCGGCGACAACCAGCTCAGCGCGCTGAGCCTGTCGAGCGGCACCCTGGCGCCGGTGTTCGCTTCCGGCACCACCAGCTACACGGCCAGCGTCGGCAACGCCACCACCTCGCTGACCGTCACCCCGACGGTGGCCGACGCCACCGCCAGTATCACCGTCAACGGCGTGGCCACTACCAGCGGCAACGCCTCGGGCGCGATCGCCCTGGCCATTGGCAGCAACACCATCACCGTCACCGTCACCGCGCAAAACGGCACGCCTCTCAGCTACACCATCACCGCCACCCGCGCCGCTTCGGCCAATGCCGACCTGTCCGCGCTGTCACTCTCGAGCGGCACCCTGAGCCCGGCATTTGCGTCCGCCACCACCAGCTACACGGCCAGCGTCGGCAACGCCACCACCTCGCTGACGCTCACCCCGACAGTGCAGGATGCCAACGCCAGCGTCACGGTCAACGGCGTGGCCACCACCAGCGGCAACGCCTCGGGCGCCATCGCCCTGGCCGTCGGCGCCAACACCATCACCACCATCGTCACGGCGCAGGATGGCAGCACCACCAAGACCTACACGGTGACGGTGACCCGCGCCGCGTCCAGCAACAACGATTTGTCCGCGCTGAGCCTGTCCAGCGGGACCCTGAGTCCAGCCTTCAATCCCGCCGCCACCAGCTATGCCGCCTCGATCAGTGCCGGTGTAAGCAGCATCACCGTCACCCCCACCGTGGCCGACGCCACCGCCAGCGTCACCGTCAATGGCGTGGCGGTGACCAGCGGCGCCGCCTCGGGCGCCATTGCGATGAATCCGGGCAATAACACGGTCACGGTGGTCGTCACCGCCCAGAACAGCGCGACCAAGAGCTATACCGTGACCATCACGCGCGCCCTGCCCTCGACCAATGCCGACCTGTCGGCGCTGTCGCTCTCGAGCGGCACCCTGAGTCCGGCCTTCGCCTCCGCCACCACCGGCTACACGGCCAGCGTCGCCAACGCCACCAGCTCGCTGACGGTCACCCCGACGGTGCAGGATGCCACCGCCAGCGTCACCGTCAACGGCGTGGCCACCACCAGCGGCAACGCCTCGGGCGCCATTGCCCTGGCGGTCGGCGCCAATACCATCACCACCATCGTCACGGCGCAGGATGGCAGCAGCACCAAGACCTACACCGTCACGGTCACGCGCGCCGGCTCCGGCGACGCCAATCTGTCGGCGCTGGTCCTGTCGGGTGGCAGCCTGAGCCCGGCGTTCGCGCCGTCCACCACCAGCTACACGATGGCGATTGCGGCGGCGACCAGCAGCATCACGGTCACCCCGACCGTGAATGAAGCGAACGCCACGGTCACAGTGAACGGCGTGGCGGTGGCCAGCGGCAATGCGTCCGCCCCGATTGCCATGAACACCGGCAGCAATACCGTCACGGTCGTGGTCACGGCGCAAAACAGCAGCACCAAGACCTACACCGTCACCGTGACGCGCGCGATCTCGACCAACAACGAGCTGGCCGCGCTGGCGCTGTCGAACGGCACCCTGAACCCGGTCTTCAGCCCGGCCCAGCAAAGCTACAGCGCCACCGTGCCCAATGCCACGGCCTCGATCACGGTCACCCCGACCGTGGCCGACAGCAGTGCCGCCGTCACCGTCAATGGCGTCGCGGTCACCAGCGGCGCGGCCTCGGGTGCGATTGCCCTGAACACCGGCGCCAACCTGATCACCGTGGTCGTGACGGCGCAGGATGGCTCGCCGCGCAGCTACCTCATCACCGTCACGCGCAATGCCTCCTCCAACGCCGACCTGGCGGCGCTGACCATTTCCGCCGGTACCCTGAACCCGGTGTTTTCCGGCGCCACCACCAGCTACACGGCCACGGTGCCCAACAGCACCACCTCGCTGACGGTCACGCCGACCGCCACCTCCGCCATCATCATGGTCAATGGCGTGGCCACCGCCAGCGGCAGCGCCTCGGCGCCGCTGGCCCTGAACGTCGGCAACAACGTCATCACCATCGTGGTCACCGCGCAAGATGGCGTCACCACCAACACCTACACCGTCAACCTGACGCGCGCCGTCTCGCCGGTGGCGGAATTGAGCGGCCTGGCCGTCTCGAACGCGGTCCTCACGCCCGCCTTCAGCCCGGCCACCCTGGCCTACGGCGCCAGCGTCGGCAACGCCGTCACGGCGGTCACCGTCACGCCAAGCGCGGCGGCCGGCAGCATCACCGTCAACGGCCTGGCCACGGCCAGCGGCAACGCCTCGGCCCCGATCGTCCTCGCGGTCGGCGCCAACGCCGTCAGCGTGGTGGTCACCGCGCCGGATGGCTTGAGCAGCAAGACCTACAGCATCACCGTCAACCGCGCCGGTGCCGGCAATGCCGACCTGGCGGCCCTGGCCGCGCCGGGCCTGACGTTCACGCCGGCCTTCGCGCCGGGCATCACCAGCTACAGCCTGGCCGTGCCGAATGCCAGCGCCAGCATCGCCCTGATCCCGACTGCGGCCGACAGCAACGCCAGCATCGGCGTCAACGGCGTGGCCGTGGCCAGCGGCGCCAGTTCGGCCCCGATCGCCCTGGCGGTCGGTGCCAATGCCGTGCAAGTCAGCGTGACCGCCCAGAACGGCACGGTGAAAACCTACACAGTCAGCGTGACCCGTGCGGCCTCGGCCGACGCGACGCTCAGCAAGCTGGTGCTGTCCGCCGGCGAGCTCAGTCCCGCCTTCAGCGCCGCCACCCGGGCCTACACGGTGGCCGTGCCGAACGCCAGCGCATCGCTGACCATCACCCCGACCGTGCTCGATGCCAGCGCCAGCGTCAGCATCAACGGCGTGGCCGTGGCCAGCGCCAGCGCCTCGGCGCCGCTTGCCCTGGCGGTGGGCAGCAACACCATCACCATCGTCACCACCGCCCAGGATGGCAGCAAGATCAGCACCACCATCACGGTCACGCGGGCGGCGCCGCCGAGCGCCTCGCTGGCCGGCCTGGTGTACAACGATAGCAACCACGATGGCGTCAAGGATGGCAACGAGTCCGGCCTGGCCGGGGTCACCGTCAAGCTCGGCGGCACCGACCTCGATGGCGTCAAGGTCGACCTGAGCACCGTCAGCGGCGCCGATGGCCGGTTCGCCTTCGAGACCCTGAAAGGCGGCACCTACACCCTGAGCGAAGTGCAGCCATCCGGCAAGCGCGACGGCAAGGAAACCGCCGGCAACCTCGGCGGCACGGTCGACAACAGCGGCTTCGACGACAGCGCCGCGCGCAACCGGATCGCCCATATCGTGGTCGCGCCCGGCGCCGTGGGCAGCGGCTACCTGTTCGGCGAACAGAACATCGGCACCCTGCAAGGCTTCGTGTATGTCGACGCCAATGACAATGGCGTGAAAGACAATGGCGAAACCGGGCTGGCCGGCGTGCGCATCACCCTCTCCGGCAGCGCCAGCGCGGTGGCCACCAGCGGCGCCGACGGCAGCTTCGCCTTCCCCGGCATCAGCGCCGGCAGCTATGCACTGAGCCGCAATCCGGGCGACCTCGATGGCGCCCGCTACGCGGACGGACGCGAACACGCGGGCGCGGCCGGCGGCACGGTCAACGACAGCAGCTTCGGCACCCAGGCGTACCAGGTCAGCATCAGTGCCATCGGCATCGATGGCGCCGCCATCGCCTCGGGCAAGCTGGACGGCTACCTGTTCGGCCTGCGCCAACGCGGGGTGGCCGGCCTCAAGCTGCCAATCGTCAGCGGCACCATCATGCTGAGCAGCAAACCGACCCCGGGCCACAGCGGTGCCGGCTTGCTCGATGGCTGGAACGTCAACCTGTCGCAGAACGGCCAATCGATCTGCAGCGTGCTCAGCAATGGGCAGGGCCAGTACACGCTCAATAACCTGGTGTGTCCGGGCTACGAGGAACGCGGCTTGCCGACCGGCGACGGCTTCGCCCTGCAGTTCAGCAAGGCCGGCAGCACCCTGGGCGGCACGGCCGACTCGGGCGGCAACGCCGGCAGCGGCGCGTTCCGCTCGATCCGCAACCTGCGCCTCTCGGCCAGCGACGAGATCACCCAGCAAAACCTGGCGCTCGACCCGGCCGGCGTGGTGTATGACGCGCTATCGCGCCAGCCGCTGGCCGGCGCCTCGGTGTCGGTCTCCGGTCCGGCCGGGTTCGACCCGGCCACCCACCTGGCGGGCGGCGCGGCTGCCCAGAGCCAGCTGACCGGCAACGACGGCGCCTACCAGTATCTGCTGCAAAACGGCTTCCCGAGCGGCACCTACACCCTGACGGTGACCAGGGCGCCGGCCGGCTACAGCACCGAGTCGGCCCTGTTGCCGGCCTGCGCCGGGACCCTGGACGTGGGCGCCTCACCGAATCCGGCCTTTGTCCAGTCCAGCGACGCGGCACCGGGCGCCAGCGTGGCACGCCACGATGCGGCGGCCTGTAGCGGCCTGGTACAGGGCGGCGCGGCCAGCACCCAGTACTACCTCAAGCTGCAGATCAGCAACGGCGTCTCGGCACCGATCCTGAACAACCACATCCCGCTCGACGCAGCGGTGGCGGCGGGCCTGTCGCTGAGCAAGAGCGGCGACCGCCAGACGGCCGAACTGGGCGACACGGTGCGCTACACCATCGTGCTGCGCCAGGGCGCCGGCTCGGTGATCCGCCAGGCCAGCGTGCGCGACGTGCTGCCGGCGGGCTTTCGCTTCATTCCTGGCAGCGTCACGCTCAACGGCGTACGCGCCGCCGATCCGGTGCAGTCGGCCGGCGCGCTGCTCGGCTTCAAGCTGGGCGCCGCCGCCGGCGGGCGCGAACTGGTGCTGGTCTACCGCGTGCGGGTCGGCGTGGGCAGCATGCAGGGCGATGGCGTCAACCGCGCCCGCGCCTATGCCTGCAACAGCGCCGACGGCTGCCTCGATGCGGCCCTGACGGCACGCGCCGGCAGCGTCGCCTCGAACGAAGCGAGCTTCAAGGTCAAGGTCAGCGGCGGCGTGTTCACCAATGACGCCTGCGTGGCCGGCAAGGTATTCGCCGACTGCAACCGCAACGGCATCCAGGACGCCGGCGAAGCGGGCATCCCGGCGCTGCGCCTGTATCTGGAAGACGGCACCAATATCACCACCGACGCCGACGGCAAGTACAGCTACTGCGGCCTGTCGCCGACCTCGCACGTGATCAAGGTCGATCCGCTCACCCTGCCCTCTGGCAGCGTGCTGGGCGAAACCAGCAACCGCAACCTGGGCGATCCCGACAGCCTGCTGCTGGACGTCAGGAACGGCGAGCTGATTCGCGCCGACTTCGCCGAAACCTCGTGCGCGGCGCCCGTCCTGGAGCGCATCAAGCGACCGGGGTCGCCACCGTCGGGGCTAGCGCCGCCAGCGGCCGGCAGTCCCGGCATCACATTCTCGAGTAAGGTAAAAAGCAAGGTGAACAATGCGACGAAACAAGGGGAACACCATGCGCACTAAGCTCCTGCGTCCCCTGCCCGCGCATGCGCGCACCCGCCTGCTGATGGGCGCCCTGGCCATTGCCGCCGCCTATCCGCTGCAGGCGCAAACGCTGGCCCGGCCGGCCGGACCCGGCCAGGTCAGCTTGCGCAGCGACCCGGCCTTGGTTGACATCGTGGTCGAGACCGACGCCAACCTGCTGCCCGGCGACGGGCGCTCGCGCGTCAACGTCACGGTGCGCCTGCTCGACGCCGCCGGCCAGCCGCTGCGCGGCAGCACCTGGATCAGCGCCGACAGCGATGGCGGACGCATCGTCGACCCGAGCGTGGCCGCGGCCATGCGCCTGGGCCGCCCGCTCGACCGCCTGCTGCGCGGCACCCGCATCAAGGTCGACGACGGGGTGGCGCGCTTCACCCTGATCGCCCCGCCGCACGCCCAGGACGTCACCCTGTCGGTGGCCAGCGGCGCGCTGCAAGCGAAGGGCCAGCTGACCTTCGTAACCGAACGCCGTCCCCTGTTCGCGGCCGGCGTGGCCGAGGGCGTGATCGGGCGGCGCCAGGGCTCGTCCACGGGTCCGGAGCGCTTCAACGATGGCTTCGAGCAGTCGCTGCGCCACTGGAGCCGCCAGTTCAACGGCGGCAAGGATGACGTGGCGGCGCGCCTGGCGTTCTTCGCCAAGGGCGATATCGGCGGCGGGCGCGCGCTGACGGCCGCCTACGACTCCGACAAGGCCGCCAACAGCCGCCTGCTGCGCGACCTCGATCCGAACCGCTTCTATCCGGTCTATGGCGACGACTCGGTGAGCGCCTTCGACGCCCGTTCCAGCGAGCGCCTGTACCTGCGCATGGACCAGGACAAGAGCTACCTGCTGTACGGCGATTTCGTGACCGGCACCGGCCTGGGCCAGTTCGCCGGCACCGCCGGCGGCGGCGACAGCGTGCTGCACAAGCTGGGCCAGTACAACCGCAGCGCCACCGGCCTGCGCGGCCACTACGAGCAAGGCAATGTCAGCGCCAATGCCTTCGCCGTGCATGACAGCCTGCGCCAGGTGATCGAGGAGTACCAGGCCAACGGCACCTCCGGCCCGTTCGCGGTGCGCAGCAACAGCGCGATCCAGAATTCGGACAAGGTCGAACTGCTGGTGCGCGACAAGAACCAGGCCAACCTGGTCAAGCAGGTGATCCCGCTGCAGCGCTACGTGGACTACAGCTTCGAGCCGTTCAGCGGGCGCATCCTGTTCAACCAGGCCATCGCCACCCTCACCCCGGACGGCGACCCGCAATCGGTGCGCATCACCTACGAGGTCGACCAGGGCGGCGACAAATTCTGGGTGGCCGGGGCCGACGCCAGCGTCGCCCTGGGCGAGCGCGTCAAGCTGGGCGCGGCGATTGTCGAGGACCGCAATCCCGACGCGCCCTACCAGCTGCAAAGCGTGGCCGGGCAAGTCGCCTTCGGCGCGCACACCGAGCTGGTGGCCGAAGTGGCGCGCAGCAGTTCGACCACCTACACGGTCGGCCAGACGGTATCGGTCACGCCGACGCGCCAGGCCGGCGAACAGATGGCCGAGCATGACGGCAGCGCCGGGCGCATCGAACTGCGCCACACGGGCGAGCAGGTCGACGCGCGCGCCTGGTGGCAGCAGGCCGGGCGCCACTTCAACAATACCGCCGCCGGCCTGGCGGCCGGACAGCGCGACGCCGGCGCCAGCGCCAAATGGCGCATGAACGGGCGCACCCGCGTCTATGCGGAAGCGGTGCGCAGCGAGAGCGACAGCGGCACCAGCTTCGGCGACGCCTCGCGCGAAGGGCAGCGCGCCGGGGTGCTGTATGCGCTCAGCGACCGGGTCAGCGTGGACGTCTCGCTGCGCCATGTGGAGGAAAGCGGCCAGCTCGCGCCGAACGCCTCGATCGCGCCCAACACGGCGCCGCCGGGCGGCCCGCAATATGCGGGCGGCGGCTTTTTCGGCAGCCAGGAAGCAGCCGGACTCGATACCACGACCGGCTTGCCGATGACTACCCGCAGCACCACCCGCGCGCCGTACCGCGGCGTCGAGGCGAGCACCGCGCGCATCGGCGTGCAGTTCAAGGCGAGCGACAAGCTCACCATCGGCGCCGACGCCGAGCACAGCATCGACGGCGAACAGCAGCAGCGCTTCGGCGTCGGTGTGCAGTATGCGACCGAATCGCACGGACGCCTGTATGCGCGCGCCGAAACGCAGACCGGGCTGGCCTCGTCGTACTCGATTAACCCGGCCGAGCGCAGCGCCAGCGTGGTGGCCGGGGTCGACACCTCGTACATGGCGGGTGGCACGGTGTTTAGCGAATACCGGCTGCGCGACAGCGCCGACCTGGGGTTTGCCGACGAACGCAACGCGCAACTGGCGTCGGGCGTGCGCAATACCTGGCAGCTGCGTCCGGGCGTAACGGCCAGCACCGGCATCGAATATCTGAAGGTGTTGAACGGCAGCGAACAGGAAGCGATGGCGCTCACCGGCGCGATCGACTACCGCATCGACCCACTGTGGAGCGCCTCGGCCAAGCTGGGGCTGCGCAAGCTGTTCGACCGCGCCGACGTGATGGGCGAGCAAGGCCAGGACCAGTGGCTCAGCACCTTGTCGGTGGCGCGCAAGATGGGCGACGACTGGACCGTGCTGGCGCGCAATTACCTGCTGTACCAGCGCAACCGCGACGACGCCCTCGGCGCTCCGCTCGGCAACACGCTGCAGGACCGCGCACAGCTGGGATTCGCCTGGCGTCCGCGCGAGCGCAACGACATCAATGCGCTGGCGCGCTACGAGTACAAGACGGTACGTGACCACACACGCCTCGATGGCGAGGATTACCGGGCGCATATCGTTTCCACCCACGTCGACTACCATCCGAGCCGCGCCTGGTGGATGACCTCGCGCCTGGCGGGCAAGCTCAATACCGACCGCACCCTGCCCGCCGGGCAGCAGAAGTACAACGCCTGGCTGGCCGGCGGGCGCGCGGTGCTGGACGTGGCACCGAAGTGGGATGTGGGCGTGCTGGCGTCGGTGCTGTACAGCCCGCAGGGCAAGAGCCGCCAGTATGCGTATGGCGCCGAGGTGGGCTATCAGCTGGCGCGCAATCTGTATCTGTCGGTCGGGCATAACCTGTCCGGCTTTACCGACAAGGAGCTGAGCGGCGCCGACTACACCGCGCACGGCACCTTCCTGCGGCTGCGCTTCAAGTTCGACGAGAAGACCTTCAAGACGGGCGGAATGTAAGCCGAACGCGAACGCGAACCCATGGCAATGGCGGCGAATTTTCGCCGCCATTTTTTTGCCGGCGCGGCCAGCCATACGGAGCAAGGCGCTGTGCATCCTCGCGTGCTGCTTTTCTCAACGGCGGTATAATCGCGCACACGATTGATGATCACTACAACTCCCAAAATGCAACAAGTTCGAGAGCAGTCAAGTAGCGGCAGAAACTCGGATTGAAAGGACCTCATGATGGCTCAAGCTGAAACCAACGTGCTTACTGCACACGTTCCGCTATCCTTGGCGGACAAGGTGGACGAGCTGGCCGCCCGCCTTGAGCGTTCGCAGGGATGGGTTATCAAGCAGGCGCTCAGTGATTGGGTCGATCAGGAAGAGGCGCGCAGCCGGCTGACGCGCGAGGCGATGGCTGACGTGGATGCGGGACGCGTCCATGCTCACCAAACCATCGAGGACTGGGCCGACAGCCTCGATACCGATAGTCCGCTTCCAGTGCCCATGCTTCCCTGACGCAGCTGGAATGGACCAGCAAGGCGCTCGCTGATCTGGTCCGGCGTCATGAATTCCTTGCGGTCGTGAATAAACCGGCGGCGCGCCCGGTGAAGTCCAATGAAAAAAGCCACGCGTTTGTGTGGCTTTTTTCATTGGGCCTGCGCTTGTCACATCACCCAGCCCGCCTGGAACGGCAGCCGCGTGCGCGACACCGGTTCGATCAGACATGGCGGCGAACGATCAACGCCATTTTTTATCAGCTCAGCAGCGAGCTGCGTATTCGCATCGAATCGCATCACATCACATCACATCACATCACAATCATGCCTGTTGTACCAGACAGACAACAACCGCGTTTTCGTTAAGAAACTGCGCGCAGGGCGACGGAAGTTCCGCATACTGGGTTCAAAGACCGTGCTCATCCAGCATGCCCCCACCTGAACCGGAGCAGTCAATGAACCGCACCCATCGCCTTGTATGGAATCGCCACCGCAACTGCTTCATGGTCGCGGCGGAAACAGTCAACGGCGGGGGCGGCCGCGCCGGCGGCCGGTGCGGCGGCCGGTGCGGCGTCCTGCTGGCCAGCGTATTGAGCGGCGTACTGCTGGGCGGCAGCGTGCAGGCGGCGGCCCCGCCCGCCCCCGCCCAGTTGCCCACCGGCGCGCAGGTGACGGCCGGCACGGCCCAGGTTGGCCAGGATGGCGCGGCCATGACGGTCACCCAGACCAGCGCCAGGACCGCCATCGAATGGCGCAATTTTTCCATCGGCAAGGACGCAACGCTCACCTTCGTGCAGCCCAACGCCGCTTCCGTGGCCCTGAACCGGGTCACCGGCCACGAAGGTTCGGTGATCGACGGCGCGCTCAAGGCCAACGGCCAGGTGTTCCTGCTCAATCCCAACGGCGTCCTGTTCGGCAAGGGCGCGCGGGTCGATACCGGCGCCCTGGTGGCCAGCACGCTCGGCTTGAGCGATGCGGATTTCATGGCTGGCAGGACCAGCTTCAGCGGCCAGGGCGGCGTGGTGCGCAATGCCGGCGCCATCAACGCGGCCGAGGGCGGCTATGTGGCCCTGCTCGGCGCGCAAGTGCATAACGAGGGCGTGATCGGCGCCCGCCTGGGCACGGTGGCGCTGGCCGCCGGCGACAAGATCAGCCTCAAGTTCAGCGAACAGGCGCTGGCCGGAGTGGTCGTCGACCAGGCCGCTCTGGCGGCGCTGGTGAGCAACGGCAGCGCCATCCGGGCCGACGGCGGGCTGGTGATCCTGTCCGCCAACAGCGCCGAAGGCTTGCTCAATACCGTGGTCAACAACAGCGGCGAAGTGCGCGCGCGCACCATTGCCGAGCGCGACGGGAAGATCTTCCTGCTCGGCGAGGGCGGCGCGGTCGAGGTCGGCGGCCGGCTGGACGCCAGCGCGCCCGAGGGCGGCAACGGCGGCTTCATCGAGACCTCGGGCCCGCGCCTGAACGTCGCGGCCGGCACCACGGTCGGCACCCGCGCCGCCAGCGGCAGCAACGGCACCTGGCTGATCGACCCCACCGATTTTACCGTCGACGCCGGCGCCGCCAGCCAGAGCGCGAGCGGAATGGGCGCCGCCACCCTGGAGGCGGCGCTGGCAGCCGGCAACGTGACGATCCAGACCCAGGCCGCCGGCGCCGACGCCGGCGACATCCATCTCAACGCGCCGCTGGCCTGGAACGCCAACAAGCTGACCCTGGAAGCGCACGGCAACATCAATGTCAATGCCGTGCTCGGCGCGAGCGGCAGCTCGACCCTGGACCTGAAGACCGGCTACAACTTCAATCCCGGCGCCCCCGCCTTCAATACCAGCAAAAATGTACTGGTAGGAATCGATGGCGCCGGCGTGTTCAAGGGCAGCATCGATATCGACCGCGCCGGCACCGGCATCCTGGCGATCAACAACCTCGGCTACACCCTGATCAACGCACTTGGCGCCCCCAGCAGCGTCACCAGTGTCGATCTGCAAGGTATCAACGGCAACGGCAGCGGGCGCTACGCCCTGGCCGCACCGATCGACGCCAGTACCACCAGCGCCTGGAACAGCGGCGCCGGTTTCGGGCCGCTGGCGTTCTCCGGCACCTTCGACGGCCTGGGCCACACCGTCAGCGGCCTGCATATCAACCAGCCGGCCGGCAGCTATGTCGGCCTGTTCGGCACCAACAACGGCACCGTGCGCAATCTGGCGCTGGCCAATGCCAATATTACCGCCAACCAGGGCGTGGGCGCGCTGATCGGGTTGAACATGGGCAGCGTGTACAACAGCTACGCGTCGGCCACCGTGAACGGACCGGGCGGCTATGTCGGCGGCCTGATCGGGGCGATCTTCGATGGCACGAACAACAACCTGCACCTGTCCGGCAGCGTGACCTCGGCGGGCAACAATGTAGGCGGCCTGACCGGCTACCTGGCCTACCAGATCAACCTGTCGAACAGCTCCGCCAGCAACAGCGTCACCAATTCCAGCGGCGTCTGGACCGGCGGCCTGGTCGGGCAGAACGATTACGGGCGCATCATCGACAGCCATGCCAGCGGCACCGTGATCGGCAAGGGCGACGTCGGTGGCCTGGCCGGCAATAACAATAGCGGCATGGTCAGCGGCAGCTACGCCACCGGCAGCGTGACCGGCACCACCAATGTGGGCGGGCTGGTCGGCAACAATAATAACGGCAAGGTCACGCGCAGCCATGCCAGCGGCGCCGTCGACGGCACCAGCACGGTCGGCGGCTTGATCGGCCTGAGCAGCGCAAGCGGCGGCGTCCCCACGCCGGACAATGAGATCAATACCAGCTACGCCACCGGGTCGGCCAGCGCCACCGGCGATAATGTCGGCGGACTGATCGGCAGGAACTTCGGCAACCACGTGCTCAACGCCTACGCCAGGGGCGCGGTCAACAGCAACGGCAATTATGTCGGCGGCCTGATCGGCAACAACCTGGGTACCGCCGACAAGACTTACTCGACCGGGGCGGTCACCAGCGGCGGGGTCGGGGTCGGCGGCCTGATGGGGGTGAGCATCGGCGGCGTCTCCAACAGTTTCTGGGACACCCAGACCAGCGGGCAAAACTCCAGCGGCGACGGCACCGGCCGCACCAGCGCGCAAATGAAGGACAGCGCCACCTTCACCGGCAGCAACTGGGACTTCACCTTCCACAGCGGGGTATGGGGACGCAAGGATACGCTCAACGACGGCTATCCGGTGCTGCGCACCTTCGGCTATGTCGATGCGATCCAGATCACCCTGACCGACCCGGCCCTGAGCAAGACCTATGGCGCGGCCAATCCGGCGCTGGGCGCGGGCGCCTGGAGCGTGAGCGGCTGCGACGACAACCTCGCCTGCATCGGCGCGCTGAACTGGGGCGCGGCCGTGGGCCCGAGCAGCGCGGTCGGCAGTTACAGCTATACCGACGCCAACACGCTGGTGCCGACCCTGGGCGCCGGCTACGGCAAGCTGAGCGACTACGAGATCACCATCGCGCCGGGTGCGCTGACGGTCATCCCGGCCATGCTCAGCGTGAGCGGCGCCAGCGCTGCCGGCAAGGTGTACGACCAGACGACGGCGGCCAGCGTCAATCCGGGCACCCTGGTCGGGCTGGTCAACGGCGAAACCCTGGCGCTCTCCGCCAGCGGCGTTTTCGACAGCCCCAACGCCGGCGCGCGGACCGTCCAGGCCACGCTGGTGCTCGGCACCGGCAGCGGACCGAACGCTGGACAGCTCAGCAATTACCAGTTTATTACGCCAACCGCGCTGAGCCTGGCGGCGACCATCAGCCCGCGCCCGGTGAGCATCAGCAGCGCCGGTTCCCGGCCCTACGATGGCAGCGCCAGCGTGGACGCCAGCCTGCTCCAGGTCGGCAATGTGCTGAGCGGCGACAGCGTGACCCTGAGCGGCAGCGGCGTGCTGGCCTCGGCCAATGCCGGCAGCCAGCCGCTGATCGGTTTTTCCGGCCTGGCCCTAAGTAACAGCAACTATGCGCTGACGGGAGCCGCGCCCTCCGGCACGGTCCTGATCACCCCGCGGCCGGTCAGCCTGCATGCCATCGAAGGCGCCACCCGTCCCTACGACGGTACCGCCACGGCCGGACCGGGCCTGCTGGCGCTCAGCGGGGTGCTAGGCGACGACAGCGCCGCCCTGAGCGGCGCCGCGCAGCTGGCGGGCAAGGATGCGGGCGAGCGCGCCATTACCGGCCTGGGCACGCTCAGCCTGGCCAACCTGAACTACAGCCTCGACGGCGCCATCCCGGCCGGCAGCGTGCGCGTGACGGCCCTGCCGGTGGCCCTGAGCGTGCGCCCGCAGGCAAGCCGCCCCTACGACGGCAGCCTGGTGGCCGACGCCAGCCTGCTACAGATGAGCAACGCCCTGCCCGGCGAACAGCTCAGCCTGAGCGGCAAGGCGATCCTGGCGGGCAAGGACGCCGGTAGCCAGGCCGTCACCGGGCTGGGCGATCTGTCGGTAAAAAACAGTAACTACATCCTGAGCGGCGCGCTCCCGAGCGGCACCGTGCGGGTGACCCCGCTGGCGCTACAGGTGGCGCCGCTGCCGGGAGCGAGCAAGCGCTACGACGGCAACGCCAGCGCGCCCGCCAGCCTGATGACGGTGAACGGCCTGCTGGCCGGCGAATCGGCCATCCTCGGCGGCAGCGCGCGCCTGGCCGGCAAGGATGCCGGCAACCAGGCCATTCTCGACTGGTCCGGCCTGACCCTCAACAATGGCAACTACCGGGTCGCGTCGACCAGCGGCGGCAGCGTGGCGATCACGCCCCGTCCGCTCAGCCTGGAACTGGCCGCCAACGCCAGCCGCGTCTACGACGGCAGCAGCGCGCTCGACCCCGCCCTGTTGCGCCTGGACGGCGCGCTGGAAGGCGAGCAGGTCAGCCTGCGCGGCCAGCTCAGCCTGGCCGGCAAGGATGTCGGCCAGCACGCCGTGGCCGGGCTGGCCGGACTGGCGCTCGACAATCCCAACTACGTGCTGGCCGGCGTTCCGGGCGGCACGGTCGGCATCACCGCGCGCACCCTGGAGGTGAGCCCGGTCGCTGGTGCCAGCCGCGTCTACGACGGCAGCAGCGTGCTGGCGCCGAACCTGCTGCAACTGCAAGGCGTGCTGGCCGGCGACACGGCCGGCCTGGGCGGCAGCGCCCAGCTGGCCGGCAAGGATGCCGGCACCCAGGCGGTGGCCAGCCTGGCCGGCCTGACCCTCAGCAACAGCAACTACACCCTGGCCGGCAGCGCGCCGCGCGGCAGCGTGGCCGTCAGCGCGCGCCCGCTCGCCATCGTCGCGCCGGACGGCACGCGCCGTCTGTTCGACGGCGGCGCGCGCGCCAGCGCCGACCTGCTGCGCCTGGATGGCGTGCTGGCCGGCGACAGCGTGGCCCTGGGCGGCAGCGCCGGCTTGTCGGGCATCGTCGGGCGCACCACCATCACCGGCCTGGATGGCCTGACCCTGTCGAACGGCAACTACACTCTGGCCGGCGCCAGCACCGGCGGCACGGTCCAGATCAGCCAGATCGACAATATTGCCGATGCTCAGCGCGTGACGGTGCCGGACCGGGCCAGCGTGCTGGCGCAATCCAATTTCCTGCGCGCCCTCGACAGCGCCCGCAGCGCGCCGCTGCTGGCCGACGCCGGCGCCAGCCTGCCCCGGCTGGGCGTACGCTTCGGCAACGGGGTGCCCCTGGTCGTCCAGTCCAGCCCGGAAGAAGGCGAAGCCAGCGACACCCTGACCCTGGAGCAGGCGCGCCGCCTGCTGCGCAGCGGCAGTGGCAGCGGCAAGGCCGGCCAGGTACGGGTGCCGGTCAGCCGCAACGGCCTGGCCGAGATCGTCGACGGCGGGGTACGCCTGCCGCCCGGCGTGGACCAGCTGCTGTTCGTCGCGAAAGCGCCCTGATGCGCTGCCGGCCCGCCCCCACCCGCGTGCGCGCCAGCGCGCCCCACCGTCACCGCGAAGGATTTTTTTCCTTGAATACACTGCCACCGTCCACCCTCTCGCTGGCCCTCGGCCTGCTCCTCGGCGCCGCCGCCGTCCACGCACAGGCCCAGCAGCCGCCGACCATCGGCGACGCCGTGCGCCAGGCGCAGCCGCTGCCGCCACCGCTGGCGCGGCCAGCCCCACCCCTGCCCGTCCCCGGCGGCGCCGCACCGGCCGCCCTGCAAGCCTTGCCGGGGGGCGGCCCCGCCATTGTGGTGCGCCAGTTCGCGCTGGAAGGCAACCGCGTGATCGGCAGCGCCACCCTGCTGGCCCTGCTGCTGCCGGAGCAGGGCAAGACCCTGACCCTGGCCCAGCTCGACGAACTGGCCACCCGCATCACCCGCCACTACCGCAGCCATGGCTACTTCGTGGCGCGCGCCTACATTCCCGCGCAGGAACTGAGCGGCGGCACCCTGACCATCCGCGTGGTCGAAGGCAACTACGGCCGCTTCATCCTCAACAACCGCTCGCGCGTCAACGACGCCGTGGTCCAGGGCTTGCTGGACGACATCAAGGGACGCGACATCGTTTCCCTCGACACCCTCGAACGCGCCATGCTGATCATCAACGACACCCCCGGCGCACGCGTGGTCCAGGCCGATGTGATGCCGGGCGAACAGGTCGGCACCTCCGATTTCGCGATCGCCACCGACGCCACGCCGGCCGTGGCCGGCTACGTCCTGCTGGACAACCACGGCTCGGTCTACACCGGCAAGCAGCGCCTGAGCTTCAGCGCCGAGTGGCGCTCGCCGAGCGGTCGCGGCGACCGCCTGGCCGCCAGCGGCATGGCCACCCGCCACGGCGGCTTGCTCAACGGCCAGCTCGGCTACTCGATGCTGGTCGCCAACGACGGCACCCGCGCCGAACTGGCGGTCAGCCGCACCACCTACGAGCTGGGCGACGTTTACCAGGCGCTGGACGCCACCGGCACCGCCAGCGGCGCCGAGCTCAGCCTGAACAAGCCGCTCAAGCGCACCCGCAAGGACAGCATCGATGCCGGCCTGAGCCTGGCCTACAAGGATTTGAAGGACGAGATCGGCTCGGTCGGCACCGCGGTCGGCAAGCGCCTGGCCAGCCTGACGGCCAGCGTGGCGCGCCGCGGCGAAGGGATGCTGCTCGGCGTAAACGGGCAAAGCCAATGCAGCGCCAGCCTGACCATCGGCAAGCTCGACTTCAAGGATGCGCTGGCCGAGGCACTCGACGCCGCCGGCGACGCGACCCAGGGCAGTTACGCCAAACTGAATCTGGCGGCGCTGCGCACCAGCGCGCTGCCGGCCCATTTCACGCTCAGTACCGGCATCAAGGCCCAGGCCGCGCTGGGCAATCAGAAACTGGACGGGGTTGAACGCATGAGCGTGGCGGGCGGCAGCGCGGTGGCGGCCTATCCGACGGGCGAACTGAGCGGCGACCATGCGGTGCTGCTGCGCGCCGAACTGGCGCGCGCCCTGCCGGCGCAAGTGAGCGCCAGCGTGTTCGCCGATTACGGCTGGGCCAAGTCGGTCAACGCGGCGGCCGGGATCGATGCCACGCGCAGCCTGGGCGACGTCGGCCTGGGCCTGAGCACGCTGCGCGGCGGCCTGCTGCTCAAGCTGCAATTGGCGCACCGCATCAGCGGCGCCGCCGCCCTGAGCGAACCGGTGTCGCGCACGCGGCTGCTGTTCCAGGCGGGCTGGGTGATGTGACAAACGCGGCACCAACGAAAAAAGCCACGCAAACGCGTGGCTTTTTTCTCAATTCTGGCTCCCCGACCTGGACTCGAACCAGGGACCTGCGGATTAACAGTCCGTCGCTCTACCAACTGAGCTATCAGGGAATAAAAGAAACATTATATGCTGTAATGATCAGACCATCAAGTTGTTGGCAGTAATCGCTGCAGCACCATGCTCTTCTTCGAACCAATCTTTCGTTCAATTCGAAGAAGCAAGATCTTAAAGGACTTTGGCGATGGCGTCAATCACCCGGTCGATATTTTTCGAATTCAGGGCCGCCACGCAGATGCGGCCGGTGTCGACGGCGTAGATCGAATGCTCAAGGCGCAGGCGCTCGACCTGCTGCTTGCTCAGGCCCGAGTACGAAAACATGCCGACCTGCTCGCGCACGAATTCGAAATCGTGCGCCGGGGCTTTTTCCTTGAGCTTCTGCACGAAGGTGTTGCGCATTTCCTTGATGCGCACGCGCATGCCGGCCAGTTCTTCTTCCCACAGCTGGCGCAGTTCCGGCGTGGTCAGCGCGGTGGCGACCACCTTGCCGCCGTGGACCGGCGGGTTCGAGTAGTTGGTGCGTACCACGCGCTTGAGCTGCGAGAGCAGGCGCGCCGCTTCTTCGGCGCTGGCGCCGACCACACTCAGGGCGCCCACGCGCTCGCCGTACAGCGAGAACGACTTCGAGAACGAATTCGAGATCAAGAGCGGTCCGCCGGCGGCGGCAAACTTGCCGACCACGGCGCCGTCTTCGGCGATGCCCGAGCCGAAGCCCTGGTAAGCCATGTCGAGGAAAGGAATCAGGCCGCCGGCGCTCATCGCCGCGATCACCTCATCCCACTGGGCGGGCGTGATATCGGCGCCGGTCGGGTTGTGGCAGCAGGCGTGCAGCAGCACGATGGCACCCTTCGGCATCGCTTTCAGGTCGGCCAGCATGCCGTCGACATCGACGCCGCGCGTGGCCGCATCGTAGTAGCGGTAGGTGTTGACGGTGAAACCGGCGCTCTCGAACAGGGCGCGGTGATTTTCCCAGCTTGGATCGCTGATATACACACTTGATCCCGGCGCGAAGCGCTGCAGGAAGTCGGCGCCGATTTTCAGCGCGCCGGTGCCGCCGATGGCTTGCACGGTGACCGCGCGCTTCTCTTGAATAATCGCGCTGCCGGCACCAAATACCAGCTCTTGCACGGCGGCGTCGTAGGCGGCCAGGCCTTCGATCGGCAGGTAGGTGCGCGGCGCCAGTTGCTCCATCAGCAGCTCCTCGGCTTTGCGTACGCACGCCAGCAGCGGCACTTTGCCATTGTCGTCATAATAGACACCCACGCCCAAATTGATTTTGGCGGGATTGGTGTCCGCATTGAATGCCTCGGTGATGCCCAGGATCGGGTCGCGCGGGGCCATGTCGATGGCGCTGAAGATGGTGGCGGAAGCTGTTGAAGTCATCGTGGTAAACTTGAGTGTCGGCTGGGTTGTATAGACAGCGACCCATATACTGATTGGGTGTTTCCTGGGCCGCAAGCGGGACACCATTCTAACAAAGGTCTGATCGTATGGCTGAATTATCCGTTGCACACGACCCGTCGCCGACTGTCGTCACCTTCCCCGATTCCCCGTTCAAGCTGCACCAGCCGTTCCCCCCGGCCGGCGACCAGCCGACCGCGATCGAAGGGCTGATCGAAGGCATCAACGACGGGCTCTCGTTCCAGACCCTGCTCGGCGTGACCGGCTCGGGTAAAACCTACACCATGGCCAATGTGATCGCGCGCGCCGGCCGGCCGGCGATCGTGTTCGCTCCGAACAAAACCCTGGCCGCGCAGCTGTACTCGGAGTTCCGCGAATTCTTCCCGCAAAACGCGGTCGAATATTTTGTGAGTTACTACGATTACTACCAGCCGGAAGCCTACGTGCCGCAGCGCGACCTGTTCATCGAAAAAGACTCGTCGATCAACGAGCATATCGAGCAGATGCGCCTGTCGTGCACCAAGTCGCTGATGGAGCGGCGCGACGTGGTCATCGTGGCGACCGTGTCGGCCATCTACGGTATCGGCAACCCGAGCGAATACCACCAGATGATCCTGACCCTGCGCGCCAAGGACAAGCTGGCGCAGCGCGACGTCATCGCGCGCCTGATCCAGATGCAGTACACGCGCAACGAAATCGACTTCGGGCGCGGCACCTTCCGCGTGCGCGGCGACACCATCGACATCTTCCCCGCCGAGCATGCCGAACTGGCGATCCGGGTCGAGATGTTCGACGACGAAATCGAATCGCTGCAACTGTTCGACCCGCTCACCGGGCGCATCCGCCAAAAGATCCCGCGCTTTACCGTCTATCCGGGTTCGCATTACGTCACGCCGCGCTCCACGGTGCTGCGCGCGATCGAAACGATCAAGCTCGAACTGCGCGAGCGGCTGGATTACTTCCGCAAGGAGAACAAGCTGATCGAAGAGCAGCGCCTCGAACAGCGCACCCGCTTCGACCTGGAAATGATGGCAGAAATCGGCTTCACCAAGGGCATCGAGAACTATTCGCGCCACCTGTCGGGCGCGATGCCGGGCGATCCGCCGCCGACCCTGGTCGACTACCTGCCGAAAGACGCGCTGATGTTCCTCGACGAGTCGCACGTGCTGGTCGGGCAGCTCAACGCCATGTTCAACGGCGACCGTTCGCGCAAGAGCAACCTGGTCGACTATGGTTTCCGCCTGCCGTCGGCGCTCGACAACCGCCCGCTCAAGTTCGAGGAATTCGAGGGCAAGCTGCGCCAGACGATTTTTGTGTCGGCCACGCCGGCCGACTACGAGAAAACGCATTCCGACAACGTGGTCGAACAGGTGGTGCGTCCGACCGGGCTGGTGGACCCGCTGGTGATCGTCAAGCCGGCGCTGTCGCAGGTCGACGACCTGATGTCCGAAATACAGGACCGCGTGAAGAAGGATGAACGGGTCTTGGTGACCACGCTCACCAAGCGCATGTCGGAGCAGCTGACCGAGTACCTGAGCGACCATGGCATCAAGGTGCGCTACCTGCACAGCGATATCGAGACCGTGGAACGGGTCGAGATCTTGCGCGACCTGCGCCTGGGCACCTTCGATGTGCTGGTCGGGATCAACCTGCTGCGCGAGGGCCTCGATTTGCCGGAAGTGTCGCTGGTGGCGATCCTGGACGCCGACAAGGAAGGCTTCCTGCGCTCCGAGCGCAGCCTGATTCAAACCATCGGGCGCGCGGCGCGTAACCTGAACGGCGTGGCGATCCTGTACGCCGACCGCATCACCGATTCGATGGCAAAGGCGATCGGCGAGACCGAGCGCCGGCGCGCCAAGCAGATCGCCTACAACATCGAGCATGGCATCACCGCGGTCGGCATCAAGAAGCAGATCAAGGAGCTGATCGACGGCGTCTACAGCCCGCAGCAGGCGCGCGAGACCCTGGACGCGGCCAAGGAAACCGCCAAGGTCGAATCGATGAGCGAAAAGCAGATCGGCAAGGAGATCAAGCGTCTCGAAAAGCTGATGGTCGACCACGCGAAAAATCTCGAATTCGAGAAGGCCGCGCAGGTGCGCGACCAGCTGCATGTCCTCAAGCAGCAAGCATTTGGCGCACCAGGCACCGACAATGTGGTGTCAATCCTTGGCAAGTAAATCGCGGACCGGGGCGGCGGCGCGACGACGCCAAGCGCCCCTTGCGCCGCCCCACCAGCGTCGCTGGCCACGTTCACGCCAGCGACGCTCCCCCTGCCTCACAGCGACTTGATGAACTCGCGTATGCCAGCGAGGAACATCTCGACGGCCATCGCGCTCAGGATCAAGCCCATCAAACGTTCAAAAGCGGTCATCACTTGCGGGCCGAGCTTTTCCTGCAAGCGCTCGGCGCTGAGAAAAACCGCCAGCCACACCAGCGCCACCGCCACCAGCGCGCCCACGTGAACGACGACTTCGACCGTCGTATCCGACGAAAACAGCAGCACCGTGGCCAGCGCCGACGGCCCCGCAATCGCGGGAATGGCCAGCGGCACGATGAACGGCTCGCCGCCCTTTTCCGCATCGCCGAACATGCCGCCCGGCTGGGGAAAGACCATGCGCATGGCGATCAGGAACAGGATCACGCTGCCGCCGATGCGCAGCGAGATTTCGGACAGCTGCATGGCGGCCAGCAGGTGGCGCCCGAAGAACATGAACAGCAGCAGCACCATGAAAGCGATCAGGCACTCGCGCACCACGACTTTCCAGCGCCGCTCGACCGGCACATTGGCCATGGCGCTGACAAACAGCGGTACGTTGCCGAACGGGTCGGTGACCAGGATCAGCAGGATGAAGGTTTGAATAAAAGTTTGGGTCATCCGACATGATAACTTGCCGCACAGCACCTGTACCATTGTGCTGAATTCGTGGCAAAAATCAGACAATTAAACCACCATGTCGAGCGCCATGATATTGAACATGCTCCCCATGAAACGCATGAAATGTGCGCGCTAACATTGCCTCCAGCCATCACCTACCCGCCACCACCTCCGCATTGTTTCGTGTTGACAATTACAACATAGCAGCATAATGTTGCCTTCAATAAAACATTTAAAGGAGATTCACCTTGTCAATTATTCACTACCGCGCTTGTACCTCACTGGGCCTGGCCAGCCTTGGTGCAGTGCTGCTCGCCGCTTGCGGCGGCGGTGGCAACGCACCGGACCAAGTTTCCGCGTCGGCCCCGGCCGCACCGGTCTCCGCGCCGCCTGCCGCGCTCGCCGATGGCGTTGGCACGCAGGCGGAAAGCAGCGCCCTGCTCTCGCTCAAGCCGAGCAATCCGCTGACCCCGGCCCCGCCGCTGGGGCTGCCGGCGCCGGTCGGCACCACCCTGACGACTTTACAGCTGATTAACAAATCCATCTACCAGCAATACAACGTCCCGCTGACGTTCGGGCAAGTCTTTGCGCCTGGCGCATTCCCTGCGGCAAGCGGCCTGGTGGGTGTGTATGCCGGTGCCCAGCTGCCCTTGCAGGTCAACATCAAGGCCAGGCACGCGGACGGATCGGTGCGCCACGCGGTCATCACCGCGATCCTGCCGCAGATGGCTGCGGGCCAGAACGGCACGCTGGCCCTGAACGCGGCCGCCGCGCCGGCGCCGGCCACCGCCACCGGGCCGGGCTCCTTGCTGGCCAGCGGCTTCGACTCGACCGTCAAGCTGACCCTGGCCGGCCAGCTGTACACAGCTTCGGCGGCGCAATTGCTGCAAAGCACCGCGTACCAGACCTGGCTGTCCGGCCCGATGGTCAACGAGTGGCAGGTGTCGGCGCCCTTCAAGTCCGCTGCCGGCGTCAACCATCCGCACCTGAGCGCACGCTTCGCGATCCGCTCTTACACTGGCGGCAACGGGGTGCGGGGCAAGGTCCGGGTCGACGTCACCGTCGAAAACAACTGGGCGTATGAACCAGCGCCGAAAACCTTCACCTACAACGCCGAAGTGCTGATCAACGGCAAAAGCATCTACAACATCGCGGCCCTGCAGCACTATCACCATGCGCGCTGGCGCAAGGTGTTCTGGCCCGAGCTCGAACCGTCGGTCCACATCAAGCACAACACGGCCTACCTGATCGCATCGAAGGCAGTGCCGAACTACGACCAGAGCCTGACCATGTCGCCGACCGCGCTCAGCACCATGAAAACCACCTGGGATGCGGCCAAGCCGGGCCCGATGGGCATGGCCATGGTCGACAAATACATGCCTGCGACGGGTGGCCGCCCGGATATCGGCCTGAACCATGCGTGGGGTGCGATGTATCTGCTCAGCATGGATGAGCGCGCCAAGGAAGTCACCGTGGGCTTGAGCGACCTGAGCGGTAGCTGGCCGATGCACTACCGCGACCGCGTCACCGGCCAGCCGGTGTCCATCGTCGACTACCCGTTCATACGCGACATTCGCATCAGTAGCGACAGCTTCAACCGGGCGCTCAACCGCTGGGAAGACATGCCGCAGTGCACTCCCGCCATCGAGTGCAAGACGCCATACACCCCGGAGACCTCGCACCACCCATCGTTCTCCTACCTGCCTTACCTGGTCACCGGCGACACCTATCACCTGGACGAGCTCAACTTTTGGGCCAACTGGAACCTGATCAACCAGAACCCGGGCTACCGCCAGCATGCCACCGGCCTGGTCAAGAGCCACCAGGTGCGTGGACAAGCGTGGGCCTTGCGCTCGCTGACGCAGGCGGCCTACATCGCGCCGGACGATCATCCAATGAAGGCGTACTTCAACAAGATTATCGACAATAACCTGAACTGGTACACCGCCACCTTCGTGACCGCCAACAGCAACCAGCTGGGCTTCATCGATAACAGCGGTTTTGCGGCGGTAGCCTACACCGGTCCGGGCGGCCCGAAGACCGGCATGTCGCCATGGCAGGATGATTTCTTCACCTCCAGCATCGGCCAGGCGTACGAACTCGGCTACACCAAGTCCAAGACCCTGCTCGACTGGAAAGCCCGCTTCCCGGTCGGCCGCCTGACGGCGCCAGGCTATTGCTGGGTGGATGGTGCGGTGTACGCCCTGTCGGTGCGCGCCACCGAGACGGCGCCCTACTTCACGACCTTCGCCCAAGCCTGGCAGGCGACTTTCCGCGCGGCGGACAACACCGACCTGGTCAATAGCACCGGCCAACGGTATGTGGACCAGCCGTGCGGCAGCCAGTTGCAGGCCAACTGGCGCACCCAGGTCGAAATCGACAAGCGCTCGGGTCGCACGCCATGGCTGGCAGGTGAGATGACGGGCTATGCAAGCTCGCAAGAAGGCTTCCCGGCCAATATGCAGCCGGCGGTAGCGATGGCGGCCAGCACCGGCATCCCGAATGCGCGCGCGGCGTGGGACGTGTTCGCGAAGCGGACGATCAAGCCGGACTACAGCCAGCGGCCGCAATTCGCGATCGTGCCGCGCTGATGTTTGGGGCCGGCAACCGGCCCCGGACTGATACACGATGCGCCAGACGCCGGGCACGCCCCGGCGCCTGGCAGTCCATGCCCTCTTCCACGGCGCACCCGCGGGTGCCGCCTCAATGCGCGCGCAGCACCGTGAGCGCCACCTCGAACTGCTTGCCGTCCAGCGTCAGCAGCACCTCATAGGTCCGCCCGACATCGAATGCCGGCGCGCCATCGGCGCGCAGTCCATCCACGGACAAGGCCGCCGCGCCAGTGACGGCCTTGGGCGCCGCGACCGGCCAGATGCGCCATCCACGACTGTCTTGCTCGGCAGCCGCACTCGGAAGGATGCTGACGTGCACGTGCGCCGTGTGAGGATTGGCGCCGGTGTACTGGCGCGCACGGAAGCCATATTGGCGCGACCAGATGGTCTTGTTGAAAATGACGTAATTGGTGGAGGGATGCAGCAGTGCCGCGCGCACCACCTCCATCGGCGCGATACCGTCCTTGTCGATATCGACCGCATTGACCGAGCTGCGCTCGTTGGGATTGTGGTCGCTGGGGCGCTCGCAGTGACTCTGGTCGCCGATGGTGCCGTCGGAGCGCTTGTCCCGATCCGGCCAGCGCAGGTTGATCTCGGCACGCAAGCGCAGCAGGGAAGGCGCGACATGCCAGGGCCGGCTGCTGCAACTACCCGCTACCCGCACCTCCCTGGCACCGCGATCGTCGGCGGCGTCGGTGCTGATCTCCATCACGTCGAGGGCGCGTTCCTCGTCAACGGACAGCGCCGTTCCGACCAGGCGGCCCGGGTTGTCGTCTTCGCTTTCGATGGTGTAGTCGTTGCGTCTGGCGTCCTCGCTGCCGAGTTCGGCGATCTCGGCGTCCAGGGCGCCCTCGTCAGGCGGGGTGCAGGCCACGCCACCCGGTACCGGGAAAAATCCGCTGCCGACCAGCCAGCGGCCGTACTGCGCAATGCCCGGCCTGAGCGTGCCCACCGGAATCGCCAAGGCCTCCATGGGCGCATTGAGCAAGCCCGCCAGCGCTACCTCGTGCCGCAGGGTATCGGTACCGAGCAGATCGATCGCGGCGGCGTCGGCGCCGACCACCACGGTCAGCGCCGCCGGCAAGCGCCGAAAGCCAAACTGCGCCGGACTGAATGGAACGGAAAACGCGAGGGGCACCGTACGGCTGACGGGCTTCAAGATAGCCGACCCCAGCACCTGGTCGTAGAACACGACCGCAACGCGCAAGTGGACATGCGGATCGAACTGTTCGTCCGGGATCCGGCCAAGGTCCAGCGTTCCGGTCATGGTGGTCATCGTCGGCTCCTGTGTGTGAAGGGGGGCATCGGCTTCCACTGTAGGGATGTTCAGCCGGCCCGCCTACCAGGAAGTCGCTAGCGCTTGTCTCCCATCATGCGCGCACGCGAATGCGCGATCAATCCGGACACTTAAAAGTACCAGGCGCAAGATTTCCGGCACAAAGTGTGGCCGCAACGAAAAAACGGCGGGAGGATCGTGTGATCCATCCCGCCGTTGGCAAGCGTCAGCAACAGTCTTATGCCGGCTTGTCGAACTTCTTCATCCATGCCGACAATTGGTGCGGACGCAGGCCGTCGTAATCCTCGAACGGCTGATGGATCCACGGGTTGTGCGGCAAGTCTTCCAGGAAGTAATCCGGACGGATCGAGGACGTGCCCTTGACCCAGATCACCGCCGACTTGACTTCGGTCACGCCGGTGAAATTCTCGCTCAGGTGACGCGTGACCTTATCGAGCGTGACGCCCGAATCGGCCAGGTCGTCGACCAGCAAGATCTTGCCGGCCAGCGGACCCTTGGTCATCGTCATGTACTTGGCGATATCGAGGTCGCCGCGCACCGTGCCCGCTTCTTCGCGGTACGAGCTGGTCGACAGGATCGCCAGCGGCACATCGAAAATGCGCGAGAACACGTCGCCCGGACGTACGCCGCCGCGCGCCAGGCACAATACCTGGTCGAATTTCCAGCCCGATTCGTAGACCTTGAGCGCCAGGCGCTCGATCAGGCGGTTGTACTCGTCCCAGGACACCCAGAGGTCGTTGTCGGTCGATGGAGGGGTGGTCATGATGATTCCTTACTCTTATTCTGATTATTCGAACGGATGGCGCAGGACGATGGTTTCAACGCGGTCGGGACCGGTGGACACCATATCGACCGGCACGCCGACCAGTTCTTCGATGCGCTTGATGTAGGCGCGCGCGGTGGCAGGCAGCTCGGCCAGCGACTTGGCGCCGACGGTGCTTTCTTTCCAGCCCGGCATCTCTTCATACACAGGTACGCAGCGCGCCGCGTCTTCCGCGCCAACCGGGAAGATGTCGACATCGCGGCCATCGACCTTGTAGCCGGTGCACAGCTTGAGCGTTTCCAGGCCGTCGAGCACGTCGAGCTTGGTCAGGCACATGCCCGACACGCCATTGATCTGGACCGAGCGGCGCAGCAGCGCGGCATCGAACCAGCCGCAGCGGCGCGCACGGCCGGTGACGGTACCGAATTCATGGCCCACCGACGACAGGTGGTGGCCCACGCCTGCATCCGTCGGCAACTCCGACGGGAACGGGCCGGAGCCGACGCGCGTGGTGTAGGCCTTGGTGATGCCCAGGATGTAGTGCAGCATGTTGGGACCGACGCCGGCGCCGGCGGCGGCATTGCCGGCCACGCAGTTCGACGAGGTCACGTACGGATAGGTGCCGTGGTCGACGTCGAGCAGCGAGCCCTGGGCGCCTTCGAACAGCAGGTTGCCGCCGGCCTTGTGCGCCGCGTACAGCTGCGACGACACGTCGCCGACCATTGGTTTGAGGCGTGGCACCAGGGCCATCGCATCGTCGAAGGTCTTCTGGAAGTCGACCGCGTCGGCTTTCAGGTAATTGGTCAGCACGAAGTTATGGTAGTCGAGGTTTTCGCGCAGTTTTTCGGCGAAGCGCTCTTCGTTGAGCATGTCGGCGATACGGATCGCGCGGCGTGCCACTTTATCTTCGTAGGCCGGGCCGATGCCCTTGCCGGTGGTGCCGATCTTGTTGACGCCGCGCGCCACTTCACGGGCCACGTCGATGGCGACGTGGTACGGCAGGATCGCGGGACACGCCTCGGAAATCTTCAGGCGCGACACCACTTCCACGCCGATCGCCTGGAGCTTGTCGATTTCGCGCATGACGTCGGGAACCGACACCACCACGCCATTGCCGATATAGCAGGCCACGCCTTCGCGCATGATGCCCGACGGGATCAGCTGCAAGGCGGTCTTCTGACCTTTGATGACCAGGGTATGGCCGGCATTATGGCCACCCTGGAAGCGAACCACGCCCTGCGCGTTATCGGTCAGCCAATCGACGATCTTGCCCTTGCCTTCATCGCCCCACTGGGTGCCGATGACAACGACATTCTTTGCCACGTTTTTCTTTGACATCACACTTAGCCTAAGTTTTTGAGAATCCAGTTACTGTTTTCGAGGACGAGTACGCGATCGCACTCGAACTCGTCCTGCTCATTGTCGTGACCCGGCAAACTCTGGATCACAACCTCGCCTGCTTTGCGCAGTTGAGCGATTTTTTCACGCAGCTCGGGGGCATTGCCCCACGGAGCCCGGATCGAATGTTTGCGCTCGGCGGTCGGCAAGAGCCGCGCCAGTTCGCGCAAATCGAGCGAAAAGCCGGTCGCGGGACGGGCCCGGCCGAATGCTTCGCCCACATGGTCGTAACGTCCGCCGCGCACCACCGCATTCGGCAGGCCGGGCACGTACAGCGCGAACATCGCGCCGCTTTCGTATTGGTAGCCGCGCAGGTCGGCCAGGTCGATCGCCACGTCGGCGCGGCCCAGGGCCGATCCGGCCAGCGCGGCCAGTTCGGCCAGCGCGCGCGTGATGCCGGGCAGCGCCGGCAAGAGCTCGCGCGCACGCGCCAGCACGTCGATGTCGCCGTACAGGCCGGGCAAGGCCAGCAGCGCGGCGCGGGTGGCCGGCGCGTACGCTGCGCTGATCGCGTCCAGGCCGGGGGTATCCTTGGCGCGCAGCAGCGTGTACAGGGCCGCTTCATCTTTTTTGGCGGCGGCGTCGTCGGCCAGCAGCGCGCGCAGCAAGCCGGCGTGCGACAGGTCGAGGCGCACCTGATCAAAGCCGAAACCGGCCAGGGCCAGCGAGGCGAGCGCCAGTTCCTGCACTTCGGCATCCGCTTCCAGGCCGGCGTGGCCATAGATTTCGGCGCCGATCTGCAGCGGTTCGCGGGTGGCGTGCAAGCCGCTCGGGCGGGTATGCAGCACGCTGCCGGCGTAGCACAGGCGGGTGACCGAATCGCGGTTGAGCAGGTGGGCATCGATGCGCGCGACCTGGGTGGTCATGTCGGCGCGCAGGCCGAGCATGCGGCCCGACATCGGGTCGACCAGCTTGAAGCTGCGCAGTTCAGTGTCCTGGCCGGCGCCGGCCAGCAGCGACTCGACGTATTCGAGCAGCGGCGGCATGACCAGCTCGTAACCGTAGGAACGGAAGTTATCGAGCATCAGGCGGCGCAGCTCTTCGGTCTTGCGCGCTTCGGACGGCAGGACGTCGGCGATATTTTCAGGCAGGAGCCAGTTCGGCATGGGCAACGGGAGATAGTTAAAAATCGGACAATATGGCGCGCACGGTCGTGCTAAATGTAGCGCCGAATCAGCGATTTTACAGGAAAATGGTTTAAGGGAGCCAACAAATGTGCGGGAGGGAGTTGTGGGCTGGTTACGCTTGGCCTCCGCTCAAAAGCAAATGGGCGGGCCTGCAACGCAGACCCGCCCATTTTTGATCCGACCGCCGGTGCTTACTTCTTGGCGGCGGCAGGTGCCGCAGCCCCGCCCGGACTACGGAAATACTTGAAGAACTCCGAATTCGAATCGAGCACCATCACGTCGCCATGGCTCTTGAAGGTTGCGCGGTAGGCTTCCAGCGAGCGATAGAACTTGTAGAACTCCGGATTCTTGCCAAACGCTTCGGCGTAAATCTGCGATGCCTTGGCGTCGCCGTCACCCTTGATCTTCTCGGCGTCGCGGAACGCTTCGGCCAGCATCACGGTGCGCTGGCGGTCGGCATCGGCACGGATCTTTTCCGATTCGGCCGAACCGGTCGAACGCAATTCGTTGGCCACGCGCAGGCGCTCAGCCTTCATGCGGTCGTACACCGACGCATTGATCTGCTCCACATAGTCCACGCGCTTCAGGCGCACGTCGACGATCTGCACGCCGATCTGCTTGGCCTCGGCTTCGACCTTGCGATGGATCGCTTCCATCACGCTGCCGCGCTGACCGGAAATCACATCGCGCACCGTGCGCTTGGTGATTTCATCGTTCAGGGCCGCCTTGACGATCTGGTCCATGCGGCCGCGCGCGCTTTTCTCGCTGCCGCTGAAACTGATGTAGTACAGGCGCGGATCGATGATGCGCCATTTGACGAAGGTATCGACCAGGATGTTTTTCTTCTCCGACGTGATGAAGCGGTCGGCATTGGGCGTATCGAGCGTGAGCACGCGCTTGTCGAGGTAGATCACGTTTTGCAGCGGCGGCGGCAGCTTGAAGTGCAAACCAGGCTCGCTGATCACTTCCTTGATTTCGCCGAACGCGAACACCACGGCAAAGGTGCGCTGGTCGACCACGAACACGGTCGAGGACAGCAGCATCAGCGCGAGGAAGCCGGCGACCAGAATGGATACTAAACGGTTCATTAGCGGATCTCCCGATCACGTGAGGATTCGCGGCTGCGGTTGTCGCGCTGGCGCACCTGTTCGAGCGGCTGCAGCACCTCGGCCGGCAGCGGCGCGGCTTGCACCGGCCCGGACTTGGCGCCGATGGCGGCGTCGTTGGCGGCAGTCTGCGCAATCAGTTTGTCGAGCGGCAGGTACAGCAGGTTGCTGCCGGACTTGGCGTCCACCATGACCTTGCTGGCACTGGTGAAAATCTGCTGCATGGTGTCGAGGTACATGCGGTCGCGCGTGACGGCCGGCGCCTTCTGGTACTCGGTCATCACTTGCGTGAAGCGGGCCGCGTTACCGGTGGCGTTTTCGGTGACCATCGAGCGGTAGGCTTCGGCTTCCTGCATCAGGCGGAACGCGTTACCGCGCGCGCGCGGCACCACGTCGTTGGCATACGCCTGGCCTTCGTTCTTGGCCCGTTCGCGGTCCTGGCCGGCCTTGACGGCATCATCAAAAGCGCCCTGCACCTGCTCCGGCGGCTGCACCACCTGCATGGTGACGTTGTTGATCTGCGCGCCCAGGGCATAGCGGTCGACGATCTTCTGCATCAGCAGCTGGGTATCGATGGCCACCTTTTCGCGGCCCTCGTACAGCACGAAGTCCATCTTGCTCTTGCCGACGATTTCGCGCATCGCCGTTTCGGCGACCATGCGCACGGTGTCGTCGGTATCGTAGTTGTTGAACAGCCAGGCCTTCGGATCCTTGAGCGTGTACTGCACCGCGAACTGGATCTCGATGATGTTTTCGTCATCGGTGAGCATCAGCGCTTCTTGCGGATTCTTGGCGCGCGCGGTACCGCTGGTACCGATTTCGACGGTGCGCAGGTTCGAGACGTTGACTTTTTCGTGGGTCTGGAACGGATACGGCATGCGCCAGTTCAAGCCAGGGCCGGTGGTGCGCGCGTATTTGCCGAAGGTCGAAACGATCCCGACCTGGCCTTCCAGCACGCTGAACACGCCGCTGGCAAGCCAGATAAAGGCGACCACCGCCGCCGCCGCGCCGACCGTGGCGCTGGCGCCCTTCATGTCGGGACGGTAGGGGCCACCGCCCGTGTCGCCGCCGCCCGGTCCCTTGGGACCGAACAGGCGGTTCAGGCGCTGGTTGAAGTCGCGCCACATCTGGTCGAGATCGGGCGGGCCCTCGCCGGGACGTTTGCTGTCCTGCAGCAGGACAGTGGGCGGCGGCCGGATGCCGACGCGTTTGAGTAATGAAGCAAGCATGCTATCGAGGTCCGACAATGGTGGAGGTTGGAATTTCGGCCGGTTGCGCGTCCCGTGCATCGTCCGCATCGTCTGCGTCGTCAGCATCGTGGCCGGACGCATGGTCTGCGTCGTCGCCATCGGGCGCGTCATCCGGTTCGGCATCGTCCTGCTCTTCAAAAAGATGGCTGCGCGCTGGCGCGGCCCTGGCCGCTTCGACCACGGCTTCGCGCAGCATGTCGAGGCCGGCGCCGGTGTGGGCGCTGATGAATACGCGCGAAATATTGCCCGCTTCATCGCGCTCGACCGCTGGCTCGAGGCCGGCGGCATCGATCTTGTTCCACACCAGGATTTGCGGAATATGATCGGCGCCGATTTCCTTGAGCACCAGGTTGACCTGTTCGATCTGTTCCATGCGCACCGGGCTGGCACCGTCGACGACGTGCAGCAGCAAGTC
This sequence comes from Massilia sp. DJPM01, assembly GCF_030348125.1. Taxonomy (NCBI): domain Bacteria; kingdom Pseudomonadati; phylum Pseudomonadota; class Betaproteobacteria; order Burkholderiales; family Oxalobacteraceae; genus Massilia; species Massilia sp. DJPM01. The sequence goes on from NZ_JAQOZV010000033.1 coordinate 69,574, forward strand.
GGCGTGGATGGTTTCTTCCAGGGTGGCGCGGAATGCCGCCACCAGCTGGTGCGGCAGTTCGCGCACGAAACCGACCGTGTCGGACATGACCACGTTGCCCACTTCTTCGCCCAGGTAGACGCGGCGCGAGGTCGTGTCGAGCGTGGCGAACAACTGGTTGGCGACGTACACGCCGGCCTTGGTGAGCGCGTTGAACAGGGTCGACTTGCCGGCATTGGTGTAGCCGACCAGCGAGACCGAAAAGGTATGGCTGCGCCCGCGCGAACGGCGCTGGGTTTCATGCTGCTTGCGCAGCTTGGCCAGACGCGCGCGCAAGGCCTTGACGCGCTCGCCGATCAGGCGGCGGTCGGTCTCGAGCTGGGTTTCACCCGGACCGCGCAGGCCGATACCGCCCTTTTGCCGTTCGAGGTGAGTCCAGCCGCGGATCAGGCGCGTGGCCAGATGCTGCAGCTGCGCCAGTTCGACCTGCAGCTTGCCCTCGTGACTCTTGGCGCGCTGCGCGAAGATGTCGAGGATCAGGCTGGTGCGGTCGAGGACGCGGATATTCAGGCGTTTTTCCAGATTGCGCTGCTGGGCCGGAGACAAGGCGTGATTGAAAATCACGATCTCGATGTTCTGGTCCACGCAGGCCAGGCCGATTTCGTCGGCCTTGCCGCTGCCGACAAAGTAGGCAGCGTCCGGACTGGAACGCTTGGCGGTGATGGTGGTGATCGGGTCGGCGCCTGCCGAACGGGCGAGCAAGGACAGCTCTTCCACGCTCGCGTTGAAGTCGCCAGCGCCGAAATCGATGCCGACTAGTGCTGCGCGCATAGGCCTCCCTGCAGGGCCAGGCGACCCGGGGTGGCGACGCCCATGGCCTTACTCAGCTTCGGAATCAAGATTGAGATTAACCGCGCGTGCCGGAACAACGGTGGAGATCGCATGCTTGTAGACCATCTGGGTCACCGTGTTACGCAGCAAGACCACGTACTGGTCGAAGGACTCGATGTGGCCCTGAAGTTTGATCCCGTTGACCAGGTAGATCGAGACGGGAACGTGCTCTTTGCGCAAGGCATTGAGGAATGGGTCTTGTAACAGTTGCCCTTTGTTGCTCATAACAGCTCCGTGATGTTGTTGTAGTAAAGAATTGGAGGCGACTCGCTGGTTTTTCAAGTGCCGGGACCATCATTGTTGTGAGGCGAATGATGTCCCTGGGTTACTGTAACCTGTTTTGCAATTGTCTGTCGGACGTCCGCGCCTACTTGGACGTGCGCGCAAACGGGTTTTTACCCACGCGCAGCTCGATCCGCAGCGGCGTACCTACCAGATTGAAGGTGTCGCGGAAATGCTTCTCGAGATAGCGCTTGTACGGCTCGCCAATGGCGTCGAGCGAGTTGCCGTGAATGACGATGATCGGTGGATTTTGCCCGCCCTGGTGCGCATAGCGCATTTTGGGACGGATCGAGCCCTTGCGGCGCGGTTCCTGCTTCTCGACCGCTTCGATCAGCGCGCGCGTCAGGCGCGGCGTGGACAGGTCGGCGGTGGCGGCGGCATAGGCCGCGTCGACCGACTTCATCATCGGCGCGATGCCTTGCGACTTCAGGGCCGAAATGAAGTGGGTCTTGGCGAACGAGAGGAAATCGAGCTTGCGGTCGATGTCGATCTTGATTTCGTCGCGCTCGTCGGTGCGCAGGCCATCCCACTTGTTGACGGCCACCACCAGCGCGCGGCCCGATTCCAGGATGAAGCCGGCGATGTGCGCGTCCTGTTCCGAAATATCTTGCTGGGCGTCGAGCAGCAGGATCACGACGTGGGCTTCCGAAATCGACTGCAGGGTTTTGACGACCGAAAACTTCTCGATCGCTTCGAATACCTTGCCGCGGCGGCGGATACCGGCCGTGTCGATCAGGGTGTAATTCTTGCCTTCGCGCTCGAACGGCACTTCGATCGAGTCGCGCGTGGTGCCCGGCATGTCGAAGGCGATCACGCGCTCTTCGCCGATCAGGGTGTTGACCAGGGTCGACTTGCCCACGTTCGGACGGCCGACGATGGCGATCTTGATGCCGCGCGCGGCCGGTTCCAGTTCTTCCTGGTCGTCCGGACGCTGGGCGAAGGCTTCGTTCAAGGCTTCCTCGACCAGGTCGGTCACGCCGTCGCCGTGGGCGGCCGAAATGACGTACGGGTCGCCCATGCCGAGTTCGTAGAAATCGGCCACGACGGAGCTGTACTTCATGCCCTCGCCTTTGTTGACGACCAACATCACCTTGCGGCCCGACTTGCGCAGGAAGTCGGTGATGGTCTTGTCGTGCGGCGTCAAGCCCTGGCGGCCATCGACGATGAACACGACCACGTCCGCTTCGGCGACGGCCTGCTTGGTTTGCAGGGCCATCTGGAACATGATGCCTTCCTTGGCGACCGGCTCGAAGCCGCCCGTGTCGATGACGAGGAAGGGGCGTTCACCGACCCGGCCTTCGCCGTAGTGACGATCGCGCGTCAGGCCAGGCAAGTCGGCCACGAGCGCGTCGCGCGAGCGGGTGAGGCGATTGAAGAGTGTCGATTTCCCGACGTTGGGGCGACCAACTAATGCGATTACCGGCTTCATGGTGTTTTTATTCGACCGCGATAGCGGTCACTGTCCCAGATTGTGTTTGAAAGATCAGGTTCGAACCGGCCACCATCGGGGGCGCCGTGATGGCGCTCCCGTCGGTGGCGGCGCGCGCCAGAAAGGAACCATCTTCCCGTGACAGGAAGTGGATGAAACCCTGGTAATCGCCGACCGCCACCGTGCGCGAATACGACACGGGGGTGGACAGGCGGCGATAACTTAATTTGTCGTTTTTCCAGGCGCTCACGCCGCCTTCGCGGTTAAAGGCCGAGACGGCGCCCTTGTCGTCGGCGGCGAACACGAAGCGCTGGTCGACCGCCACGCCGACATCCGACGACAGCTCCTTGGTCCAGCGCGCGGCGCCGGTGGCGATGTCGAAGCAGCCCACGCGGCCCTGGTAGGACGCGGCGCACACTTCCTGGTCGATCACGACCGGGGTGCCGCCGATATCGGTGACGCGTTCGAGTTCGGTCGCACCGCGCGCTTCGCCGACCGCCACTTCCCAGCGCGCCGCGCCGGTGGCCAGGTTCAGCGACAAGAGTTTACCGCCCGGCTGGGCGATGACGACGTCTTTGCCGATCACCACCATGCCCGGCGCATTGCGCAAGGTCAGTGGCGGCGAAACGCGCTGCACGGTCCATTTTTTCTCGCCCGTCTTGGCGTCGAGGCCGACGATGCGGTTGTCGACCGAGCGCACCACCACCACGCCATCGCCCACGACCGGACTGGACAGCACTTCGCTGGAGGCCTGGGCCTTCCACAGCAGCTTGCCTTCGAGATCGTAGGCCAGCACGCCACCCTTGGCGCCGCCAAAGACCAGCATGCTGCCATCGGTGCCGACGCCGGCGGTCAGGCCGGTGTCGGCCTTGATGCGCCACAGCTGCTTGCCGCTGGCCGCGTCGACCCGCGCGATGGCGCCATCGGCGCCGGCCACAACCAGCGACTGGTTGACCAGCGCCGGCGTGAAGACGTAATCCTGGGCCTTGCCGATATCGAGCTTCCAGGCGGTGCGCACCGCCATCGAGCCCTTGAGCTCGACCAGCGGCGCGGGCTCGTTGCCCTTGGATTTGGAGGCGAAAGGATTAAGCGAACTCAGGGTGGAGCAGCCGGCCATCAGGGCCAGCACACTCACACCGATAAGTTTCTGGGTAATACGCATAGTCATGGACCTTGTTCTGGGTAACTTGTTGATGCGGACCTGGCGACCGCTCAGGCGGCCGCTTTGGTCTCGGGCACGCTGCCACCGATGGCTTCGAGCTTGAGCATGACCACGGCGCGGCCCGGATGCTGCTCGTCCATCGTGGCCAGCGCGGCCAGGTAGGCGCTGCGCGCTTCGGCGATCTTGTTCTGCGCGACCAGGATGTCGCCCTTGCGGTCGGCCACGGCGCCAGTGAACTGCGGCAGGAAGCTGGTGGCCAGCAGTTTCAGGCCTTCATCGTAGGCTTTCTCGTCGAGCAGCACGCCGGACAGGCGCAGCTTGGCGATCGACTTGTACTCGTCGTTGCCGTTGTCGATCACCCATTGCAGATGGACCTTGGCCGCTTTCAGGTCGCTGGCGTCGAACGCGCTCTTGGCGGCCATCAGCGCCGTCATGGAGGCGTAGGCGCTCTTGGCGTACTTGGTGCGCACGTCGCCGGCGATGCGCTGCACCTTGGTGTTGTCCTTGGCGGCGACCGCGGTTTGCATCTGCGTGTACAGGCCAGAGGCTTCCGCCGCGTTGACGCGCTCCTGGCGCTTCCACCAGGTATAGCCGGAGTAGGAACCGGCGGCGACGATCAGCAACACCATCAGCATGGTGCCGTACTTGCTCCAGAAGGCCTGCATTGCGGCCAGTTGTTCTTGTTCTTCGAGATCGTATGCCATGTCATTCTCAACGTAGTTAACTACTGATTAATCGGAATCGGGGTGCCGCCTTGCGCCTAGTGATGGTAGTGCACGTGCTCGTGATCGTGGTCGTGCTCGTGGGCGCCCACGATCTGGTTGACCAGGTAGTCGACCACGTCGTCGAACGGCACGCTGGCCTGCTGCTCGCCCTCGGCGCCGCGCATCGACTTGACCGCCGCCGTGCGCCTGGCGATTTCATCGTCGCCCAGGATCACGGCAAAAGCCGCGCCGCTGCCATCGGCTTTTTTCATCTGGCTCTTGAAGCTGCCGGGACCGCTCGCAGCGGCGCAATGTAACACAACATCCAGGCCGGCATCACGGATGCGCTCGGCCAGCACGAAGGCTTGCATGCGCGCTTGCTCGCCCTGGTGCACCATATAGACATCGCATTCGGACGGATCGTTCGGTTCTCCCGCCTCTTTCATCAGCTCCACCAGGCGCTCGATGCCCATGGCGAAACCGACCGCCGGGGTCGGCTTGCCGCCGAAGCTTTCGATCAGCGGATCGTAGCGGCCGCCCGCACACACAGTGCCTTGCGAGCCGAGCTTGTCGGTGACCCACTCGAACACGCTGCGGTTGTAGTAATCGAGCCCGCGCACCAGGCGCGGGTTGACGGTGTACTGGATATTATTGTGGTCCAGGATGCGTTTCAAGCCTTCGAAGTGCAGCACCGATTCGCCTTCCAGGTAGTCGAGCAGCTTGGGCGCCTTGTTCACCAGCTCTTGCATGGCAGGGTTCTTGGTGTCGAGGATGCGCAGCGGATTGGCGTGCAGGCGGCGCTTGGCTTCGTCGTCGAGCAGGTCGGCGTTGGCTTCGAAATAGGTGATCAGGTCGGCGCGGTGGCGCTGGCGCTCGGCGGCGTCGCCGATCGAATTGATTTCGAGGCGGATGTCTTCCAGGCCCAGGTCGTCCCACAGGCGGCGGCACAGCATGATCAGCTCGGCGTCGATATCCGGACCGGCAAAGCCGACCGCTTCGGCGCCCACCTGGAAGAACTGGCGATAGCGGCCGCGCTGCGGACGCTCGTGGCGGAACATCGGTCCCGAGTACCAGACGCGGCGCGGGCCGTCGTACACCAGGTTGTGTTCGATGACGGCGCGCACCACGCCGGCCGTGCCTTCGGGGCGCAGGGTCAGCTCATCGTCGTTCATCGAATCCTTGAACGAGTACATTTCTTTTTCGACGATATCGGTCACCGCGCCGATGGCGCGCTTGAACAGCGCCGTATCTTCGACGATCGGGGTGACGATCTTTTGGTAGCCGTAGCTTTTCAGGACCGAATGCACCGTGTTTTCAAACAGCTCCCACAGCGGCGCGTCGGCCGGCAGGATATCGTTCATGCCCTTGACGGCAGTGATCTTCGTTGCTTTTTCTTTTTTGTTATCTGACATATTTTAAAACTCTTTGTATGTTAAGGCGTCCCGGCTTGCAAGCCGGGGACCGCTGCGGCGGCAAGCGGCATGCCGCTTGCAACCCCGCCTCCGCCATTTGTAAGTTGCTTACCGTAAGTGGTTTGTACGTAATTCAGGACAATCGCCTGGAATTCTTCAACGATCTTGTCGCCGCGCAGGGTGACAGTTTTCTTGCCATCGACGAACACCGGCGCGGCCGGCGATTCGCCGGTGCCCGGCAGGCTGATGCCGATGTTGGCGTGCTTCGATTCGCCCGGACCGTTGACGATGCAACCCATCACGGCCACATTCATGCCTTCCACGCCCGGATACGCCTTTTTCCATTCCGGCATCTGCTCGCGCAGGTAAGTCTGGATGTTGTCGGCCAATTCCTGGAAGGTGGTCGAGGTGGTGCGCCCGCAACCCGGGCAGGCGATCACCATCGGCGCGAACTTGCGTAAACCCATGGTTTGCAGGATTTCTTGCGCCACGATGACTTCGCGCGTGCGGTCGCCGCCCGGTTCCGGCGTAAGCGAAATGCGGATCGTGTCGCCGATGCCTTCCTGCAGCAGCACCGACAGCGCGGCGGTCGAGGCAACGATGCCCTTGCTGCCCATGCCCGCTTCGGTCAGGCCCAGGTGCAGCGGATAGTCGCAGCGGCGCGCCAGTTCGCGGTACACCGCGATCAAATCCTGCACGCCCGAGACCTTGCACGAGAGGATGATCTGGTCGCGTCCGAGGCCGATTTCCTCGGCGCGCAGGGCGTTGTCGATGGCCGAGGTGATCAGCGCCTCGTACATCACCGCCTGCGCGCTCCAGGGCTCGGCGCGCTGGGCGTTTTCATCCATGATGCGCGCCAGCAGCGACTGGTCCAGGCTGCCCCAGTTCACGCCGATGCGCACCGGCTTGTTGTACATGATGGCCGTTTCGATCATCTGGGCGAACTGGCTGTCGCGCTTGGCGCCCTGCCCCACATTGCCCGGATTGATGCGGTACTTCGACAGCGCGCGCGCGCACTCGGGGAAGTCGCGCAGCAAGGTATGGCCGTTGTAATGGAAGTCGCCCACCAGCGGGACGTCGATTTCCATCTTGTCGAGCTGTTCGCGGATCAGCGGCACGGCGGCCGCGGCCTCCGGCTTGTCGACCGTGATGCGTACCATTTCGGAGCCGGCGCGGGCCAGTTCCTTGACCTGGATCGCGGTGCCGATCACGTCGGCCGTATCGGTGTTGGTCATCGACTGCACCACCACGGGCGCGTCGCCGCCGACCCAGATTTTGCGTTCGCCATGCGACACCAGCACGCGCCGGCTGCTGCGCCGCACGAGGGGCCCGGAGGGGATCGCCAGATTCGAAGAAGACATGAACAAAGACCTATTACTTGAGGTTGACTCTGGAAACGCGGCCGTTATTCGACGGCAAGGCCACCGTATCGCCGCGCAGGGTGGCGCTCACGCCATCGGGCTTGCCGACGATCAGGGTGACCGGCTCGCCCACTTCGACCGTTTCGACGGTGCCGGCCTTGAGCAGGCGCGACAGCAAAGGCGCACCCTTGGCACGCCGCACTTCGACCCAGGAATCGGCGCGCACGTTCAGCACCAGGGTATTCGATCCGGGCGGCGCGGCCGGCGTGGCAAGCGCTGGGGCGCGAGCGGCAGCGGTGGCAACCGACGCGGTCGGCGGGGGCAGTACCGACACCAGCGGCGGTGCCGCTGCGATGACCGGTTTGCGCTCGTCCGGCTTGACCAGGGTCGTTTCCAGCGGTGCCACAAGCGGCTTGTCGGCAACGACCGGCGCCGGCAGTACCGTGACGCTCGCTTGCGAACCGGAGGCGGTAGCCGACGCGGTAGCCGACGCGGTAGCCGGCGCGCCGGCCGGGGCGGTAGCCGACGCGGTAGCCGGCGCGGTAGCCGGCGCGGTAGCCGACGCGCTGCCAGAGAGCAGCGCCGACGGCACCAGCCCGAAATGCCAGGCGCCGGCAGCGGCGGCCACCACCAGCACGGCCGCGCCGATCAGGCCCAGCGGCAGGCGCGAGCGCTTGCCATTGGTCGGAAAACGGACTTCGGAAAAGGTGGCGGGCTTGTCGCGCCGCACGGTCCGGCCGTTGCCGGACTCGGCCAGTTCGGGGGATTCCAGCGAAATCATGGCCACCAGCGGCGCCGCGTCGAGCTTGACGACCTTGGCGTAGGCGCGCACGAAACCGCGCACCACGGCCGGTCCCGGCAAATTGGCGTAGTCGCCCGCTTCCAGCGCGGTGACCTGGCGCACGGCCATTTTCAGCTGGTCGGCGACCTGTTCCACCGTCCAGCCCATCGCTTCACGCTGGGCGGCCAGGGTCTTGCCCGGCAAACCGTGGTTACCCGCGGCGTTTGCCCCCGCGTTCGTGCCCGCTGCCGGTTGTTCTGCCCACTCTGAACTCATCGTCGATCCTGTCTCACTCATCAAATGCACCGCGCTGGAAGGCTGCGAATTCGGTCGAGCCGGGATGGCGCCGGCGCAACTGGGTCACCAGGCTCGTCTCCGAATCCTTGTTGCCCAGCTTGCGTTCGACGCGGATCGCCAGCCACAGCACATCGGCGGGCAAGACTTCCGGTTTCGCGACCGCTTTCACGCGGTTGATATAATTACCGGCGCGCACGTAGTCGCGCCGCTCGTAGTAGACCCGCGCCAAACCGGCATTGACCGGCATCAGGTCGGGCTCGAAACGCATGGCGTCGAGCAGGTAGCGCTCGGCCGCGTCGAAACTTTTATGCTTGATGGCGCATCCACCGGCATTGACCATGGCCTTGACCGGCGACTGGTAGCGCGGATTTTTCAGGGCAACCTCGAACTGGGCCATCGCCGCCGGGTAGCGCTCGGTCTGGCACAGGAAGGAACCATAATTGTTGTTCAGGTCGGGATTGAGCGGCGCCAGCCGCATCGCGCGCTGGTAATTCTCTTCCGCCAGCACCATCTCGCCCATGCTGGTGTAGATCAGGGCGCGCACGCTGTAGGCGTCGGCGATCTCGGGATCGATGGCGATGGCTTGCTTGATCTCGTCCAGGGCAACCGTGTAATTGCCTTCCTGGTAGTAACCGATGGCCAGCTGCATGCGAATCGACGCACGCTTGTCCTTGTTGGTCTGGTCGGAGCTGGTTTTCAGCTCCGTCTTGCTGCCCTGCAGGCCGATGGCATTGGCAGTGTCGTTGCGGGTGCTGCTGGTGCTCACGCAAGCCGACAGCGCCAGGCCGGCGGCGCACAGCGCCAGCAGCGGGCGCCAAGGACGGGACGATGGCCGCGACAGGCGCGCGCTCAAGAAGGAATCTCCACGATGCGCCCGAAATCGGCGCCGAACTTCTTCTGGTATTCAGCCATTTTTTCCATGCGCTCCTGTACGCGGGTACGGTCTTGCACTTCGCCGGCCAGCTGGCCGCAGGCGGCATCGATATCGTCGCCGCGCGTTTTTCGAATCGTGGTCACGATGCCGGCATCCATCAGTACCTGGGCGAAGGCCTTGATGCGCGGATTCTTCGAGCGCAACAAGCCGGACTCAGGGAAAGGATTGAACGGAATCAGGTTAAATTTGCACGACACGCCGAGCACCGGGTCCAGCACCAGCGCCACCAGCTCGCGCGCGTGCTCGTCGCTGTCGTTGACGCCGTCGAGCATGCAGTATTCGAAGGTGATGAAGTCGCGCGGGGCGAATTCGAGGTAGCGGCGGCAAGCCGCCATCAGCTCGCGCAGCGGGTATTTTTTGTTCAGCGGAATCAAGCCATCGCGCAGCGCATCGTTTGACGCGTGCAGGGAGACGGCCAGCGCCACCGGCACTTCCTGCGACAGCTTGTCCATCATCGGCACCACGCCCGAGGTCGACAGGGTCACGCGGCGGCGCGACAGGCCGTAGGCGTTATCGTCGAGCATGAGCTTGAGGGCGGTCACGGTCGGCTCGAAATTGAGCAGGGGCTCGCCCATGCCCATCATGACCACGTTGGTGATCTGGCGCTCGCCCTTGGGACCGGGTTCAATGCCCTTGGTGCGGCGCAGCTCGAATTCGGCCATCCACAGCTGGCCGATGATTTCGGCCACGGTCAGGTTGCGGTTGAAGCCCTGCTTACCGGTGGAACAGAAACGGCAATTGACGGCGCAGCCGGCCTGGGTGGAAATGCACAGGGTGCCGCGGTTTTCTTCCGGGATGAACACGGTTTCGACCGCGTTGCCATTGCCTACGTCGACCAGCCACTTGCGCGTGCCATCAAGCGAGGTGTGGTCGCTGATCGTGGCCGGCGCGCGGATTTCGGCGCGCGTGGCCAGCTTGTCGCGCAGCGACTTGGCCAGGTCGGTCATGGTGTCGAACTCGCTGGCGCCGAACTGGTGTATCCAGCGCTGCAGCTGTTTGGCACGGAACGGCTTCTCACCCAAGTCGGCGCAGTAAGCGACGAGTTGCGCGGGATCGAAGTCCAGCAGGTTGGTGAGAGTCGTCATAAGCATTCTTTATTCAGTCAGGACTGGGTTCAGTCGGGAAAACATGCCACCTGCCCGGGGTGCCGGGCAGGTGGCGTCATACATTGTCAAGCAGCCAAGAGACTGATTAACGGGAGTACACGTTCAGTGCTGGGAAGTAGTAAGCGATTTCCACAGCAGCGGTTTCAGCGGCGTCGGAGCCGTGAACCGCGTTGGCATCGATCGAATCGGCGAAATCGGCGCGGATCGTGCCTTTTTCTGCTTTCTTCGGATCGGTTGCGCCCATCAGGTCACGGTGGGTCGCGATGGCGTTTTCGCCTTCGAGCGCTTGCACCATGACAGGACCCGAGATCATGAATTCGACCAGGTCCTTGAAGAATGGACGTGCGGCGTGCACGGCGTAGAAGCCTTCTGCTTCAGCGCGCGACAGATGCATCATGCGGGCAGCAACCACTTTCAGGCCAGCGCCTTCAAAGCGGCTGTAGATTTGACCGATGACGTTTTTTGCAACTGCGTCTGGTTTGATGATCGACAGGGTGCGTTCGATTGCCATTTGTAAAAACTCCAATAAAAAGAAAGGTTTAATGTCAGGTGATGAGACCCAATCAACCTTCGATTTTACCATACAACACCCCTTTTTGAGGGATATTGCACGGCCGCCCGCAGAAGTGTTAGAGTGGCGCCAGCAAATACACGCGGGCGCAAGCGCGATTTTGCGCGCTTTTCTCCCGCCGTGCTATTCTTTTAGTGAGCATTACTTTTTTATCAACCGGAGGCACTATGTCCATCAGCTTGCAAGACTACACCCTGGCGGGAAGCCAGGAAGTACGTCATCGCGTACTGCGCAATACTTACTGGCTACTGGCCCTGTCGATGATCCCGACGGTACTCGGCGCCGCCCTGGGCGTGATGTTCCATCTGCCGGTACCACGCGGCATCATGGGATTTGTCCTGTTCCTGGCCTTGTCCTACGGCTTCATCTGGGCCATCGAAAAAACCAAGGAAACGGCCATGGGCGTCGTCGTCCTGCTGGGCTTTACCTTCTTCATGGGTATCTGGCTCACGCCGCTGCTCACGCGCACCCTGGGCTTTTCCAACGGCGGCACCCTGATCATGCTGGCCTTCGGCGGCACCGCCAGCATCTTCGCGGTACTGGCCAGCATCGCCACCGTGAGCAAGCGCGATTTCTCGGTGATGGGCAAGTGGCTGTTCGCCGGCGTCATGGTACTGATCGTGGCAACGCTGGCCAACTACTTCTTCCAGATGCCTGCCCTGTGGCTGGCGATCTCGGTGATCGCGATCGCGATTTTCTCGGCCTACATCCTGTATGACGTGCAGCGCATCGTCAACGGCGGCGAAACCAACTACATCAGCGCCACCCTGAGCCTGTACCTGGACGTGTACATCATCTTCCAGCACCTGCTGTCGCTGCTGGGCATGGGCGGCGAACGCGACTAAGCGTTTCCTCCCCATGAAAAAAGCCGACCCGCGGGTCGGCTTTTTTCATGCCTGCGAGAATCAGGCCAGGTCGAACACGGCCATCGATTCCACGTGCGAGGTGTGCGGGAACATATTCACCACGCCCGCCTTTTTCAACTGGTAGCCCGCTTCATGGGTCAGGATGGCGGCATCGCGCGCCAGGGTGGACGGGCTGCACGACACATACACTATGCGTTTTGGCAACATCTCCGGATGACTCAAACGCAGGGCGGCCAGGGCTTGCGCCAGCGCCATGGCGCCATCGCGCGGCGGATCGATCAGCATGCGGTCGAATTTGCCGAGCTCGACCAGGTCTTCCGCCGTCACCTCGAACAGGTTGCGCGTCGAAAAGCTGGTTTTCTCCGACAAGCCATTCGCGCGCGCATTCGACAGGGCGCGCTCGGTCAGGGCGGTGCTGCCTTCGATCCCGACCACTTCCCTGCCCTGCGTGGCCAGCGGCAAAGTGAAGTTGCCCAGGCCACAGAACAGGTCGGCCACGCGGTCGCTCGGCTGCACGTCCAGCAAATTGAGCGCCTTGCCGACCAGCACCCGGTTGATATGGTGGTTGACCTGGGTAAAGTCGACCGGCTTGAACGGCATCTTCACGCCGAACTCGGGCAGGGTGTAATACAGTTCCTTGTCGAGCGGATAGAAGGGCGCGGCCGTTTCCGGGCCCTTGGTTTGCAGCCACCACTGGATCTGCCACTGGTCGGCGAAGCTTTTGAGCAAGATTTGATCGGCACCCGTCAGGGGCGCCATGATGCGCAGCACCATGGCCGTGGTTTCCTCGCCAACCGCGATTTCGATCTGCGGCATCTGGTCGAAGATCGACAGGGCGCCCACCAGCGCGCGCAGCGGCAGCAGCATGGCGGCCACGTGCGGCGGCAGGATCTTGCAGTCGCTCATGTCGGCCACGAAGGCCGAGCGCTTTTCGTGGAAGCCCACCAGCACCGTATCTTTTTTGGCAACATGGCGCACCGACAGGCGCGCGCGGTAGCGGTAGCCCCAGGTCGGGCCATACATCGGGCGCATCACGTTTTCCGGCTTGACCTTGCCGATATGCCACAGATTATCTTCCAGCACGCGCTGCTTCATCGCCACCTGGGCCGACGGCTCCAGGTGCTGCATCGAGCAGCCGCCGCAATTGTCGAAATGCGGGCATTTCGGGTCGACCCGCATCGACGAGGGCTTGTGCAGCACCGTCATGCGCGCCGCTTCCCAGTTTTTCTTCTTCTTGAAGGTATGAAAGCTGACTTTTTCGCCCGGCAAGGCGCCCTCGACGAAGATGACCTTGCCCGGCGAACCGTCCTCGTTGGCGAGGTGGCCGACGCCGCGGGCGTCCATGTCCAGGGATTTGATGTCGAGAATGGTGTCTTGCATGGCGAAAAACACGCGCGTGGCGTGTGCGGAAAGAGGATTAAGGGGAAAAGGAGGAGGCGCGCAGCCGTGTCAGCCCGCGCGCATCATAGCAAGGAATCGCGTACCACGCCACGGGCGGCCATCGCCCGTTTCAGTTTGATCAAGGCTTCCTGCTGGATCTGGCGCACCCGCTCGCGCGTGACGCCCATCTCTTCGGCCAGGGTTTCCAGGGTGGCCGGATCGTCGTTGTCCAGGCCGAAACGGCGCATGATCACGATGCGCTGCTTGTCCGGCAAGCGCGTGAGCCAGTCGCGCACCAGCACCGTCATTTCGTGGTGTTCGGCGCGGGCGTCGGGGCTATCCTCGGCGTCGCCGGGCAGCATGTCCATCAGGCTCGACTGCGGATCGTTGTCGAGCGGGGCGTCGAGCGAAGTAGCGTGTTCGGACAGGGCCAGGATATCCTGCACTTCCTCGACCGGACGCCCGACCAGGTGGGCGATGTCTTCGGCGCTGGCATCCTTGCCGTTGCGGTGCTGGGCTTCGAGGTGGTACTTGGCGCGCAGGATCTGGTTCAGCTCGCGCACCATGTGCACCGGCAGGCGCACCGTGCGTGCCTGGTTCATGATGGCGCGCTCGATGCTCTGGCGGATCCACCAGGTGGCATAGGTGGAAAAGCGGAAGCCGCGCTCCGGCTCGAACTTGTCGATGGCGCGCATCAGGCCGATATTGCCTTCCTCGATCATGTCGAGCAGCACCACGCCGCGGTTGATGTAATGCTTGGCGATCGACACCACCAGCCGCAGATTGTGCTCGATCATGGTCTGGCGCGCGGAAAAGTCGCCGGCCTTGGCCAGGGTGGCGAAATGCACTTCCTGGGGCGCGGTCAGCAGGGGACGCGTGCCGATCTGGTTCAGGTAGTGCTGGGTGGTATCGGTCGAAAGCTCGGCCGCCAACACTTTTTTCAGTTCATCGACGCTTTCGAGCACGGCCCCGGCCACCGGCACCGGATCGGCATCGGCGTCGACCTCGCCATCGGGGCCGGATGGCGCATCCGGGTCGATGTCGGGGTCGACGTCGGCCGGGTCGTCCGAAAATTCATCCGGACCCGGATCGTCGCCTTGCTGGTAGCTCGAATGCGTCATGAAGGGTCCACGGGCCGTTCTCAGTAAAACGTTCTCAGCGGTTAGGCAGGAAGCGCGAAGGATCGACCGGCTTGCCCTGCTGGCGGATCTCGAAGTGCAGCTTGACCGTATCGGCGTCCGAATCGCCCATTTCGGCAATGATCTGGCCCTTGTTGACACTCTGCCCTTCCTTGACCACGATGCTGCGGTTATGGGCATAGGCGGACAGCAGGCTGTTGCTGTGCTTCACAATCACCAGATTACCATAACCGCGGATGCCACTGCCCGCATACATGACTTTTCCGGCGCCGGCCGCCATCACTTGCTGGCCAGCCTTGCCGGCGATATCGATGCCCTTGTTCTTGCCTTCGTCAAAGGTGGCGACGATCTTGCCGTCCGACGGCCACATCCAGCTCAGTTTATCGTCGTCGGTGGCGCTCACGGTGGTGCCGGGCGCGACCACCGGCGGCGGCGCCACCGCCACGGCCGGCGGATGCGCTTCGCGCTCGGGCTTGTCGGCCGGCTTCGGCTCCGGCTTGCTGGTGCCGCCCTCGCCTTTTTGCAGTTCGGCCAGCGCGGCATCGCTGTACGGACGCTTGTCGGCGCGCGGCGAGCTCTTCCTGACCACGTCCGGCGCCGGCGGCGGTGTCGGCTTTTTCGGTTCCGACGGCGGCGGCATGTCGATCTTGCTGATCACGACGTTGTCCGGTGCAATCACGCGCAGCACCTGGTCAACCTTGATATCGTTCGGATTGGCCAGGTTGTTCCAGACCACCAGGTCGCGGTAATTCTGGCCGTGGTCGAGCGCGATACGGATCAGGGTATCGCCCTTTTTGACCGTGTACATGCCACGTTCATCCTTGGATTCATCGACCGTGCGCGGCACCCGGTTGTCGGCGGCCGGCAGGCGGTCGACAACCGGCGCGGCGCGGCGGGGAGCGGTGGTACAGGCGCTGAGCAGGCCGAGAGTGAGGAACAGCAGGGGAAGATGGCTTGTGTATTTCATTCTCATGTTATGTGTGTCGTATTCTTTTAAGCTAAGGCGCGCACCATGGGGCGCAGGCCGGGCGAACGCTTAAACGGTGCCCGGGCGCAAGGGCACGAAGTGGCAGCCTTCCAGGGTTTCGCTCATCCATTCGGCCTTGCCGGTGCGGGTGATCAATTGCAGGTGCTGGACCTGCGCACCCACCGGGGCGACCAGGCGGCCGCCCACGTTGAGCTGCTCCAGCAGTGCCTGCGGCACTTCCAGACCGGCCGCAGCCAGGATGATACCGTCGAATGGGGCGGCTTGGGGCAAGCCTAGCATACCATCTCCGTAGTGCAAGCGCAGATTCACGATGCGCAGGTGGCGCAGATTGGTCTTGGCCAGCTCGTGCAATTGACGAATCCGCTCGACCGAATACACCTCTTTGGCGATGCACGAGAGCACCGCCGCCTGGTAGCCGCAGCCGGTGCCGATCTCCAGCACCCGGTTCAGGGAAGCGCCGTTGCGCAGCACTTCGAGCATGCGCGCCACGATGTAGGGACGCGAAATGGTCTGGTTGTGGCCGATCGGCAAGGAGGCATCGATATACGCCTGGGCCGACAGGGCCGGCTCGATGAAGCGGTGGCGCTGCACGGTTTCCAGCGCGCCCAGCACCACCGTATCCTTGACGCCCTGGCGCGCCACGCGCGCCACCATGGCGCGCCGGATCGCATCCGACACGCCCATGTCGGGCCGTGGCGCCACCAGCGGCAGCGGCTGGGCCCGCAGCAAGGCGTCGCTGTGCGACTTCGAGGGCGAAGCCGCCACCCGCGGCACATAGGCCTGCGCGCCGTTCGGCTGCACGCCGTTGCCGGCGGCATTCCGGGTTGCGGTCTGGGGCGTCGCCACTTGCGGCGTAGCAACCCTGGCGGGTGCAAACGCCGGACTCTTGCGCGCATTGCCCGTCACCGACGATAGCGGCAAGGGGAAAGTGCTGCGTTTGTCCGGCTTGTCGCTCATGCCAGTGCGCCCGACAGCAGCGCCAGCTGGTCGCGATGGGTCAGGTCGACCTGGAGCGGGGTGATCGAGACCTCGCCCTGGGCGGTGGCATGGAAATCGGTGCCCTCGCCGGCATCACGCGTGGCGCCCGGCGGGCCGATCCAGAAAATTTCGCGCCCGCGCGGGTCGCGCCCGCGGATCACCGGCTCGGCCTGGTGACGCCGCCCCAGCCGGGTCGCGCGCACCGTGCCCAGGGCTGCGTAGGGCAGGTTCGGAATGTTCACGTTGAGCAAGTACGGCGATGGCAGCGCGTCGAAGCGGCGCAGCACGATGTCGCGCGCCAGGCGGGCGGCGCCATCGATATGCTCCCAGCCGTGCGCCACCTGGGAAAAGGCGATCGCCGGTATGCCGAACAGATAACCCTCGGTCGCGGCCGCCACCGTGCCGGAATACAGGGTGTCGTCGCCCATGTTCTGGCCATTGTTGATGCCGGACACCACCAGGTCGGGGCGGTAGTCGAGCATGCCGGTCAGGGCGATGTGGACGCAGTCGGTCGGGGTACCGTTGACGAAGTAAAAGCCGTTGGCCGCCTGTTGCACTGACAGCGGGCGGTCCAGCGACAGCGAATTGGAGGCGCCCGAGCGGTTGCTGTCGGGCGCCACGACGACGATCTCGGCCACCTGGGCGAGCGCCTCGGCCAGGGCCTGGATGCCGGGAGCGAGGTAGCCGTCGTCATTGCTGATAAGAATTCTCATGCACCGATTTTACCCGATGCAATGAGCGCCACGCTGGCCCGCGCCCAACAAATTATGCGGCGCGCTACGCGACGCGCTATGCGACGCG